>DAOVGR010000002.1 GCA_030672305.1 Thermoplasmatales archaeon | reverse complement strand
TTAATATGTTTGCGGATATCAAGTTGTGTATGAGGTGAGTGCATCTATATCCCAAATTGTACTCATATCATACACATTCAAATAATTGTTATCTAAAAAATAAATTTGAGTTAATCAAATTCTAGCTTGCCGAACTACTGATTATATAATTATAGTTATAATGTAGATAACATACTGTTTCTTGTTTTTCCACTCATTATTTTTATTTTAATTCTTATAAGCATTCCTAAGATTATAAAAAAATTGTGATTATTGTAAATGGAATCAAGAAGTGAATAATTGGTTGAAACATCATTATGTTAAATAATAAGCACATGATTTTTAAATGATAGAATCTAAAAAAAAGAAATAAAATTATGTAGAAATAAACCACCAATTACAATCAAATATTGTTCCTACATTAATTATAGCATAAATTATAGGCACTGTTATCATAACTATAACATAACCGATAAGCCCTATCAGTCGAAACCATAAACCAAGTGCCCCAAGAGACGAACCAAATGCAAAAAGGATCAAAGGTATTATCATTAAAACATTTAAAATAGAACAAAGAATTGGGAAACCCCATCGAGTTGTATTATCATTTTCACAATCGCATGGCAAATCCGATAATTGCTCTTTTAATCTATTTAGTCCATCTTTATCTTTAATGATAGCAGTAATCTCTCTTTGTATTACTTGATAACTTTCAAGTAAGGAATGAATATCCTTAACATCTGGATTATTAGCAATATCAATAATAGTCTGAAACAAGTAATCCTTTGGTTCAACATTAATCTCTATCTCTGGTTGAGTGGTTGCTACACTTGGTTGTATTGCTAAACCAAGAAACAATAGGATAACACCAACTACCAGAGATTTACTTAAAATACCACTCTGTTTTACCATTCTTGGATACCTCCCTCAATAAATTAATCAGATAATGGATATTTAAATGTTACAATAACCAACAGACAATAAAACAAAGTGCTATCTTATAAGATTCAGCAGTCTTCCCAGTATTGGGAAACGATCTAAGAACCAACGAAACCATATAATATCTGCTGTATCTCTATTTCTTGGTGTTATAATTCGTAATGTTCCCCAAGGACCGATGTAGCCATTGATATCTTTTGCTTTTGCAGTAATTGAACATGTTTTTGTTATATTCCAAGTATGATTAATTACAATGGTTTCACCGGAAGGATATGGCCCTATCCAATTCTCAGATGTACCGTCGCCCCAAGTTATATAATAAAAGATATCATCTTCACTAGGATCTGTTGTTACAAACGAATAATGATAAACGACGTTAATCTTTATATTAGTTGATCCTTGGATATCTGGCGCATTTGGTGCATTTGGATTAAAACCTTCATAATAAGGTTCCATTAATGGATAGTTGTCAATATTACTTGTTTTAATGAAATATGGTGAATCACCTATACCATCACCGTTGTAGTCATATCCAGTATAATCATCCCAGTAATTACCAAAGTTATTTGTATTCCATGAGTTTTCAGCAACTGTTCCTATATATTGTACATTAAACAATCTATTTCCAATAAAATTATTTCCGTAGAAATGATTATTATTTACTGAATGATCAAACGAAGAATAAATTTTTAATCCTTCTATATTATTTGTTATGTTATTAAAATAAATATAATTATCATACGGACTATCTGCATCAACTGTCAAATGCAAACCTTTATTGTTGTTCTCTACATTATTTTCAAAAATAAAATTATTATAAACATAGCTACTAAGGCGCATAGCCGCCTCGCTATTATCAACTAATCTGTTATTTCTAACAATGTTATCATTAAAAAATGCTAGAAAAAATCCATATTTATTGTTTCTTATTGTATTACCAATAAATTTTGAATTAGCTGTGCATGGATAAATACCGTAATTACAATCATATATTATATTGTCAAGGATTTCATTATCATGACTCTCATAATAAAAATAAATTCCAATATCACATTTTGAAATCTCGTTATTTTTTATGATGATATCATGTTTACGATCATAAACCAAAATGCCATTAGAATTAGGTGAAGAAATAATATTATTGTAAATTATAACATAATTTGAATTAATTCTTATACTTGAATAAGTTAACGAGCTTGAACTATTTAATAATTTAAAATTTGAGATATTTACTCCATTTGTATTATAAATATTAAAGATAGAACCTTCTTTTTTTCGGGCATCAACGATTGTTGTGTTTTTATCTTCACCAATTAGATTAATGGATTTAGTAATGGCAATGTTATACTCATAATAAGTTCCACTAAATACAAATATTGTATCTCCTGGTTCTGCATCGTACACTGCATCTCGTATGTATGTATAATTATCGGGTCCGCTTCCTCCGACATACAATGTTCTATTAGAACTAAAAGACGATGAAGATTTTTTCATTATATCTGAAAAATTTAAACTATTTCCATTGCCAATTGAGGAAAAAGATATCGGAATGATTAAAATCGTAATCAAGATTAATAAATTTATTTTTAAGAATATACTATTCTTAATATAAACCACCTCAAAATCTGGTTATTCTCTAAAAAATTTAACAAATTTAAATTATATACAAATTTATTTCTTGGAATATCAATTCCAAATGCTGACCAACCTGATGCTTTTCCATAAATGTCTATGGTTCTGGCTCCAACATATTTATATCCTTCACGATAAAAAATTATTGAAACAGTTACATTTGTCCCCGAAGGATATGGACCAATTGTTTCATGAATATATTGATAAGGATCATCAATCATACGATATTCATAGTAAATTTTGTCATAATCAGGATCGCTTCCGTTGATATAAAATTCATACTCCACATCGGGAATGCCAGTCCGTGGACCTATTATTGAAGGTTTTTCAGGAGCATTATCTATAATAACTGTTTTCGTATTTGTCCCATTTAAACTTTCATTGTCTGTAACTCTAAGAGTAACTTGGTATTGTCCAATCGTATCAAATGCATGGACCGCAGTTGGAATTGTGTGATTTTCTTCATAAATGCCATCATTGTTCCAATCCCATTCGTATAATACGATATATCCATCAGGATCATAGCTATTTTTTGCGCGATATGACGCGCATTCCGATGGTGCAGGAATTGGTGGATTTACGGAAAATCTAGCAATAGGGGGAGACCCTTTTTGAACGTTTGATGTTTTTACATTATCACCTATTGATAAGTGGACACCTAAAAAAAATATAACAAATAAAACCAATCCTATTTTATAGATATATTTTATCATGGTATTCTACCTCCCCAATTTTATTATTATTTTTATCTTATTTAAAAATATCTTAAAATTAATTGATTAATCATCGATTTCTCCATAATTAGCAGATAGCTTTGACATGAGCATATCAGAGTCTTACCAATTAGGGAACTCTTTTTTGTCGAACTTAACTACCTCCCTCATATTTTACATCCAGTTGTGGTTATTTAAATGTTACAATAACCAAAAACAGTGGGAGCATCTACTGGAACTAAATTTTTGTTGACGGAGTATTAATCAAGGAATTTTTACATTTGCCATATAATATATTATACACCGACAAAACATTTTGTACGTATTAGAGAGATTCCGACAAGTTATTTTCTCCTGTAAAAGTAAAAAATAAAGAAGGAGAAGGATTATGGATTAAAGGAATCCAAGCAGTTGCCTTAGTATTGGGAATGCATTTGGAAAACGTTCAAATAACCTTAGGAATAATGCATCATATAATGTTCTACTTCGTGGATTATTCAGATATACATCAATTTCGCAATAGTCTCCATCTTCATCTTCAACGTTAATTATTTTTATTTTGCCAGAATAATTTCCTTGTGTATCTGGCGAAGTAACCTGTACATCGACTGTGACCCAATCCATATCAGTAGTAAAAATGCTAGCATTTGGTGAAAATGCCCAATCTACACCCCAATCAGGTATTGTTGTTTCATCTATCTTCCAATGAAGAATTGAATCAGTATCACCATTGTTTCTTACTTGAAAATGATTAAAAACGGTTTTACCTGGACGAACATCTGTCCAACGAAGTTCACCTTCACACTCTAAATCAGAAACATCAGGTTCACCATCAGTTAAAATAAATGACATGTCGAAATCATATTCTGTCCAATCATCTTCATTTTGTTGTAACACTTTAAGATTCCCATCATCAGAGTTAATCCACATAAACCAACCACCACTAGGAACATATGTACTTTGAATAGAAATCCATCCATCAGACATATCACAACAAGGTTCTAGGACAGTTTCAAAATAATATAAATCAAAATACCTAATGTCACCAAAAGAATACATAATCCCTGTTTCAATGATTGGCGGAGTAATATTTTCATAAGAACATACTAAAGCACCAGGTTTTCCATTATCATCAACATAAAATTCAATATTAAATACCATGCCTGTAGGAACATAGCTAAACCAGTCATAAGTATATTTCAAACATTGCCCCCACCAATGAATATCACATATTGGTCCAGAAACCTCCCAGAAGTCATCATATATCTTCCAACCAGATTCTAAATCACTAACTCCTGACATCCATTCTCCATTTGCAGGACCATTAGGCAGCTGCATAAAAAGTGAACCTTTCGCCCCATTCATCATAGTATTATGAATGCTCATCTCATTTGAAGAGTTGCCACACAATCCTAATTTTACTGTTTTCTCTTTTTCATTTAAGGTCCCTACTGCAGGTAAAGCAGTTGTAATTAACAGCCCAAAAACTACTATTCCTACTAATTTCTTATACATGCTTATTTCATTCCTCCCTTAAAATTATAGATATGTTATATATTATTTTGATATAAATGTAACTGAAACAAACTGATAAAATGATTTCAACCAGCTTTGACCAATGTTAGCAGTCTTTCCAGCATTGGGAATCGATTTAATAAGATAAAAAAAAAGAGAGAGATTTAGATTATTGTAGCCCTAGTATGTATTTGAATATGGTAAATACTGTTGGGAATCGTTCAAAAAGTCTTTCCAATAATTGAATGTGTAGGTTTCTTGTTCTTGGTGTTTTAAGATAAACATCTATTTCACAGAAGTCGCTTGGATCATCTGAGTTGAATACTTTTATTTTTCCAGTGAATTCTGTGTTTTGATCAGGTGGTGCAATACATTCTGCAGTGACTGTAACACAATCTCCTGCTGCTAGAGTTCCACTTGCTGGAGTGAATGTCCATGTGCCAAAACCTGGCGTTGTTGGATCTATTTCCCAGTTTAGTTTTGAACAGGTTTCACCTTCGTTACATACATCAAATGTTCCAGTAACAGTTGATTCAGGTTTTACTTCTCTCCATGTAAGCGCACCCTTACATGTTAGATCAGGTTTTGAGGGTTTTCCAGTAATAACAAAAGCTAAGTCCATTTTGTTGCCATCAATTGGGTCATAAATCGGTCTCCATTCTTCCCCTGGCAAACCAAATACTGCAGTATCCTCGAACTGATCAGATATTGATGTCTTCCATCCTATTACATTGTAATTAAACGGCATTCTGATGACTAGCCAGTATATCTCGCCTTCTATTTGTTTAAATGGTTTCTCGATTTCCATGATGTTTATCTGGTAGTATCTAAAATGGTTATTGAGTTCCCATTCGCCAAGAATAGGATTATACCAGCCTTGTTCACCTTCCCATGGTCCTGCAATGATTATATCATCTATGTCGAATGTTCTATTCCATAATTCTTTTTCAGGCATGGAATATTCTGTACCTGGGTTGTTCGACCAGATGCTGATATAGATATTTGGTATGTCAAGTTCTTCGTCATTCCACCATGAGATCCAGAAGTGAATATCTGTAACTGTTCCACATTCAGTGCACTTCCAGTCGTCACCCAGTGACCAATAGCCCCAGTCTATATCCCAGCCATTTGGATCAGGTTCCTGAGGGTAATGCATCTTGTGACCATCGTCAGGATCCCAGTCAGCGACACCTATAGTTCCAAAGCCTATCAACAGCGTACACACTAAAATACCTATTATTTTATTTTTCATATCTACCTCCCTACTAATTTTAAAATTGTAATATAATAAATAAATTTAAATGTTTTCTCACTTCGAAGCTGATTTCAGATTATAAACAAAAAACAGAAAAAGATAAGAGAATGGGATTATTAAGGAAGGGATAAGTTTGTGAAGGAGAGGAAATTCTTAAAGGATGAATTAGGATAAAATACTTCTCCACAAACTTCTCCTTATAAAATGATAGGATAAATCGAAATATAAAGATATCGGAGTATTTGTTTCCGTGCTTCAGGGTGATCTTTAAGACTTCTTATCCTATCTATTTACTCTTCTTTTTAATTGTTAAACATATTTCAATACTAGATACATTAATGGTTCCGCCTTCCTCCCTGGGAAGGGTCTCAGTCCCGATTTTTATGTCCGTTACTTCCGCATCTGTAACAAATCTGTTTCTAACGATCTCCGCTGTGTCTACCGCTCTACTAATAGATTGACCTCTAGCTTTTATTACAACCTC
>DAOVGR010000078.1 GCA_030672305.1 Thermoplasmatales archaeon | reverse complement strand
TTCACACAATTTGTTGAAATTGTGGAAAGAAAAAACAACAAAATTAGCATAATACGGTATTTTTTTTATAACTGCAGTTCGTTGAAAAAGTAGAATGGGAGAAGTGGAAGATCCTGTGAAATTATTTTTCAGACAAGCTCTATACCAAATATTTATCTATTATACTCTAATACGAGTTACTTGTCTTAAGGAGTGATATTATGTCAAATACTTTGATTAGTGAGTTGAAATCAAATGAAAATAAAAAACAAAAAATTACAAAATCTGTTGATGGTAACACAGCTGCAGCACATATTGCTTACGCGTTTAGTGATGTTGCGGCAATTTATCCAATTACACCTTCATCACCAATGGGCGAAGTTGTAGATCAATGGTCAGCAAAGGGTAGAAAAAATATTTTTGGCCAAACCTTGAGAGTGCAAGAGATGCAATCAGAAGGTGGCGCCGCTGGAGCAATCCATGGCGCACTAAGTACCGGTGCATTTTGTTCTACTTTTACTGCATCCCAAGGATTACTTCTAATGGTTCCAAATATGTATAAGATATCAGGGGAACTTATGCCTGTTGTTTTTCATGTTTCTGCCCGGGCATTAGCCGGTCAAGCACTATCTATTTTTGGTGATCATCAGGACGTAATGGCTGCTCGAGCAACTGGTTTTGCAATGCTTGCGTCTGGTTCAATTCAAGAAATAATGGATCTTGCTCTCGTTTCTCATCTTTCTACAATTCGTGCAAGTATTCCATTTGTTCATTTCTTTGATGGATTTAGAAGCTCGCATGAAATTCAAAAAGTTGAGATGCTTAATTATGAGGATATCCCACCACTTGTAGATTGGGATGGAATTAAAAAACATCGTGAAAGAGCAATGAACCCTGAAAATCCGCATCTTAGAGGAACTGCACAGAATCCAGATATATACTTCCAATTAAATGAAGCAGCAAACAAGTTCTATCTAGAAGTACCAAAAATTGTCGAACAAGAGATGGAAAAAGTAAGTAAACTTACTGGTAGAAAATATAATCTATTTGATTATGTTGGAGCACCAGATGCAGAAGGAATAATTGTTATGATGGGTTCTGGTGCAGAAGCAGCCGAGGAGGCAGTTGAATATCTTAATAAAAAAGGAGAAAAAGTTGGTCTATTAAAAGTAAGACTTTTCAGACCCTTTTCAGCACCTCATTTCCTTGCTGCAGTACCTGAATCTGTAAAACGCATAGCGATTCTTGATAGAACAAAGGAAAATGGATCCTTTGGTGAGCCTTTATATGTAGATATATCAGCTGTTTATCAACATCAAAAGAAAGACATATTTATTGTTGGTGGTCGGTATGGTCTTGGTTCAAAGGATTTCACTCCATCAATGGCAAAAGCAGTTTTTGAAAATCTTAAAATGAATGAACCAAAGAACAATTTCACAGTCGGAATAATTGATGATGTAACCTTTACGTCTCTTCCTATAACTGAAGAAATTGATGCAACTCCAGAAGGACTTGTTCAGTGTAAATTTTGGGGACTTGGAGGAGATGGAACAGTTGGAGCAAATAAAGACGCAATCAAAATTATTGGTGATAAAACTGATATGTTTGTACAGGGATATTTTGCATATGATGCAAAGAAATCAGCAGGTATTACAGTTTCACATTTGCGTTTTGGAAAGGCTCCTATCAAATCAACCTATCTTGTAAAAGATGCTGATTATATAGCATGTCATAATCATTCATATGTTGATAAGTATGATCTTCTTGAGGGAATAAAGGAAAATGGGACCTTTGTTTTAAACTCTCCTTGGAAACTTGAAGAAATGGAGAGGAAATTACCTAATTCTTTAAAGAAAAAAATTGCTGAAAAGAAATTAAAATTCTATTCAATTGATGCAGAGAAAATTGCTGAAGATGTTGGTCTTAGCGGTCGAATAAATATGGTGATGCAAGCTGTTTTTTTCAAACTATCAAAAGTTCTCCCTGTAAATGATGCTATTGCTTACCTAAAACAAGCAATTGAAGACACCTACGGAAAAAAAGGAAAAGATATTGTTGAAATGAACTGGAAAGCAGTTGATGCTTCCCTTGACAATGTCAATGAAATCTCATATCCATCTTCTTGGGCAAGTTTAGAACCAGAAAAGAAAATAGAAGTAGATGAACCTGATTTTGTAAAAAATGTTATGCGACCTATGGTTAAAATGGAGGGTGATAAACTTCCAGTTAGTGTATTTACTCCAGCAGGTATCTTTCCTACTGGAACTACAAAATATGAGAAGAGAGGAGTAGCAATTCATATTCCAGAATGGCAGATTGATCATTGTATTCAATGTAACCAATGTGCCATGGTCTGTCCACATGCTGCAATTAGACCAGTTCTTTTAACAGATGAGGAATTGAAAGGAGCACCTGAAGGTTTTGTTGCCAAAAAAGCAGTTGGAAAAGGGGTAGAAGACCTTTTGTTTAGAATTCAAGTTTATCCTGAAGATTGTGTTGGTTGTGGTAATTGTGCAGATATCTGTCCATCAAAAGAAAAGGCACTTATTATGAAATCATTTGATTCTCAACAGAATCAAGTTCCAAATCAAAAATATTTTGAAAAAATACCAATTCGAAGTGGAGATTTTGACATATTCTCAGTAAAAGGCTCTCAATTCCAGAAACCATTGCTTGAATTTTCTGGAGCATGCGCTGGTTGTGGGGAAACACCTTATCTAAAAGTAATCACTCAGCTCTTTGGAGATAGGATGATTATTGCAAATGCAACAGGGTGCTCATCAATTTGGGGGGGCTCTGCTCCTTCAGTTCCATTCACTGTTAATAAAGATGGACATGGACCAACATGGGCAAATTCACTTTTTGAGGATAATGCTGAGTATGGTTTTGGCATGGTTCTTGGTACAACCCAGCGTCGTAATAAACTTGCAGATTTGATTAAACTAGCAATTAATGAAAATAAGGTTTCAGGTGATACTAAGGAAGCATTTGAACGATGGCTTGAAAACAAAGACAATGCCGAAGGTTCAAAAGAGTGGGGCAATAAAATAAAAGCCCAGCTTGAGAACAATCATAATGAAGAAATCTTAAATCAAATTTGGGAAGAAAGGATATTACTTACAAAAAAATCTATCTGGTCAGTTGGTGGTGATGGATGGGCATATGATATTGGATATGGTGGTCTTGACCATGTTCTTGCAATGAATGAAGATATCAATATACTTGTTTTTGATACAGAGGTTTACTCAAATACTGGAGGTCAATCGTCAAAGGCTACACCAATAGGTTCAGTTGCTAAATTTGCTGCATCTGGAAAAAAGACAAAGAAAAAGGACCTAGGGGTTATGGCAATGACATATGGTTATGTCTATGTCACTTCCATTGCAATAGGAGCAAATAAAAATCAATTTATGAAGGCATTAAAAGAAGCAGAATCTTATCCAGGACCTTCACTAATAATTGCCTATGCTCCATGTATAAACCATGGTATTCGTGCAGGTATGGGTAAGACGCAAAACGAAGAAAAACTTGCTGTTGAATCTGGATACTGGCCACTCTATAGATACGATCCGAGACTTGCTAAAGAAGGAAAAAATCCTTTCCAACTTGATTCAAAAGAACCTAATGGCACATTAAAAGAATTCATCATGGGAGAAGTAAGATATAACTCACTTACTCGAACATTCCCAGATGAAGCAAAGCGCCTTCATGGTTTACTTGATAAAGATGTAAACGAGAGGTACAAAAAATATAAATCGATGTCTGAAAAATAAATTCTAAAACTATAATTTTAACAAGAGGAATCTGGAAAAAAAAGAATTTTTGGGATGGGATGTACCCTTATAAGAATTCTATTCCAGACTCCCCCAAAACCGCATAATCTTTGTTATATATAAATTATTTGTCAAACTAGGTTTTACTTCTAAAGTCTTGTCGGTTAATTAGTAATAATTCCTTTTTGTCGAAGATATGATTTTATCTTCCTATATCGTGAGTTCTGTTTGTCGTAGCTGTTCCAGTGCTAGGTTACCTCCACATTTGCCTGAAAAAAGCATAGCTCCAAATGTAGGTCCCATTCTAGGTAAACCATAAGTTGTGGAAACCGCCATACCAACAACAATAAGACCATGATGAATCATTTTCGTCTTTTCAACAATAAGGTCCTCTGATTTCTCAACCCACATACTACCATGCCCAGGAAGTTTACCAATTACTCTTCTTTCTTCAAGTTTCTTAACAACGACGGCATCATGTCCAGTAGCATCAATAACTAACCTTGATTCAAGAGCTATAGGATCAACACAAGTTATTTGTCGCGGAAGACTTGAAACAGGAGTCCAATTAACTACCACTCCTTTTACCCTATTATCTTTAAGAATAACATCATCAAAGCTAGTCATATTTAAAAATTTGACACCAGCATCACAGGCTGCTGCAATAAGTTTTGAGCATGCATGTGGCCCACAGGTAGTATAGAGATTTTCATTAAACTGTTCGTATGGAATGTTTAATTCTTCAAGAATTTCTTGCCCAGGATTTCGAATAGTGATTGTATTCATAAGGTATCCACCGATCCAAAATCCGCCACCAAGATAGTTATTTCTTTCAATTATTAATGTTTTAACTCCATTATTTGACAATTCTCTTGCAGCCATAAGTCCACTTGGTCCTCCACCTACAATAATAACATCTGTGCTTGCAAATTGTTTCATATCTTCAGCAAAATTACCTACTATTGCATTAGTTATTTCACTTTCTGTTGTTGATTTAAACATATTTTTTCCTCCAAATTAAAACTTGCCAATTGGCAAGAATTAAATATCAGATAATTGTTATATATACATTACGGTGAAAAATTATGAAAACTCCTTGTGAAATCATAGTATGGAATATAGTGCCAATCATCAGAAAAGAATTTGCAAAAAATTTAATTGAAAATAATAATCTTAATCAAAGAGAGGTTGCAGATAAGTTAGGAATTACTGAGTCAGCTGTATCGAGATATATATCTGGGAAGAGAGGAATACTAGAAATAACTGATGACGAGATTTTAGAAGAGATTAAATTATCTACTAAAAAAATTGCTGCAAAAAATAGACAGATAGTTATTGAAGAAATATGTAGAATTTGTAGACTCTTGAGATCTAAAGAGTTTGTTGAAGGTATCAATTATGCCTGTGAATGATAGATATAGTAGACAAATATTGTTAAAAAATATTCAGGAGAAAGGTCAAAAAAAACTTGGAAAAAGCAGTGCAACTATTATCGGCTGTGGGGCTCTTGGAACTACTATTGCTAATAACTTAGTGAGAGCAGGTATTGGATATTTACAGGTTGTTGATAGGGATATAGTTGAGTTAAATAATTTACAAAGACAGAATCTTTTTGATGAGGATGATATAGGATCTTCAAAGGCTGAATTAATCGCTGAAAAATTAAGAAAAATTAACTCAGAAGTTAGAATTGAGCCTATTGCCGATGATGTTTACTACAAGAATGTCGAAAGAATCATTAAAAACATGGATGTGATTGTAGATGGTACAGACAACATGCTTATTCGTTTTTTAATAAATGATGCATGTGTTAAACATGATATACCCTGGATTTATGGTGGAGCAATTGAAACATATGGGATAACCATGAATGTTATCCCTCACATAACTCCCTGTTTCAGGTGTCTGATCCAGGATATTCCAGAAGCTGGATCTTTACCAACTTGTGATACAGTTGGAGTTTTGAACTCAATACCTGGAATCATTGGTTCGATTCAAAGTACCGAAGCATTAAAAATTCTTCTTGGAAAGGATATTAACAAGGGACTTTTAACGTATGATGTTTGGCCTCATAATTTTAATAATATTAAAATTAAAAAAAGAGATGATTGTGTATGTTGTGGGAAACATAATTTTGAGTTTTTAAATGCTAAGAAAAAAGAAACAATGATTTCTTTATGTGGAAAAGGTGCTGTTCAAATTACACCAGTTAATGAGGTGAAGATTTCATTTGAGGAGTTAGGGGAAAAATTACAAAAACTTGGTGAGGTAGATTTCCATAAATTAGTACTTAGATTTAAAATTCCTAATTATGAACTAAATATTTTCAAAAATGGTAGAACGATTATTATTGGGACAAATGACAAAAAGATTGCTAAATCACTTTATACAAAATATATTGGCTTATGAAAAAGAATATGGGTATAAAGGCTGTTGGTTTACTATCTGGTGGCTTAGATAGTACTCTTGCTGTTAAGCTCATGATTGATCAAGGTGTAGATGTTCGTGTTCTAAATTTTGTTACTCCTTTTTGCACTTGTACCCGAAAGGGATGTAGACATGAAGCAATTCGAGTTGCAGAGCTTTTTGGAGTTCCTGTAAAAATAATCTCTGGCGGAGATGCATATATTGAGATGATAAAGAACCCGAAGCATGGTTATGGCAAGAATATGAATCCTTGTATTGATTGCAGGATTTTTATGTTTCGAAAAGCAAAGAAATACATGAAGGATATTGGTGCAAGTTTTATTTTTACTGGAGAGGTACTTGATCAAAGACCTATGTCTCAATATAAAAAGGCAATGAAAACTATTGAACAAGAATCAGACTTGGAGAATCTTGTGCTTAGGCCTCTTTCTGCAAAATTATTAGATTCAACAATTCCAGAGGAGGAATACTGGATTGATCGTGAAAAATTATTATCAATTCAAGGGCGTAGAAGGCTCCCGCAAATTGAACTAGCAGATAAACTAGGAGTTAAAGATTACCCTTGTCCTGCGGGTGGTTGTCGACTGACAGATCCTCATTTTGCAAAAAGAATAAGGGAATCTTTTGAACATGGAGAAGACACAATTGAGGATATTCAACTTTTAAAATATGGTAGACATTTTAGATTAAAAGGTGGTGCAAAGGTTATTGTTGGAAGAAATGAAGAAGAAAATAAAATTATAGAAAAATTTCAGGATGAAAATTATATTCTAATTGAAGTTATAGGTGTGGGTAGTCCAATTGTATTACTAAAGAAGATTAAAGGAAAGAGTGACATTAAGAAAGCTGCAAGTCTTTGTGTTCGTTATAGTGATGCAGACGAGGATGAAGATTTAAATATTAGGATAAAAGATTTTAATAATCCCGAGGAATTGATAAAATTTAGTTCCTTGTGACTATATATCATTAATAATGCACCTAAGTTAAATAAATAAAATAAATTAAAAAATAATAACAAAAAATTTTAAAATTGTCATAAATTTGTATGTTAAATTTTAATAGTCTAATTATATACAAATTTGTTGGTGCACTTTTTGTTAAAAAGGGCGGAGAAGATAGGGAAAATTGTTAATGGTTCTAAAGAAATTCATATTGTAACCCATATCGATGCTGACGGTATTACTGCAGGAACTATTGCCTATCAAACTCTAAAGAGATTAGGAAAGGAATGTTCTATTGAATTTATTAAAGATCTAGATAGTGACATCCTTGAACGATTAAAAAATGATAACCATGAGCTTGTTTGGTTTACTGATCTTGGAAGCAGTATTAGCACGGATACACCTGAAATCAGTAAAATAATTACAGATCATCATGCCTGTCAAGAAAACTCAAATAAATCATTTCATCTGAATCCTCATCTTTTTGGTCTTGATGGAAGTTTTGAAATTAGTGGCGCTGGAGTAACATATCTTGTATCAAGGGCAATTGATAGAAAGAATATGGATCTTACGCCTCTTGCTATAGTTGGAGCATGTGGTGATCTTCAGGATAGAAGATTCAGAAAACTTACAGGAATGAACAGAGAAATTCTTTCAGATGGAGAATCAATAAACGCTGTGAAAGCAAAAATGGACATTAGATATTTTGGTAGAGAAAGTCGTCCAATTTTTAAGATGTTACAATTTGCAAATGATCCAATAATTCCAGGTCTTAGCGGACGAGAACAAGCTTGTGTTGGTTTCCTGCAGGAATTAGGAATAACAATGAAAGATGGTGATAATTGGAGAAAATGGATCGATCTATGTAAAGATGAAAGAAGACTGATAATATCAAGTATTGCACAGTTACTTCTAACAAAAGGTTTTGGCCATAAAATTACAAAGCGTATAATTGGAGAGGTATATATTTTAGTAAACGAACAAGAG
The DNA here is from genome assembly GCA_030672305.1 of Thermoplasmatales archaeon. Classification (GTDB taxonomy): domain Archaea; phylum Thermoplasmatota; class E2; order DHVEG-1; family DHVEG-1; genus SG8-52-3. Next base: position 24,731 of record DAOVGR010000078.1, on the reverse strand, counting down.
GGAACAGAGATTCATGACTCAAAAGAATTTGCAACACTTTTGAATTCAACAGCTAGATATGGTAAATGTGAGGTAGGACTAAACGTCTGTCTCGGCGATAGAGACAAATGGCTTGCAAAAGCAAGAAACCTTCTACTTGGCCACAGACAGAACCTTGTTGTAGGACTTCAGTTTGCAAAGGAAGAAGGAATCATAAAAAGAAAGCATCTACAGTTCTTTCATGCAGGTAATGGCATACGTGATACAATCGTAGGAATTATTGCAAATATGCTGCTAAACTCAGAAGATGTAAACAGTGATTTACCCCTAATAGGCTTTGCAAATAAAGGACAAGGAGAGGTAAAAGTTTCTGCACGTGGAACAGAGGAACTTGTTGAAAAGGGTCTGAATCTATCACAAGCAATGAAAAAAGCAGCCTCTGCACTTGATAGTATCGGAGGCGGACATGATATAGCTGCAGGAGCAACTATTCCAAAAGGAAAAGAAGAAGAATTCTTAGAACTACTTGAAAAAGAGATAAAAACTCAGCTTTCAAGCAGAGCAGATGTTTTGTAAACCTTTACAACTTCAAGCTCAAATTCAAGAGTTGCTCCAATAAATCTAACCTCTGGTGCATCAAGATTCATAGCAAGTCTTGCATGTGTTTCGTTAACTGAAATAACCTTAAAATGCATTGATCCATAAAAACTTTCTATACTGAAAATGTGACCGTCCTCAATAAGTGAACGCATTGTAAAATGGGTATCATTTTCCACAATAAAGACAATAGTCCAATTAAACAATGGAAGATCAACAGAGGACCCATTCTCAGGTGTCAACTTATAAGTTACATTATCATCTGTCACCTCTAGTATTGATGCATTAAGAACTCCTGCTTGTTCAAATGCTACCGCACCATAGTCAAAGGTTGAACCTTCTGTCAAATCTATTCCTGGAAAACTACTAATCAATGCTGTTTTATTTTCTGATATTTCGCTTTCAATTACACTTTCAAGAGGATATGAGCCCATTCCAAACATCTCAGACATTGATTCATTCCATTCTCCATATCCATCCACAGGTAGAATGGTAACATTTTCCATATCGCCTTCTTCCATACCAACAAGACCCTCAAGAAAACCAGGGATAAAAGAAGATGAATAGTTTTCATATCCTTCTGGTGGATAAAATTCATAATTTGGATCTACAAAAACCATTGCAGGTTCATATGGTAAACTTTCATTATAAAATCCCCATTGCTTTGCAACTTCCTCAAGATTTGTGTCAAAAACGGTACCATTTAAAAATTTTCCAATGTAATTTACATCAGCACTGTCACCATATGTGATTGCTCCAGTAACCGGGGTAATTTTATCATCTTTTTTTACTTCACCGAAGAGATTGTCAAAAATATCATCTCGAATATTTTCGTCTGCTAAAATATATCCTGAAATAGCTACTACTATTATAACTGCTAAACCTATTGTTGCTAATTTTTCTAGTTGCATAACAGAGCTGAATAAAGTCACAATATATTAAGCTACCCCTAATTTATTGATTCAATCTGCTCAATTAGATATCTTATAAATTTTGCAGCAAGTAAAGCAGTTTGACCTTTATCATACTCAGGGCATACCTCAGCAACATCAAATCCTATAAGATTTGAAGAAAAAGCATCAATACACTCAACAACATCAAAAGGTGTCAAACCAAAAGGCTCAGGAGTGCTTGTACCTGGGGCATAGGAAGGGTCTAATACATCAATATCCAATGTAAGATATATCTGTTTATCTCCAAGATAGTCCCTTGTTCTATCCAAGGCTTTCTTGATTCCATTTTCTTTAATTTCAAAAGAATCGATATAGAACAAACCCAATTTCTTTGCGTCAACAAATTCTTCTTTTTCAGCAGATCTAATGCCAAGTAGTACTATATTTTTTATACCAACATGATCAACAATACGTCTTGATGAGCAAGCATGGTTATATGAAGAATTTTCATATTTTTGTCGAAAATCAATATGGGCATCAAGAGAAATTACTGCAATATCCTTTGAAAAAGCTTGAACAATTCCTGGTGTTATTGAATGTTCACCACCAAGAGCGATAGGAAACTTATTTTTTGAAAGTATCTCACTTGCAAACCTCTTAACCTCTGAAATCATATTCTCAGGAGTTTTATTTTTAACATTAAGATCTCCATAATCATGAAACCTAACGTCTTTTAGATCAAAACCTGTTCTAAAGTTAAAAGTTTCAAAATTCCAGCTTGCCTGCCTTATCTCTTTTGGAGCCTGACTTGCACTAAACCTAAAAGAAGAGGTTCCATCGTAAGGTACTCCAAAAATGACATATTTTGCTTCATTAAAATTTGATTCAGCATCTGCAAAATAATCTGGAAATTTCATATAAGCCTAAAACAGTAGTTTATATCCTTGTTATTTTCTTTCTACCAAGAGCCTCAAGATAAGATATTTCACTGCCAGGTTTTAATTTACCCTTGAATTCATCAGGAATTGTCATCTCAAATGTTTCATAAGTTTCCATGTCCATAAGCTGTACATTATCACCCATTAACGAAAGTACTTGTGCATTTCTTTTATCAATCAATGGAACATGAACCTTATGCTTCACAGGATGAACAATACTTCTTTTTTGTCTATCAAAAACACCAATTGCTTCAATTCTAGCCTTTGCTTCACCATGTTTACCTGGTTTAGAGGTGGAATAACTCATAATCTTACATGGCTCATCATCAATAATCATATATCGATTCACTTTTAATGTTCTAACTTCAGCTAATTGCTTCATATTTTATTCCTCTGGAACTTTGTAAACAACATCGTGTTCTCGAACCCTATCTATTACCTTTATGCCAACATCATCACCAGGTTTAACAGATTCGACAGGGGTTCTATCAATCTCCATTGTATCAATCTTTTGTTTAAAATCTGTAGTCGCACCAACGATATGAATAGTATCGCCAACTTTTAATTCACCATCTGTAATTTTTATCGCAGCCACACTTACATTTGTGAAGAAATGTTCAACAACACCAATTTTTTCTTCAACCATCTTTAAACCACCTACCAATAATACAATAAGAGCTACTTAAAGTGTATTACTTTTTATCATTCAGTTATAATTTCATAAATTCCTTTTTTTCCATGTTTATTGCAAATGAATGCTTCCCATTTTGTATCCCAACTAATAGAATTACCACAAACAGGACATGCTAAGCATTCTACTATTGGTCTATGTTGTTTTATTTTTGTTTTTAAGACTTCAGCTTTTATTTTTTTCGTTGGATCAAGTGAATCCATAACAAAAACATTACCATCTGGTGGTAAAAATGGGGTATTATCCTTTGCCATTCTTTTTCTTCTATAAGCTTTCATCTGCTGCTTATATTTTTCCATCATAGTTTGTCTTCGGCCCATAGTATCATCAAGGTTTTTTTGTACATGAATAATACTTTTCTTTTATAAGGTTATTCTTAAATAATGTTTAGTATAGGCTGTTGAAAAATTAAAAGAGCCCTCCTAAGATTCATGATGCTTGGGATGCATTCATGAATATTACAAGGAGGGCAAACCTCAGAAAGACTATAAATAGTCTTAATCTTTCAGAAGCAGAAGAGGTATTGAAAAGCAAGTACAAATATGTTTCAGGTAAACCTGGAAGACCACCATTAACACCTATTGGTATGTTTCTATCTTTTACCATCATGTTCCTAAGAATGAACTCTTATAGAGATTATCATGCATTCTTAGAAAAAGATAAGTTTTGGAGGAGAACACTTGGATTCAAAAAAACACCAGACATAGGAAGTTTCTCACATTTCCTAAAACGTATAGGTGTTGAAACCTTTGAACAACTCTTCAAAAGTGTTGTTCAGCAACTACTTGATGAAGGTTTCCTAAACCTTCATATGATAGCTCAAGATGGCAGTATACTAGAAGCAAATCTTGATGATCCTGAGGCTGGTTGGGGATGGGATCATATCAAAGAAGAATATGTCTATGGATACAAAATCCATGTAACCGTAGACGTAAACACTGAGCTACCAGTAACACTCAGTGTTACCAAAGTAAATGTCCATGACTCTAAAGAATTTCATGGTCTTTATCAAAATATGAAATCATACAGAACCAGTTTTCCAACGCGTTGTTTTACTGCTGATAAAGCCTATGACAGCAGCAGTATTAGAAAAACACTTTTTAGAGACAATATTACACCAGTTATCAAGGCGTCTAAGACACGTATTAAACCTAGATATCCAAAAAGTTTTCAAAAGAAATATGCTAAAAGAGTTAGCGTAGAACGTTTCTTTTCAAGAATAAAAGAATATCTGGATTTGAAAAAACTACGGATTTATGGTAAAGACTATGTCTTGATTTACTCTTATATTATCATTATTGGGATGCTGTTGATGGGTTATATCAACCATGTGTGTGGTTTTTCACCGCGAAGTGTGAAAACCTTTCTAAGAAAATTCACATAAGTATTGTTTATCCTGAAATTACTTTCTTCTGTAGATTTCTTATTAACAAGTAGGTTGATATTGGAGAGCATTGACAATGCAATGTTCTATTTTTCAACCTGAAATAGATACTAAAATCATTTTAGATGTTTTAAATTGTTGAAGAATTCATTGAAAATTCTAATTTTATAGAATTTTTCAACAGGCTATAATAATATAAATTTATTTATTCTTTGATTTGAAAAAATCATATGCTTCTTTTGGGTTATATTTTTTATGAACTACAGCATTTACTGCTCTAATCATACTAACAGGGTCACTACTTTGGAAAATGTTTCTGCCCATATCTACACCGATTGCCCCTGCTTGAAGTGCATCATAAGCCATCTGAATTGCATCTTTTTCTGGGATTTTTTTTCCACCCGCAATAACTATTGGAACTGGGCATGTATCAACTACCTTTTCAAAATTGGGACAGAAATAAGTCTTAACTATACTTGCTCCTAGTTCTGCAGCCATTCTGGAGGCAAGTGATAGATATTTTGTATCTTTACCAAGACCTCGACCTACAGCAGTAACTGCAAGAACAGGAATATTATATCTATTAGCATCATCTATAACTTTGGTAAAACCAAGAAGTGTATCTCTTTCAAAAGGCTGACCAACAAGTATTGAAAATGCGACAGCAGCAACATTAAGTCTAATAGCATCTTCTATTGATACAATTATTCCTTCGTGAAGTAGATTTTTTTCATTTAAAATACTAGTTCCACCAGATACTCTGAGACAGATTGGAATATCTGTATCAGGAGGAATATAATTTCTTAATGCACCTCTTGTTGGCATAAGAACGTCAGCATAAGGGATAAGGGGGTTTACCATTTCATCAAGTTTTTCAAGTCCTGTTGTAGGACCCATGAAATACCCATGATCTACTGCAAGCATAACAGTATGTCCATCTTTTGGCTTAATAATCTTTGATAATCTATTTTTCATTCCCCAATCCATAAATAAATCGCCTCGGTTTCATTTACTGAATATAGGATTATTATATAAATAATTTCTAAAGTTTTCCAAGTAATCTTTAAATTTGATGGTGTAATACCTGTTCTGCATTATTGGGAGGATTAACATATGTCAGTAATTGATAATTTAGAACCTAAACTTGTTTGGAAACATTTTGATGAAATTAGAAAAATACCTCGATGTTCAAAAAATGAGGAAAAAATAAGAGAGTATATTATTGATTTTGCAAAGAAACAAAATCTGAAATCAAAAACAGATAAAATTGGAAATATTGTTATAATTAAAACAGCTAGTTCCGGAATGGAAAATAAGTCTACTGTTGTTTTACAAGGTCATATGGATATGGTTTGTGAAAAAAATAGTGATGTGGTTTTTGATTTCTCAAAAGATCCAATAAAACTTAGACTTAAGGGTGATTTTCTCACAGCTGATGGTACTACACTTGGTGCAGATAATGGTATCGGTCTTGCAATGAATCTTGCGATACTTGAAGACAATTCTTTGAATTTAGGACCAATTGAGGCATTATTTACTGTTGATGAGGAAACAGGTCTTACTGGTGCTTTTGCAATGAAGTCAGATATGATAACTGGTAAAATACTCCTAAATCTAGATAGTGAAGATTTTGGTGTTATTACTGTTGGTTGTGCTGGTGGTGGTGATTCAAAAATTGAAGTGCCTTTTAAAACTCAACCAATAAACGGAGATATGGAAAGCATTACTATAAAAGTCTCTGGTTTACGCGGTGGTCATTCAGGTGTTGACATCCATGAACAGCGAGGAAATGCTGTAAAACTACTATCAAGGATGCTGTGGAAAGTCTCAAATGATTATGATTTTTTTATAACAGAAATGAAAGGTGGGGATAAACACAATGCAATACCTCGTGAAGCATATGCAAAAGTTTCTGTTAAAAAGGCTGATAAAAACAAATTTATTGATGTGATAAAAACTGAAGAAAAAGATATCTTAGAAGAAATTAAAACTATTGATCCAAATTTCAGCATGGATATAGAAGATATTAGTAAACTTAATACAACACTTACTAAAGATTCCCAAAATAAAATTTTAAATCTTTTACATGGTCTTCCACATGGTATCGACAAGATGAGCTATGATATTCCTGATCTTGTAGAAACATCTACTAATCTTGCATCTGTTACATTCAATGAAAAAAATGCATTGATCCACCTCAGTACCAGAAGTTCGATTAATTCATCACTACAGGATTTACGTAATCGTATTCATGCAATTGCGGAACTTTCAGATGCAAAGGTTACCGAAGAAAAACCTTATCCAGGGTGGAAACCAAATCTTGATTCAAAAATTCTAAAACTATCAAAGAAAACTTTTCAAGATATGTATGGTAAAGAGCCCAAAGTTGAAGCTATTCATGCTGGACTTGAATGTGGAATTATTGGTGAAAAATTCCCAGGAATGGATATGATATCGATTGGCCCGACTCTAAAATATCCACACTCTCCTGAGGAACAATTACATGTTAGTACTGTAGATAAAACATATAAGTTTGTATTAGAGCTCTTAAAAAATGTCTAATTTAGGATAAACAATATTTTACTAATTTTTTCTTTTTTTCTTTTCTAAATATTTTGATAAGATTAATCTAATTTCATTTTTTTCAAATAGTCCAATGTTATTTTCTTTTTAGGGAATAATTTAACTATAAAACTATGAAAAAGTATATTCTGAGGAAGTACAGGTCCCCAACAAGGTATTAAACCTTTCTTATTAACAGGAGTTTTAAAAAAACGATTGATAAACAACGATATTTTTAGAGCTGTAGGACCATATCCAACTCTAGCTGGTTTTTTTCGATATTTCTTTGGTGGTTCTAAATTTATAAATTTACATAAATTCTTAACTATGGTATCTTGATTTTTTCTTAGCTCATCAAGCGAGTAAACAAAAACATTTTCTTTTCCGTAGTATTCAATTAATTTTTTTATATAGGGCTCATAATCAAGTTTTTTTAAGTTCATATGCTTATCCAAAAATCCTTGAAAATCTAAAACTCCACCAACTGCAACGTATTCTACATACCAAGAGACAAGGTTTTCTTCCTTTTTTCTAGTACCAATTACGATTTTTGCTTCAGGAAATACCTTTTTTATTCTATCAAGAAGGACGAATCTATCATCTTTTTTTGAAAATTGATAAGTGTAAATGTTTTCTTCTGAGATTATGTTTATTTTATCATTTTTAAGAATTGAAGAGAGTCTATTTTTTATTTTTTCATAATTAACTTTCTTTTCTGGCTTTAATAAATCCTTTAACCAGGATTTATAAAAAACATGCCAGAGATAGTTTGCATCAACAAAATGAAAAACATTCCATTGAAGAAAAGTAGTTCCAGTTTTATGCATCCCCACATGAAGAATAATCTCTGGCTTTTTTATTGACTCAATCATCAGCAGTAAAATTAACATAAAATAGTTAAGGTTTCCTATAAAATAAATAAAAAAATAATCAACAATATTTTGCAATAACTAGCTAAATAACCTTAGCTATTTATTATCTAAACTATCTTTTATTTTTGCAGTTATTGTAACTCTTTCAATTTCAGGAAATAATTCTTTAATCTTTTTATTAACATTTTCTTTAATTTTATTGAATTCTTTGATTGTCATATCATCAGAAACTTCTACTTCCATTTCACCTTGAAAAATTGGTCCAGATTTTCTTAATCTTACAATATGAGCAGATTTCACGTCTTTAAATTCTTGTGCGATTTGCTTTATACTATAACTCATATCAACACATTCACCGTCACATGCATCAATAAGAATATAGCTACTTTCTTTAATTGCAGCAAAACCTATAGTAATAATTATTATTGCAATAATTAAACCAACAATTCCATCTGCAATATAAATTCCTTGTGAAGAAAGCACTAAAGCAACAACTGTTAATCCTGATGCTGTTCCATCTTTAATTGTATTAAATGCTTCAAGTTTTACGGAGCTCATTTTTGATTTTTTTGATTTTCTAAATTTATAAACTCCAAGACTTAATGCAATTACAGCTGCAATAAATGCTATAATTGCGCCTACTAGTGGTGTTTCTACTGGATGTGGATTTATAAATTGATTAAAAGATCTAAAAGCAATAAAGATTGCAAGACCAATCATTACAACAGCCGCTATTCCTGAAGCTAGATTTTCCATTTTGTAATATCCATAATGAAAACGTTTATCAGCTGGTCTCTTAAAAAACATTAAACCAATCCAAACAACAGCGGATACAAATCCATCACCAATACAATCAATACCATTTGCAGTAAGGGCTATGCTTTTGGAGATATATTCACCGTAAATAATCTGTATTACACCTAAAATAATTAGTATAAATGCAGTATAACCTGCTAATTTGTCAGCCTTTTCAACTATGCCTTCTTTCATAATTATGAAAGCTGCTAAAACTCAAATATTTATAATTTTTTGCAAATATCAAAAATCACAGCAAAATACAAAAATGATGATTTATTTTCCACGAACTCCTAAAAATCCTTTCTTTTTCCCTTTCTGATAACACATAATACACAAGCCTTTTACTTTAGCCTTATTCTTGCATCCTGATACAATACAGGTTTTCCCTCTGTTGACGTGATATTTCATTCTCAACTTAATATATAAAGAGATGGTTAGTTCATGTTTTCCGTCTTTTTTCCTTTATCTTTATATCTCCAACCATAACCGGGATATCTCATTGCTCTGAAACCTTTTAAAAAATCGTTAAATGCTATTGAATTACGGAAACGGATTACCCTTACTACTTCACCTGTTTTTTCATTAAATAACTCAACTACTTTTTTATATTTAATTCCAATCCTGACCATATTCTTTCTACACCTTCCTGCAATATTTTAACCTTTCTTTAAACATATTCTTACAATCATACTTTTCTCATTAAACGTTGGAAGTATGTGTCCTAAAACCCTTTATTTTTATATTTTTACATTAGCACCATTAACTAATTCATCAAACGGTTTTTTGTAATTCATCATTACAGAATATATTTTATACCATACTTCTTTATCTTCTCTTTAATTTTCATAAACAAATTAATTACATCTTGCTTTTTTCCGTTGCATTTTATTTTTTGTATGCCTTTTTTTTAACCGCTCTAATTTAGTTGCTATTATATCACCTCAATTTTCTTATTGTTTTTTTTTCTTTAGTTGTTCTTTTTTTTGTTGTTTTTTCTGTCATTTTTTCTTACATATTTCTATATGTATAATTACAATCTAGACTTTTAATTTAGATTGCATTTTTCTTGTAAATGTTTCACAACCACATACTTAAGACTTTTTCAGCTTCTTTACATTGGTTGCCCGTTGCCCGCGATCAGAGTCTTCGATCTCGTATTCAACTTGATCTCCTTCATAGAGACCTGATCCCATTGGTAAAGCGGTTCTATGAACAAAGACTTCCTTTCCGTCTTCGTTTGCTATGAAGCCAAATCCTTTCATATCATTGTACCATTTTACAGTTCCTTTCATATACTTATCACCTCCTCAGACTATAGTGTCTAAGATGAGTAAAAGAGCGGAAAATAAAAAATCTCAAAAGTCCGAAAAAACGAAATTATGAAACTGTTATCTTTATTCTTTCCTGTTGCTATATACAATATATTATCTTAAATAGTTATCTATTAAGGATTTTAAATTCTTTTTGCAATAAAACTGAACATTTACATATGGATTTTAACACCTACAATTTTCATTAAATAATACAATTTACATATACCATATGATAATGCCTAAACCTCATAGATTCTTGACGTTTTGGCCAATATCATGTGGCTTGGCTATTTTCATGTGACACGCGGGTATGATCTAGTGGTTATGATAGTGGCTTCCCAAGCCACTTGCCCGGGTTCAAATCCCGGTATCCGCATATAGATATTTTTCTTGTATATATTTTAAATTAATATACATTCAAGATATTTTTAGCATAGAATATTTATATAAAATTGAGTCAGTAAACATTTATAGATGTATTAAAAGATATTAGAAAAATTTATTACATATTAATATATTAAATATACATTTATTCGGGAGAGGTCATTTAAATGAGACAAAATATTATAAAAAAAAGTGTTTTATTTCTAACTATTATACTTCTGTTAGGAACAAGTATTGATATAACCGTTAGTAAATCACAAAATAATTTTATAAATGAAAAAAGTCAACAAATAAGAGAATATGATTATTGGATTCAAACAACAGATGAAGATTTCAATAATGGAACAAAATATAATATAAATGTAAGTAGAGATTCGTTTTTTTTAAGTGAAAAGATAGCTATAATTAATCAAACAATTCTTGGTCCAGAGTCTTTTGAATCTATTTGGCCACCAAATAGTTGGTTTGAAACTGGAGAATGGAACAAAGAAAATGACCATGCGCATACAGGAGAATTTTCAGCTGATCATGATGGTACTTTATTAGGGAGTTCTGGATCCCTTATTACTCCTAGTATGGATACTTCAGGTAGCACAACAAGTGCAATCTATTTAGAATTTTGGACATATTCAGAAGATGCAGATGAAGGAGAGTATAATTTAGAATATTTTGATGGTAACATCTGGACTGTTATTACTCGTCTAGACAACATCGGGCAGGGATCATGGGAAAAATATACTGAAAAAATAACTGATACTAAATATTTCTCAATTAATTTCCGAATCCGATGGAATGTAATAGGTCTTGATTTAAACGAACATGTTTATGTTGATGATGTTAAGGTAACTTTAGAAAGGGAAGAAGGTGAGGGATATGAAACAGATGGAAGTCTTATTTCTCAGACTCATGATACTGGAGAAAAAGAACCAGAATATATAGATCTAATCAATCATAGTGATATTCCAAGTGGAACTAATGTTGAGTCTTGGGTTCGCGCTGCAGGAACTGAATCTGGTTTACAAGATGCTACTTGGTATTCAGATATAACTCAGGTGCCAAACAAACAATGGGTTCAGTGGAAGATTAATCTCTCTGGGGATCAAGTTCATACACCAACAGTTTTTGAGGTAAATCTTAGCTGGTATTATGAAGAGTTTCCGGTTCCAGAAGAAACTTTTGTTGATGATGATTATGATGAAAATACTCCTGGATGGGAGTATGATCATTTTGATAATATCCAAGATGGGGTTGATGCAGTTAACACATCTGGAACTGTTAATATATATAGAGGGACATATTACGAAAACGTAATTATTGAACGATCAATGACTTTAATAGGTGAGAATGAAAAAACTACGTTTATTGATGGGGATTCTGCAGGTTCAGTTCTTTCAATATTGAATTCAATTGTATCAATTTCAGGTTTAAAAGTTCAGAATAGCGGCTCAGGATTAAACCATGCAGGAATTTACGTTGAAAGTTCTAAAGTGATACTTACATCCTTAATTATACAGGATAATCAACAGGGTATCTTATTAATTAGTGCAGAGAACTCCGATATATTCTTTAATAGAATTATTAATAATGTTCATTCTGGGATTGCATTAGAAGTTAATAGTAATTATAATTGGATTGCAGGAAATACAATTTCTAATAATAATATTGGTATTCATTTAAATATTGCAACAGGTAATGAAATAACCCATTATAATGATGGTATTAATGAAATCTGGAATAAAATTGATAATAATAATTATGGCATCTTTTTATCAGTAGCTTCTGAAAATAATAATATTTATCATAACAACTTCATGGAAAATAATCAAAATGCATATGATGAAGGAATAAATTTCTGGGATGATGGTGAAAGAGGTAACTATTGGGATGATTACACAGGTGAAGATACCGATGGTGACGGTATTGGAGATACACCATATCCAATCCCCGGTGGAGATAACCAGGATAATTATCCAATGATGATTCCAAATGGGGTTGATCTAGAACCACCAGAAGTTTATATAACAAAACCACAGGATGGCTATTTATACGTAAATATATTAGATATAATTGTGTTTGGAATCCCAATTCGTTTTATTATCTTTAATACATTAATTATTGGAAAAATTAACATCGAAGTATTCGCTATAGATAATATTACAGGAATAAATGAAGTAGAGTTCTATATTAATAATGAATTAATGAGTACTGATAATACTCCACCATATGGCTGGACTTGGGATCAGCTAGTTATATTATTCCCCTATGAAATTAAGGTAATTGCATATGATAATGCGGGTAATCAGGATTCTGATACAAAAATTGTATGGAAGTTTGGTTAAATCTCTTTTATTGTGTATAATTAGATAATACAAATTGTAGTTTTGTTATTATTTATATATAGGTATTTTAAAAAAATATTTGAGTAATCAAAAAAGGTATTAATTGAGGTTTCATGGCTTGAATATAAGTAATATTGCTCTCGATTTAATGTATATTTTTATATTAAAATAAATTTGTTGTATTATAAAAAATTTCTTATATACAGTAGTATTTGGGTAAATGTTGGAGTGGGCTTAATTGTCAGAAAAAGTTAAAGTTGGCGATAGAATAAAAATTATTGAAATGGACGATGGACTAACAAGTTTAGAAAAAGGATCAATAGGAACAGTCACAAATATTGATGCTGAACAAGAACTCATATGGGTTGAATGGGACAATGGAGAAAAAATTGCTTTGATAATTGGCATCGATAAATACAAAGTAATAAAAAAGTAAATAGATATCAAAACAATGTTTTTTGTTTCATCATTTGTTTTATATTTGAAAATTTTTCAAGAATAGGTTCCACTCGCTCTAGAGTAAATTGATGATTGTCACAAAGAATCTTTATTACTTTTTCATTATCTGAACCAGGCCAGTCAAGAGAATAATCATCTGTGATATTAGGTTCTAAAAATATTTTTCTAATTTCCTTTATCTCATCAAATGATGGTAGTTTTTCCCCACCAACAGTTGCTAATGCATTTTCAACATTGCCATTTTTCTTAATTAAATTCAAACCTTTTTTAGGGCCTATTCCTTTAATCCCGTCATTGAAATCAGTTCCTATAAGAATTGCCATATCTACGAGTTGTTTTTGAGTTATACCAAGTAACTTGAGGTTTGATTTCAATCGAATTTGATGTGGATTAATCTTAGTATATGCTTCCTTTCCTGGTAGTTTACGTCTTGTCGATGCTGTTAAATTCCTAACTAGAATTGGTGAACCAACCAAAAGACAGTCAAAATCTTGCGAACCAGCAGCATAAGCATCACCCTTTTTTACCATATAACTTGCTTGTGCTTCCCCTTCAGATGGTGACTGTATATATGGAATCCCAAGAGCATCTAGTAATTGTTTGCTTTGTTGAATGATTTCATTAGTTACCCTGGATGTTTGCTGAGCTTTAGTCCTCGCCTTTTTTATATCTCCTGCTTCTAATGCTTCTTTCCATTCTTTTTCAGCAAGTTCTTTTCTTTTTTTTCGTTCCTCAAGTGTTTTAGCTTTTAATAGATGTGGTTTACCATCAAAGGCATAAACCGGTCTAATTCTTGCTTCTACCATATTTCCAGTTCGATGTAAAAGACCAGTTAAATGAGATGTGATTTCACCCTTTGAATTTTTTAATGGTGTACCATCTCTTTGTCGTATACTTGATAAAAACTGATGAATAACATTGTAAGCATCTATTACAATTATTCTATCATGTAAATCTTTAAATGATATTTTTTCTTGTTTGAATAAATCTCCAATATCAACTCCCATCTTAAAACCTAATATTGCTTGATTATTTATAAAACATTACACTTTATTTAAATAGAAAATTAATATAAAATAATTTTTTATTCAAGCTAGATTAAATATATGAATGAGAAACTAAGAATACTTTCTACAGTAGGTCTATATCATGCATTAAATGATGGAACGGTTGCTGCAATTCCAATACTTTTTCCAATTTTTAAAATAATTTTTGATTTGAGCTATACGCAAATCGGGATAATTACTGGTGGGTCGCTTTTAATTAATATTATCTTTCAATTAATGATAGGAAGAATTTCTGATGGTAAAAATTCAAGAACAATACTTTCACTTGGGATTCTTTTGATAAGCATATCAATGTTACTTTTTACACTAACAAAAGGATTTTATTCATTAATTCTACTGATGTTTTTACTAAGGATTGCTGCCAGTTTTTTCCATCCTATAGGTATTGGTTGGGTTTCAAGAATTTTTAAAAATCACAGACTTGGTTGGGCAATGGGAATTCAAAGTGGATTAGCAGATATCGGTGCATTTATTGCAATTTCAACAACACTTTATATATCAGAGATTACCAATTGGAAGTACCCATTATACTTATGGTCAATAGCAGGTGCTATTATACTTCTTGCAGGTATTGTTATAACCCGTAATATAAAAGATGAATATCTTGTTGTAAATAAAATTTCAAAAAGACAAACAATTAAAGAGGCTTTTAAGGAAAATGCAATTTTTTTAAAAAGAATTAAACTAATAATTCCTGCCTTTATAATTAGTGGATCTTCATGGGGAGTTATAATTACTTATCTTCCTTTATTTTTAACAGAAAGAACTGATCTATCTTTAACAAGTATCGGTTTAATTGTATCTATTTGGATTGGAATTGGCAGTATTTCGTCAATATTATATGGTAGAATATGCAATAAATTTGGTAGAAATAATTTAGTATTTTTATCATATTTTACAATTGGAATAACCAGTATTTTAATTACCTATTTTACAAATATTTCATTAATTATTCTAATAATTGTTCTAATGGGTATTACAGTCTTTATTACATTTCCTGCAATTATTACATATATTTCTGAAATTACACATGAATCTGTTGAAGGAAAAACTTTTGGAACAATTTTTACCTTGCAACTTGGTGGAAGTACTTTATTTTTATTTTTTGGAGGTTTATTTTCAGATATTTTTGGTATTTGGATTCCATTTATTATTTTAGGATTTTCATCTTTGGTTTTTTCAATAATATTGTTAATATTTAGAAAAAAACCTATTATAATAGAGTAATAAATCTAGTTTATCTATCCGATACTTTTAAAGAAATAAATAGCATTCATACAACAATGAAACGAGATCTAATTTCGATGCTTGATGTTAAAGATGATTTAGAAAAAATAATCAATCTTGCCATAAAACTAAAAGGAAAAGCAAAGAACGGTGAATCAATTGAGCTTTTAAAAGGAAAAACACTTGGGATGATTTTTGAAAAATCTAGTACACGTACAAGAGTATCATTTGAAGTAGGAATGACTAAACTTGGAGGGCATGCAATTTTTCTTAGTAAAAACGATATTCAACTTGGAAGAGGAGAAACAATCGAGGATACCGCACTTGTTCTTTCTAGATATTGTGATATTTTAATGTTTAGAGCCATGAGCAATGAATCGATGAAAGATCTTGCAAAATTTTCGACTGTACCAGTTATAAGTGGACTTGATGATAAAGAGCATCCTTGTCAGATAGTCACCGATCTGATGAGTATAAAAGAACATAAAGGAAAGTTGAAAGGATTAAATTTAGTTTACATTGGTGATGGTGGAAACAATATGGCACATTCTTATCTCTTGGGTTGTGCTATTGTTGGGATGAATGTTAAAATTGTTGCACCTAAAAATTATTGGCCAGATGATTACTTTGTTAAAGAAGCAAAAAAATTTGATATAAAATTGGATGTGACAGATGTTGTAGATAATTGTACAACTAATGCTGATGTTGTAGCAACAGATACTTGGGTATCAATGGGAGATGAAAAAGAAAAAGAAAAAAGACTTAGAGATTTTCAAAGTTTTACTGTTAATGGAAGTTTAATGAGTTTAGCAAAGAAAGATGCAATATTTTTACACTGCTTACCAGCATATTATGGTTATGAAGTCACAAAGGAAGTGGCGCATGGAAAACAATCAGTAATTTTTGATGAAGCTGAAAATAGATTATGGGCTCAGATAGCAATAATGGTTACGCTCTGTAAATAATAATTTCTTTACCAACGAATTCAGATTATAGATAACACTGATAATATTTGTTGTAGTATCGGAAATCTATCAAGAAGTTTAATTATGAAATTAAAGGTAATACCTCTTGATCTAGGTGTTTTTAGATATACATCAATTATTTCAAAGTCAGACTCGTTATTTGTGTTTACTACCTTTACATCTCCAGTAAATACTTTATTTTCATCTTCTGGTACCATTACACTTACCTCAATAGTAATCATACCATCATCTGGTAATAAATTAATACCGCTTTTTGGTGAAAAGGTCCAATCTCCCCATTCTGGCCACTCGGTAATTGTCCAATCAAGTTCTGAATATTCTTCACCAATGTTTTCAACAGTAAAGTTGCCTGTGACTTTAGTAAATGGTGTTACTTTTTCCCATCTTAATTGTCCTTCGCAATCTAAATCAGGAATAGCAGAAATCCTTTCGCCAGTCAAACCCTTTATGCAGAAGTTTGCAGATTCATTCCATGATGAATCACTGAATTCGTAATCAAATAGATCATACCAGGTGGAACCATTTTTATAGTAACTCTCACCAGGTAAGGCAGCAGATTTTACAACAACTCGAGATCTACTAGCACCAAGTAAAACCGGGATTTCGGAGGTCCTATCAAATGGATGGCCACCATTTGATAATTGAACATATATGTAGAAATCATCACCAGCTGTAATACTAACTGTTGTGTCTAGTTCAATTGTATGAAAACCTTTATAATCAATATTTCCAGTTTTTGAAGAAAGTTCATCTTGTAATTTTCCACTAACAAATTGATCATATATTTTCACTGTGTACGTTACACTATCTTCAGCATTATAGAAACTTACAGCAACAATATCTTCTTCTCCCGTTGCAGAAAAAGCATTGAACGCCTCAGATACATCTGTCATTGTATCACGCCATCCATGATAATCATGATAGTAAAAGTAGTCGAAAGGTTCGTATTCGACTCCTTGATAAGATACTGCCCCCATCTCCGGATGGTGTCCACACCATTTATCATTATATGAAATCCAGAAATATCCATGTTCAGGTCCCCAATCTCCCCAGCTGTTTTTACACAGCCATGCACCATTATCGAGAGCAGGCGTTACCTTGTCATCATCCCAGCCAACAATAGCAACAGCATGATTAGGATCATCAGTGGTTCCAGGTGGTTGATAATGAGCAATATAATCTCCATAATCTTGCCAATATGAACTTGAAACACAAAAAGCAGTTCCAATAACACCCTTTTCCATGAGTATATTCTTGATTGTATTAATATTACTCAGATCTGATTTTGCTACAAACCATTCGATGTCCATCGGATAATAATAATGATAGCTTGGATCATCTCTCTCAGGTGGTGTCGGAAGTTCATCATATGGAGCATCAATTTCTCTTACTACACCTTCTCCCCTGACTTGATATGCAGAAGAAACCATATAATCACCACCATAATGAACATCTAGACCTCCGCCTCCTGGATCATCATCATTATTGTGTTTATTAAATCCATTCCACCAGTCAAGGTGTGCTTCAGAGAGATCTGGTTCTCCTGTTTCACCTGCTGCATCCCAGTTACCTGTCATTAAAAGGTTACCTTCTAAGGACGCGCAGAACCCATAAGTCCAACATGTACCATATCCGCCCTGGTCTCTAATTCCTGTGACATAATTTTCACCAGCCACATTCCTTAAATCAAAAGAACTTGGTGGATCACTTAAAGGTGAAATCATATAGCTTTCGTTGTTTTCACCAGATTGATATACATTTGCACTAACAGGAATTACCAGAAAAAGGGTAATTACTGAAATTAAAAAAAGCCTTATAAATATCTTATTTTTTCTCATTTTTTCTCCCCCGTTTAGTCTTTAATTAACATTAGTTAATCCATAATAACTATATAAATATTCATAATATATAAATTTTCGCAATTTAATATTTAATTAAGATATTTTTGAAAGGTAATTTTAAGTTAGAATTTTATCAAGAAGATTCTTATTTGCTGCATATTTAATTTCTTGAGCAATTCTTCTACCAGTAGACATATCTGGTTGAATTAACTCTGAATATGGAGAACCAAATGTATATGGATTAGTCCCAGCGACAATTCTTGCTGATATCTCAAATACCTTAAACTCTAAATCCTCAGTTACTACAGTTTCTAAACAAAAGGATCCTATTATTCCACCAAAAAGATCTAAGGATTTTTCAACAACTGCTACGCCCATCTCAAAAACCTTTGGAAGCAGGGATTCTCTTATAACAATAGGAATATTACCTGTGACAACAAAGGTAGGATGAATCCCTATTTCCTCAAGTTCAGCAATAGAGCCAAGTCTTTGAACCTCATCTATAGTAGTTTCATCTCTACGATCCATAGACAGAAGTTGGAGACTACCTCTGCTTAATTTATAAGCATTTTCTTGGATAGGTGAGTAAAAATAATGAAGATAATAACGAGTTCCCATAACAAATTCCTGAATTGTAAATGGTTTTCCTTTCTTTATTCTTCTAAGAAATTCATTATATGTTTTTGCAATGAAAAATCCTTTCCCACCTTTTGCCCCATGGTATTTTACAATAACAGGCATGTCAATATCTTTAGGATTAACAATTTCCTCAGGCATAGTAAGACCAGCACCTTCCAACCAAATTCGTTCTTTGCCTCTATCTGACTCCCATAAAAGAACATCTCTATTTCCAAATGTAGGAATATCTAATTTTAAAAAATTCTCAGCGCCAAGATACTCAACAAAAGATCCATGAGGTATAATTATTGCATTTTTTTCCTTTAATTCTTTTGTATATTTAAGTATGTCTTTGTAGTTGTTGACGATTAAAAACTCATCAGGTTTACCTAATGGAAAAGCATCATAATATTTCTTTTTTTCTCCAACAGCAATTCCAATAGTTTTAAATCCTTCTTTTCTTGCACCATTAAAAATTTGAAGACTTGAATGAGAACAAACTGTTGCTATTGTTAGATTCTTATTATCGTAAGATGTAAGCATGTCGTTAATATTTATTTTCGTCATAAAGGTGACACCCTTACACCCATTGTATAATAGGACCTAATTTAATAGTTTCGATAAATACATTTTTGGTAATATCTGTACAACAACTCTTTAAAAGTAAGAAAACAAAAACAAATATTGATAACAATGCAGATTGTAGGGCAAGTATCAAATAAGGATGAAGCAAATGAAATAACATTTATCGCGAAACTCTTTATGGTCGGTCAGCGTGCAAGGTATCTTGCCCAACAGAAAGACAAGAAAAAATAAATCCAATTCTCTCTCCTTTCTTTTATTTTCAATAAACTTTATTTAGTCACTATCACTTAAAATTTTTATTGGTGACTTCAGTGTGGTAAGTTTAACAATTTATGGTGGGATAAAAGAAATTGGCGGTAACAAAATTCTATTAGAGGATAATGGTACGAAAATATTTTTAGACTTTGGAATGAGTTTTAAAAGGAGACGAAAATATTTTGAAGAATTTTTAACTCCGAGAACAGCAAACGGTATTGGAGATTTTCTTGCGTTAAATTTAATTCCAGATATACCTGGTATCTATCGTGAGGACCTTATAGAGCACCTTGGTAGAAAGCCAAAAAGCGCAGAAGTTCAAGGAGTGATTTTATCTCATGCACATGCCGATCATGCTAATTATATTTCATTTCTTCACAAAGATATACCTATATACTGTAGTGAAACAAGTAAATCTATTCTAGATGCAGTTGATGAGCAGAGCCAGAGAAATATTGAAAATGAAGTTATAAATTTTAAAAAACGACCTCTTTATAGATTCGAATATAAAAATCCACCAGTAGAAAGAATATTTAATACTTTTAGAACAGGTAAAAAAATTTGTATTGATTCACTTGAAATTGAACCAATTAATGTGGATCACAGTCTTCCTGGTTCATATGGGATAATTGTTCATACTTCCGAAGGATCAATTGCATACACAGGCGATCTGAGAATGCATGGAATGCATACAAAAATGACTAATGATTTTATTGATACTTCAAAAGACTCAAAACCAATAGCTATGTTAACTGAAGGAACAAGAATAAATATAAAAAAAACAGACGAATCCGAGCAAAAAGTATACAATCACTCAAAAAAAGAAATATTAAAGAATAAAAAACTCTCAATCATAGATTTCAACTTTAAAGATCTCGATAGATTCACTACATTTTATAACATTGCTAAAGACCTTGAAAAAAAACTTGTTATAAGTTACAAACATGCCTGTTTTCTTGAAAGATATCATACGGATAAAAAATTAAAATCTCCTGATAGTAGAGATGAAAATATTCTAATTCTTAAGCCTAAAAGATTAACAGGAACATATATTGATGAAGATTATACAGATCAATATATTAAAAAAAGGTTGAATTACCCAAATATAATCACTGCTGAAGAAATTACTAAGAATCCTAGAGATTACATGGTAGTGCTAAATTTCTACTATTTTAATATGTTGATTGATCTAAAACCAAATGGTGGAATTTATATTCATTCTCTTTCTGAACCATTTAATGAAGAAATGGAGATTTCATTTGAACGTATGAAGGCATGGATTAACCATTTTAACTTAAGATTTGTTCAATCTCATTGCTCTGGACATATAAATGGTACAGATTTAAGAGAATTAATTAAAACTGTAACACCAAAGGTTCTTTTTCCTATACATACAGAACATCCTGGTATATTTAGAACACTTAGCATGCAAACAAGGATGATAAAAGAAGGAAAAGAGTATAAACTATGAATTTATAGTGTGTAAAACCTAAATTTTATCTGGGGAGAAAAAATGCCTAATCTTTACAATTATAGTAAAAAGAAGGATGAGCAAACAATGATAGAAACAAATACAGGTAAAACAAAAAAAGAACAATATATCGAAAATATTCGGGAAGGGGATGTTATAAATGATACTTATGCTGTCAAGATTAAAAATCCACCAAAACCATATAAGAGAGGGACTTGGTTTGGTCTTGTTGCAGCAGATAAAACTGGTGAAATCAATATCAAATTTTGGGGTGGAGATAATAAAGATCGGGTTAAGAGACTATATGACAGTTTTAAGGTTGGAGATGTTGTTCAAGTTAGACTTGGAAATGTAGAAATTTATGAGGATAAACCTCAAATATCTATAAATGAAGCAATTGGTGGTCTTAGACGATGCAGTCCAAATGAATATGACGCAAAAGATTTCATTCCTTCGCTTGATGAAGATAAAATAAAGGAACTTTTCAAGACTGTTCAAAGTGATATTGAAGGAATTGAAAATATTCAACTAAAAAATCTTCTTGATTTGTTTTTTAATGATTCAAAATTTGTAAAAGAATACAATCATTCACCATCCGCAATTACTCATCATCATAATTATGTAGGTGGAAATTTAGAACATACCGTTGGAGTTATAAGACTTTGTAAAAATATTTATGAGATGTATGAAGGGATAAACAAGGATTTAGTTGTAACAGGTGCAATTCTTCATGATGTCGGAAAATTAAAAGAATATATAACTAAGGCAGCAGTTGATAAAACAAATGAAGGAAATTTCATTGGTCATATCGTAATAGGTGACAGATGGATTCGTGAAAAAATCGCTGAAATGAGGAGCAAAGGTAAGGATTTTGATCAAGAATTAGAAGATAAAATATGTCATATTATTCTTAGCCATCATGGTAGATATGAATATGGTTCACCGCGTATGCCTAAAACAATTGAAGCATGCGTTGTTCATGCAGCGGATCTTATGGATTCGCAGGTAAAAAATTTTATACAAAAAATAGAAGAAGGTAGAAAAAATAGTGAGGATGATTGGGTATTTATTTGGGATTCAGATGTTGGTCAAAAAAGACCTTTATATCTTGGAGGAAACTAATCCATGAAAAAGGAATTAATTGATATTTTGTGTTGCCCAACATGTAAAGGAAATCTTGATTTGAAAATAAATAAAGAGGAAAAAGGAGAAATTATTGAAGGTTTTTTTACATGTAAAAAGTGTAATAATAAGTATACAATTGAAGATGGCATACCAAATCTTTTACCAAAATAAAAATTATTTATCCATAAACTCCCTAACATCTTCAACAATGTTTTTTGATTCTTGTAAATCACTAATATATCTTTTAAAGCGAGTTGCTCTCCTATCAAGAATCACTGCTACACCACGATCATTTTCATCACGAATAAGCCGTCCAATGGATTGTAAAAGTTTTCTTGCAGTTGGTGCCTCAACAGTGTACTCCCATCCCTTTCTAAACTTGATATCATAATACCTCTGCAGTCCACGCTGTCTTGCTGTAGGTTTTGGATATGGAATTCCAACAATTACTGCTATCTCAAGTTGTTTTGCAGGAAAATCCATACCTTCGCTAATTCTACCTCCTATAACAGAAAACAGAGCAGCACCGTCTCCATTTTGATTTCCAAACTCTTTAAAATCAGAAACAAGCTCCATAAGAGCGGATTGAGACATTTGTTGTTCTTCAACAAATAAACAGCGATTTATTTTGTGAAAAACTTCATTATTCCTAAACATGGACATAATATTAAAACTAGGAAAAAAGACCATAGTATTTTTTAGAAAGGAGTTACAAATATCTGTGACATGGTCTTTCATTTTATTAAGAATTTTTTCATCCTTCATAATTTCACTATATTTTGTTGTAACATCACTAGCAAATAGAATTCTTCGATTTTCATTTGGAAAGGGAGAGGGATAAGAAACAAGTTCAGAATCATCAAGTAAGCCTAAAGAATCCCGATACTCTTCAAGAGGTTCCAATGTACCAGACATATGAATTGAAGAATGAAAATCTCTAATAATATCAGTTCCAACTGACGGATCAAGACAAAAAGCCTCAATACGGGGATTTTTTCCACTTGATGCATCAACAATTAATTTAGCATGCTTATCCGTTTCAAGGTTAATCCAGATATTTAAAAAAAGTCCTAGTTTATGAAGGTATGATCGTGGAAGCTTGCCCTCTTTCTGTCTGTATTCTTGTATCTTTTCTCCAAAGGCAATTAAATCAGAAATAATATCATGAAGTGTTTTACTTGTAATTTTAAGTCTTGATAAAATCTCAGTTTCAAATTCATGAGAGGGAATAAATGCATCTTCTTTTCTTGATGGCTCTTGTCGAATACCACCTTCTAAAATACCGTAAACATAGGTGTCTCTTAAATCTCTCACAATCTCATTTAATAATTTACAAAATTCAGATACAGTGAGTTTACCATTTAGCATGGAGGGGTCTCCATATTTTTCTGCTTCAAGGACACAATTATTTAAAATAAACATACTAAGTTGAGAAGAATATAAATCTCGAATGAAGTTTGGAAGATTATGAGCCTCATCGACTACAAGAATCATATCATTTTCAGATACAGATAAAGAATCAAAAAGTATGTTTCTAATCATTAAATCAAAAACATAGATATAAGGACTTACAACAATTTTTGAGTCATGAATCAGCTGCTTGTTTAATTCATATGGGCAAAGTTTCTTTTTTTCACAAATTTCAATAAACTCTTCTGCAGTTGGAAGTTCCTTCTTTACCCATTCAATAATATTTTCGATTTTATTCTTATCTAAAGAATTTCGGAAATATATACATCCATTATCTTTAGCAGTAGATTTCGCCTTCTTTTTCTCATTTGAACAAAATCTCGAAAGTTCATCTGATGCACCCTTTGAAAGCTCTGGATCATTTCTTGCTAGTAAGCACATATTTGCTCTACCTTGAATTCCAACTCCAAAAATTTTTTCTTTGATATTTTTGTTATTGTTTCTAATTGCTCTTAACTCAAGAATAACCTGTCTTTGTTGTGCATTTGTTCTTGTTGTATAAATTATCTTTTTGTTGTTTTCTAAAGCAAATTCTAAAGTTGATGCCAGAGTGCAAATAGTTTTTCCAGAACCTGTTCCAGATTCAAAGACCATATTTCGTCTTGATTCCAAACAATTTTTTATTGTTTGCATTATGGCAATTTGGTTCTTACGAGGTTTATATGGAAAAAGCCCCATGTTAAAAGGATGAATGTAAATTTTAGTAAAAAGGTTGCTGTAGACTTTATTGAAACTATTGGGATTTCCAAATGAAGCCAAAACTCATTTGGAACTTCATTTTTTGAAAACAATATCATTTACAACATTATTTAACCCTCCAATATTCATCTTATACATGATTTTCACCATTCCCGGTGATCACGCTTCGTTTCTAGTG
>DAOVGR010000012.1 GCA_030672305.1 Thermoplasmatales archaeon | reverse complement strand
TTCACACAATTTGTTGAAATTGTGGAAAGAAAAAACAACAAAATTAGCATAATACGGTATTTTTTTTATAACTGCAGTTCGTTGAAAAAGTAGAATGGGAGAAGTGGAAGATCCTGTGAAATTATTTTTCAGACAAGCTCTTTAACAAAATCTATATAATATCTAAATATATTCTCCTCTTTAAGAGGTGGTGTCCACGAAAGATGTTGTAGAGGAATTTGGCTATTGTGCGGGAAAGGTATGGAATGAATTAAATACCTATGGGCCCCTAAATGAAAAAGATTTAATAAAAAACACAAGACTTCCAAAAAACAATATATATGCTGCAATAGGTTGGCTTGCACGAGAAAATAAAATACAATTCGAAAATAATTTGTATATACTTGGTAAAACAAATTTAACAGATGATATAGGAAATGATGCAGGTAAGATATGGGAAACACTTGAAAAACACAAAGAAATTGATATATCATCTATTTCAAGACTTGCAAAAGTAAAAGAAATAAACTTATATCATGCACTAGGTTGGCTTGCACGAGAAGATAAAATCCAAGTAAAAAAGGGACTATTAAATACGATCTACTATAAAATTCAAATAAAAAATCCGCCCCCAAAAATATAAAATAATTAAAAATAGTTTTTTGTAAATGTTTATTTTTCCATTTTGACATTTTGTCTCATATATTATTTATAGTATGCTTGACAAAGTATAACATATGGATGGGGATCAACATATAAATTTGAAAAAATTCCAAAAAATCAAAAAATACGATCCAGAATGGATAAAGGTAATAGCTAATGCTCTTTTAGATATTAATATAAATGATTTATCAGATCGCCAGAAAAAAATGCTTCGTGACCAATATTTAGATAATATTAAGGAGGGATTAACGCCAAAAGAAGCAATTGAAAAAGCTTTACAAATTGTTTTATGTTTTAATTAATAATTATATTTCTTATCCTTAAAAAGATAAAAATATAATAAAAATATTAATTTAAAATTATCCAAGTATGAAAAAATGGATGGGGATTTTATTTGGTTAGTATATAAGGTTGAATCTTCAGAAAATAACATTTAAAAATTTTATGTTATATATAATATGAAAATAACCTTAAAGCCTTAAAATAATTCTGGTAGCCACCGCTCCTTATGAACTTTTCTTGCCATCCAAAAATTTGTTTTTCTTACAGCACCAGGAAATCTTTTATCTATCTCATCAATAATTTTGGTTAATGAATTAAAATCTTTTACCAATAATTCAAAATTAAGATCACACCAACCTATAGTCATATCCATAATATATATTACATATGGATTTCCTTTCAAATACTCCTTTATCTTATTTCCTTTGGTATGATCTTTAAGGTATATATCAATCATACAATTTTGAAGGTCAAGTTGTGAAATATCAATATCAACTCGAAATGCAAGAATTATTTCTTTTTTTATTAAGTTTTTAATTCTATAATTTATTGTTTGTGAAGAACTATTTAGTTTTTCAGCAAGTTTTAATAAAGAAATACGAGCATTATCAGCAATCTCGTTTAGAAGCTGATAATCAAGTTTATCAATTATCACAGGTTCTCCCATACAACTTATTGTATAAAATTCTCTATCTGATTTATTATAACCATCTGTTAATAAATAAGATCTCTTAAGACAGTTTACCTGTGTCAATATTGAAACTGCATATTTTTCAAAATAATTACCATATCTATCAAGGGTTTTATTCCAAAACTGATTAAAATTATAAATATCATCTGCCCATATAACAGCACTCAGATCAACTGGCCCTTTGGCTGTTTGTAATGTCCAAACATTTTTATAGTTTTTAAAATACTGAATGATTTCATCATTAATATCTGGATTAACATCTAAAAAATTTATATAGATTCTAAATGCATAATATCCTAGTTTTAATGAATTTATTGAAGTCCAAAAACATTTGATTGTTCCAAGATCCTGCATTCTTTTTATTCTGTAGTTCACCACTTCTTTTGATAAGCCCACCTTTCTACCTATTTGATTGTTTGACTGTCTGCAATTTAGATCAAGTTGATACAATATTTTCCTATCTTTTAAGTCTAATTTTTCCATAGATCTTCCTTTCTTTAATCAAAAGTAAATATTTTCATACTATTTTAGAATTTTGATAAAAAATACAAAAATTGGGTTTTATATTTAATATAATCTATATAAAATTAAAAATCGGAGGAAAAAAAATGACAGAATGTAAAGAATGTGGAAAGAAGCTAGGAATTTTAGAAGGATATCAACACCCAACAATGGGAAAGAGACATTTAGTATGTAGCCCATGTTTTGAACAGGTTGAAGATAGTGTTACAAAATGGAGAGAATTTGTAGTAAATAATTCATTCAATGTAAATACATCTGAAAGAACCTCACATGTAAGCTGGAAAGAAAAGATGCCAGACTTTGCTCAATCAATGAATATACCCCAACGTGTCTTAGCAGAAATTTTAGTCTATCTATAGAGGTAAAAAGAAAGATAGATTTCAAAATCCATGCTATGATGTGTTTATAGCATGTATTATCTAAGGAGGATTGATAATGATTGAAGTAATGGAAAATGCTACTATAGTTTATTCAGATGGGGTTAAAGAACGATTTGAAGCAGTTTATTTGACTGATAAAAGAGTAGTTACAGGACGTATCTATAAAACAAATGGAACAGAAGAATTTAAAGAATATGGGTTTATCTCAAGGCAAAATATAAAACATATATACAACGGTTCAAAAAGAAAAGTAAAAAATATGAGATCATAAACCTATTAGTTGACCAAATTTAGATTACTGAAAAAGTATTATAAAATTACTTAAGGGTCAACTTTCAGGTTATATTGATCCTTAAGTTTGAATCATAGTGGTGAGGATTCACACAATTAACCATACCAATGGTTAAATCTTAAGTCAAATAACAAATATTTTCTACATTTTTAATTTATTTAACTTTTTTATAAAATTAATTTTTTAAGTAAATTTTTTTTATCATTCTAAAAAAGTTATTTTTTCTGCAAATTTCAGCTGAATATGAATGTTTAAATACAGCGGGCTCTTTGTATTAATCCTAGTAGGTAGTAATGTATGAAAACATCAATTTATAATATTATTATTTTTACTATTATAAAATATAAATGAAGCTTTACATTCTTTTTTTATTAGTATATGTTAAACCTTGAAATGAAATAGATGTAGTTGTAATAAGAGGGAATAATCCTTTCTTTACATTTCTTCCTATCATCCTCAATATATTTGATGGATTATAAAACCCATTATACATCTTTTGTATTCCATTCATTAAATCATCAGCTGTTAAATGCATTGGCCTATAAACTACGTTTTTCCCATCATATTTACTCCAATCTTTGATTAGAATCCGATTTTGTTTTTCAAGTTCATCAAATAAAGGTGTCCCAGGAAAAGGAGTTAAGATATGAAACTCTGCTTTATCAATATCAGACTTACAAATAAAATCAAGAGTACTATCAAATATATCGGGAGTATCTGCGTCAAAACCAAACATGAAGGATCCTTCAACGTTCATTCCAAAATCATGTATTTTATTAATTACAGAGATGTATTGATCAGCAACATTTGTTTTTTTTCCAATTGAGTCAAGGGATTTCTGAGATATAGATTCAAAACCTATTGTCCAAGATATACAACCTGCCTCTTGTGCTAATTTTAATAGTTCTTCATCCTTAAACAGAACATTTGCATTACCATAACAATAGAATTTCTTACCTAACTCTTTCATATTTTTGAATAATTCTTTAGTATAATTAGTATTAATTGTTAAGGATGCATCACTAAAAAGTATATATTTTTGAGGAATTTTTTTAATTTCATTTATCACCTGTTCTATGGGTCTTACCCGAAATAATCTTCGTCCAGGACTATGTGAAATTGCACAAAAGTTACAACCATGCGGGCATCCTCTTGTTGCTTCAATTGCTACAGCAGAATTAATTCCTTTTTGTTTTATCCTGCCATTTCCTAAATTTGGTAAAATAGAAAGATTAACAGGTTTTTCTTGTCTATATATTTGTTTTAGGCTGTCTTTTTCTATATCTCTGAGTAATTGTGGCCAAATCTCTTCAGCTTCACCAATAACAATACTATCAGCATGCTGTTTAGCTTCCTCCGGAAGTGCAGAGGGATGCCATCCACCTAGAACGACCTTTTTACCTCTTTTTCTGAATTCATCAGAAATTGTATATGCTTTAGGAGCTTGATTTGTCATTACAGAAATCCCAATTAAATCGCAGTCCTCATCATAATCAATGTTTTCTATCCTTTCATCGATAATATCAATAGAATGTTTTTCAGGAGTTATATTTGTAAGAGCTTTAAAAGCAGGAATTATTGGATTTGAAAATATACTTAGAAATTTAACTATGAATGAAGGCAAGGTTTTTGCAGGATTTGGGAATATTAATAATATTTTCATTTAACTTTTAGAAAATACATGCTCTATCTTAACTAATTTTCTACTATTCTTTTGTATTATATAGCTGATTTTGAAAAAAATTAAGTGTCGTTAATTTTATTATATACTAAATGCTTATGTATAATATAATGGGGGATAATAAATGAAGAAAAAATTCCTAAAAAAAGTAATATTGACATTATTTACAACCGCATTATTTATATTCACTGTATCTGCAAGTCCTACAGAATATGAACAATCGGTGGAGCTATCTGGTCTTCAAGACCTCGATCCTTTGGTTGACCTTGAGATAACTGTAGAAATACAAGCGATAAGATCATTACAAAAATTTGATTTTCCCAATCCCAGAACATTGGAAGCAATAGATTGGCTTAGCGATCCAGATTTTTTTGTAAAAGTCTTTATTAATGATCAAGAATTTGTAAGTGATATCTGGCATAATACAAAATATATTTACAATCCCAACTTTTCTCCGACACTCGATGTTTCTGATGAAGAAGAATTTGTGAATATCAAAATCCAGTTATTTGATTGGAATTCAGTTGGTAATAGACTATGTGACATAAGTGCCAATGGTAAGGATGTTGAATTAACCTATAGCTTGAAAACCGGCCATTGGTCGGGAGATGACATGCTATCAGATTCAAGTGGATATGGAAGATTAAATGGATGTACTGATGGTAGTATGTATAAACTTCAAAGAGACTGTGAGCTTTGGTTCAACATCTATCAAAATGATTATGATGGAGATGGTATTCCATATTGGACAGAGGTCAATGTTTATGGTACGGATCCTCAGATAGATAATACTGGTGAGGATACAGATAATGATGACGTTCCTATAGAATGGGAATGGAAATGGGATTATGATCCATTTAAGAAGGATAATCATTATTATTTAGATCCTGATAATGATGGTGTAGACAATCTAGAAGAATATTATGTTTCTCAATGGGGTTCTGACCCCTTTAGAGAAGATATTTTTATTGAACTTGACTATATGGAGGAAAGCCCTGATGGTGTAATAAGTACTCTGCCTGAAGGAGTAGAGGAACTTCTTAGCACTGCTTTTAATCGATTTGATAAAATTTTTCATATCGATGTAGGACCCATGGGGGGCGGAGGAGAAATAATTCCATTTGATGATTATATAGGTCGTCATGATCTTGATGATATATACTGGGAATATTTCCTTCATGAAGATGAATATAATTGGCGGAAAAGTGTATTTAGATATAGTTTAATAGTTTATGATCCCGGAAAGGCAGGATATAATTTTCGACGTGGAGCCTTTGTTCTTGGCAGCAATTATGTAAAAAACAAACCTATACCCAGCGTTCCAAAAAAAATGCAGACAATCGCATGGGCAGGTGTATATATGCACGAGATGGGACACACCTTTGACCTTAGTAATCCTGGGGTAGATAATCCAAATATTTGGGAATATTTGAACTATAAAAGTTGTATGAAGTATGCATACTGTTATTTTTTAGTGGATTACTCTGATGGATCACGTGTAATGGATTTTAATGATTGGGAAGATATGGACCTTAAACATTTCCAAAGAGAATGGTAGATAAATAATAAAATAATAAGTCTATATGAGACCTCATAAAGGATCATACTTCTTTTATAGATAAACTTAAGTTAATTAATATTAAAGAAAAGGGGGAGGGGAGTAATGTTACTTTCTCCTGATTAAGCATACCATACTTATAGTTATTATGCTGGTTATTGCTAGAATTATTAATACTGGGTGTTTTTCAAAACCATTACTCCCATCTCTATTTACTTGATTCCCTAAGATAACCAGGGAATCCTTATATTCTTCCTCGGTATCTTCGAAATCGTTTTCCAGATCAATGAAAGGTGTAATTTTTTCCTCACCGCCTTCATCATTCTCTCCTTCTTTTTTTATATTTGTATTTAGTGCAACAGTTAAAGGAGCTTCAATTCCTTCTTTATCATATGTTAAATCAGCTTTTGATAGTCTATCATCTCTTGCGGAAGCTATGATAACAGATGAATAAAATAAAATTATTATTAACAATAAAATCATGCTTTTTCTAAAACTATAATTCATCTTATTTACATGTTTTTTCTCATTTATATATTGTTAGAAAACGTTTGGAAAAAACCAAACGATTTTACTTATAAATATACAAATATTACGGATTTGAAATATGGTTACTTGGAAATCAATTTTAAAAAATGATTCGACTAACTGGCTATTAGAAGATAGCAATCCTTCTGTGAAATATTTTACTTTAGTTGATATATTGGATAAATCAAGGAAGACTACTGAAGTTCTGGAATCTAGAAAAAAAATAATGAAATCAGAATTGATTCAAAAAATTCTCTTAAAGCAAAATCCTGAAGGTTATTGGTTCGAACCAGAGAATTTCTACATTAAAAGAAAATACAAGGGGACAGTTTGGAATTTTATAATATTAGCAGAAATTGGTGCTGATGGAAATGATAAAAGAATTAAAAAAACCTGTGAATTTATCCTTAAAAATTCTCAAAATAAAGAAAGCGGTGGATTTGCATATTGCAGTTTAAAAAGTGGAGGAGGAGCAGATTCAAAAGTGCTACCATGTCTAACAGGAAATATGGTTTGGTGTATGATTCGTTCTGGTTATATTGATGATTTAAGAGTTCAAAAAGGAATAGAATGGATTACGACTTATCAAAGATTCGACGATGGAATCCAAGAATTACCTAAAAATTGGCCTTATAAAAAACATATAAATTGTTTTGGAAAACACTCTTGTCATATGGGTGCTGTAAAGACATTAAAAGCACTTACAGAAATTCCTGAAGAAAAAAGATCAAAAGATGTAAAAATAACAATTAAAAATGGCGTTGAATATTTACTTAAACATCATATTTACAAAAGAAGTCATGATTTATCTAAAATCTCAAAACCTAGCTGGTTACAACTTAGTTTTCCACATATGTATCAATCAGATATTTTAGAAATACTTGCTATTTTAACTAGACTTGGATATAAAGACAACCGGATGCAGGATGCAATTGATATACTTTCTTCAAAGCAAAATGAGGATGGGTCATGGAATCTTGAAAGAACCTTTAATGGACGTTTTATTACAAATATTGAAACAAAGGGAAAACCAAGTAAATGGATTACTCTAAATGCTCTTAGAATCTTAAAAAGGTATTATAATTAAAAATTAACAATTGTAAACTATTTATATAAGAACGTAATTATTGTATTTATATAAGAACATAATTATTGAAATATAAGGGAGGTGAAATATTTGAAGAAAATATTACTAGGAAGTATATTGGCATTAATGCTAGTAATCCCAGTTGCAAGTGCCATAGATATCTCAATAGAAAACAAATCTGAAAAACCAATCTCTATAATGCAGGATTTCACACATACTGTTTTTGTAGAATATGGAACTTTGACAACTTGTCCACCTTGTGTAACAGCGTCTGCTCAATTATATAGTATTTATAATTCTGGTGACCTTGATTTTGATTATGCTACATTAGTATGGGACGAAGGTAATGTAAATGTTCGTGGAAGATTCGCAGCGTTAGGAATAGTTGGTGTACCAGATGTGTTTTTTGATGGTGGATATAAAAGAATATTAGGTGGTCAAGGAAGTGAACTTCCTTACAGGAATGCTATTACACAATCTGGAGAAAGAGATGTTTCGGATATAGACATAGCATTAGATGTCACTTGGCTAGGAGGCGGAAAGCTAAAAATTGAGGCGACAGTAGTAAATAATGAAGTTGAAGAGTTTAATGGCCGTATTAGGACATATATAGTTGAAAAGGAATCAAGATGGAATGACAACAGTGGTAATCCATATCATTATGCTGCTCTTGATATTCCTATAGATAAGAGCTTGGCAGTTGTTAATACTGGAGTTCGGCCACTTGGAGAAACCTACACATTTTCTAAAACATGGCGAGGATCTCTTTATGGTTTTGAAGATATCACACAAGAAAATATTGTGGTAATAGTTGCTGTTTTTGATAAAGATTCAGATCAAGTTGTTCAAACAGCTGCAGCAGAACCAACAGGTAAATCTAGTAATTATGGACCAATAAATATGATGCTACTTAGAATCTTAGAACGTTTTCAAGTGCTAGAACGAATCCTAAACCTTTAATAAATAATTTAAATCTTCTCTCTTTTTTTTATATCATATTTAAACTTCACATATCTTTTTAATTTTGATACATAACTAAACTTTAGTTTGAACTAAATTTTTGTTCACGGAGTATTAATCCTAGAATTTGTTGTATTTCTGCCATGTAACAAAGTGGTTACCTTCCCCTTTTCGCTGTAAATTTCGTCGAAAATCCTTCTATATATACTATTTATATATTCCGACAAAACATTTTGTACGTACTTGAGAGATACCGACAAATAGAATTTACTTGTAAAAGTAAAAAAAGAAGAAGAATTACTGCTGTTTATATATCATATAGTTCTATTAGCCGCCAGGGTTAACATGTATATAACCCAAGAGAACATACCCGCCTCTATTTAATGTATCTGAGCTTTCAGGTACCTCAGCTATAACAGTTATCCTTGTTTTTCCAAATCCCAAAATTAACCCTGATGTAATAGTTGCTTCTCCATTCATAGGGATATCTACTTGCCCAGAGGATTCTTTACCAATAAATGCGCCACCATCAAGAGTGATGCTCCACTGTACACCATTTGTATTTTCGCCACCATTGTATTTTATTACTGCACTCACCTTGAAAAATCCACCATTTATAGACTGTAATTCAATCAAGGGTACTATTTCAACTAATAATGGTTCTGACCAATTACTCTTTCTATCATATTCGTCCTTGGCTTTTACCCTCACTTCATAGCTTCCTTCTTTTGTCCATATGTGTGAAACATTTACTGTATCACCAGAGTTATATGGTCCTATCCAACCAGTATCTTCTCCATCTCCCCAGTCAAACATATAATATATTTGATCTCTATCGCAATCGATAGTAGTCGCACTAAACGTATATTCTGTATAAGTTGCTCCATAATCTGGTCCATCAGGCAAATCTGGATTGCGTGGAGCTGTAGGAGGTGCATCCATGCTATGTTTTCCAAAACCGGTAGCGATTTCCCAATAATGTGGTGTCCCATCGGTGATATTGCCATTGTCATCATCAAGTACCAAAAAGTCTATGGTGATACTTGGATCTATCATAGTACCTGTGTGCAAAAGCATAGCATTTATTGCAAGGTTACTGATTATGTCACTATAATTTACAGGATCTGTAATAATTAATTCGTTTCGTGTATCCCATACACATCCAGAAAGCAATTGTCCGCAATAATGAATTGCACCATTACATGGATATTGTAAATCATTATCAGCATTTCTAAGAGGAATATCGCATTCACCATAGAATCCATAGGCAAGACCTGGATTATCAGTAATTAGAACACCCATCACATCACCCATACCTTCACCATATTGTCCTTGTCCACTGCCAGCCATCGCTACCAAATGATGACCATACTCATGATGGACAATAGTTGAAAAAGCGGTATTAGGACATCCACCTCCTGCTCTAAAAAAATTTATCGATCCAGAACCATAATAAGCATTACAATAGTCGTTAATATTAACATTAACTGGAAATTCAGTCTCGTCCAGACCAGGGTAATCTGGATTATAAATTAGTGTAAAATCACGTACAATATTAGCTTGCAAATAACCATTGACCTCAGCTCTTTTGTACTCATCATCATTCAAATCATTGTGCATGAAATTTGCAGGGCCTGGTGGTGTTACTGTCTGGGAGAGTATTGTATTTGATCCTGCTTGATTATAAACACGGAACCATTTACCCCAGAGTCCTGATTGAACAGTTACTGGAGAAGAACCCTCATTAGGAATTGTGAAATCCCCATTTTCATCAGCATAGGCAACAGTACTACCAATGTTAACACGAGCCCACATCAAATTCTCCGCTAATTCTCCCTCACAATTGTCTGCAGCTTTATCTTGCGTTGCTTTACCTTGTACATTCCCGGTAACATCTACATTAATGATTAGACTCTCTAAATATAAGATATCGCCAGTTTCTGCATCAGTGATAAATAAGTATTTTTCAGGAGAACTATCACCATTTTTATACCCATTATCACCAATAAAACTATATGCCAACTTTGGTTGAACAATCATATCATCTATACCCGCCCAGATTACCAATTCTGGTTGTGTAAATTGTACCAAATATGGTTTCATCGTTAAGGCATTATTAATTCCACCTTCAGGATTTAGGTTGTTTTGATCATACTCTGATATAAATCCATCAAGGTTATGTAGATCAACAGATGCATAAACAAGTGGATAATTCTCCTCGTTTTTCACCAAAAGTATAAGTCGTGATCTAAAGACAGGGATACTGTTCTTATTTTGGATGTAATTGACACTAGTAAATTTGTATTCACCGCTGTCACTATTATACATAATTGGTTGAATATTTTTAAACTCCAAATCAGATACATCTACGCCGAAAAGATTGGCATTTGATTGGAGAAAATTATTTGCACTCATTTCAGGGCTGTCACCATATGAAAAGGCTTCACCATAGAGACGTTTAATTCGCCCATCACGTATATATGCATTAACGTGAGAATTAATACCACTAATTTTAATTTGCGAGTACTTTTCATTTGGAAATTCTGTTGAATCCAATAAAACATTCTTTTGAGGATCAATTATTTCTTGATTTTCTTTATAATCTGTCCTTTTACTAATACCAGGTATGCTGCTAGCTCCAAAGGCGGATATAACTAATAGAATTATTATTCCTAAAATCAAACCTTTTCTATAAAACATATTTATTTTTTTCTATCCCCTATTAAAAATCTTAAATATATCTAATATAACATTTTAATATAAATGTAACTATAACAAATTGTTTTAATGATTTCATCCAGTTCTGATTAAACCCAGCAGTCTTTCCAGCATTGGGAAACGTTCCAAAAACCAATGATACCATTGATATGTTGTTGCTTTGGTTCTGGGTATGGTGACTGTTAATGTTCCTTCTGGTCCCTCAACACCATATATATCCTCGGCTTTGGCCGTAATGTTATAAGTCTCCACTTCACTCCATTTATGTTTTACCGTAACATCTTTACCAGAAGCATTGAAGTCAGTCAGCTCGGTATTATTATCTCCCCAATCAATGTAATAGAACACATCATTATTATTAGGGTCTTCTGCCACAAATGTATAAGAATAAGTACGACCAGGCTTTCCAGATATAGAACCATTTATTATCGTAGGTCCAGGGGGTTGATTTGTTAATGGTAACCAGTCTCCACCTTTCTTCATTCCATATTTATATGGCAATTTTGTATCTCCAATTCCATCTCCATTTAAATCATCACCTGTGTAATCACTCCAGTAGTTACCACCTAACCATTTTCCTCCTATTATATTAGTACCTAATGTTTTTGTTATATTCCAGATATTGTACCAATCATCTTCAGCATTACGAACGTTATCAAAATAGTTATTGTATATAATATTAACACCAGAAGAATAATGATGCACAGCATTATTGTTGTTTGAGATAATTGTTCTGTTGCAAAGTTGATAGAGACTAATACCAAAGTATCTATTCGAGATTATATAATTTCCAGTGATATTGTTACCGCTGGAATGGTGAAAAAATAAACCATACCTATTGTCCGAGATAATGTTATCCATGATAATATTCATACTGGAATATTCAATCAATATCCCATAGTATGCGTGTGAGCTGATATTGTTACCCGATATTGTGTTGTAGTTTGATAATATAATTCCTACACCAAATCCACCACTGTTTTGAATTGTAAATCCGTTTATATTTACCCAATCAGTTTCAATATAAACAACTACATCACCACCACTACCATCAATTACCGTAGTCTCTCTATCTTCACCAATAAGATTTATACTCTTATTAATACAGACATTTTCATAATAAGGGGAAGATTCATCATAGACAAAAACAGTATCCCCATCAGATGCATCATCAATAGCATCCTGAATAGATGTGTAATTACCTGAGCCAGTTCCACCAACATACAAAGTATTACCATTACATATTGGTATAGTAGATTTCTTTACATTATTAATAGCAACTGATGAGGCAATACAAGTTCCCAGAAACAGGATTGTTATTCCAACACATAATAGGATGTTCTTATGCATATTTATTCACCTTAATATAAGGATAAAAATCAAGACAGAAGTCTATCATAAACACAATAGAACAAAACCATACAGTAGCAGATGGAAAAGCTATAATCAAAAACAGATTTGACAATATTTCTCTTAATAAAGAATTTTCATTTAGGATAACATCAATTATATTTATAATAATTTCAAAGAAACCCATTACAATCCATGATGAAATAACTAAAAGGAGCAATATAGTACAAATAATTGGATTATCTTCAAAAGGTGTAATGGGATTTAGTACTTTATTCACCTCTTTTAGTGTGTCAAGTTTACCTGATAGTACCTCATCCTTTGTAACGATATTATTAAGTTTATCAAACAACTTTGTATCAGTAACCTTAACATTCTCTATTATCTCTAATACTTTGTCTTCACCAAGAATGCTAGTAATCTCAATACCATTATTGTAGCAATTATTAAGATACTCAACAGAAATAGATGGTTTAGTGAATAATATATTAATGAGCAGTCTTGGGTTTCTTAAAAGGAGTTTACGATACACACTCCGATCAATATCAACCTTAAACAAATCATTATCATATTGCTCTAATAACTCTTTTACATCTGGGTTATTTGCTATATCTAAAATTGTTTGAAACAGGTAGTCTTTAGGTTCAACATCAATTAATTCTTCTTCTTGTTGAACAGTTGCTATTGCAGGTTGAATTCCTACACCTATAAAAATAAGGATAACACTAATTACCAGTCCTTTTCTAACTAATCCTTTCTTCATGTTTTCTTCCCCCTTCACTAATTACATCTGTTAGTGGATATTTAAATGTTGCAATAACAAAGATAGGAGTCTTTCCAGCATTGGGAATCGTTCCAAAAACCATTGATACCACAGATATGATGTTGCTTTGGTTCTTGGTATCTCAACTTCAAAATATGCCCAATTACTCTCAGCATCAAATATGTCCCTTGCCATTGCACTAATAGTAAATGTTCCCTTACCAGACCAATTATATGACAACATTAATTCTTCACCTGAAGGAAATGGTCCATAAATGTATATTATCTCTTTATCACCCCAGCCTATGAGATACCAAATATCATCCCCATCAGGGTCTGTTGCTACAAAAGTGTAGTCATAATCTATACCACGTTTCCCTTTTGTTGGACCATCTATAATTGGTGCATCTGGTGGAGAATTATTCCATGATTCCATTAAAGGATACCTATCCTCATTATCACCATCGGGAATAGGATAAGGTGTATCTCCTATACCATCACCATCACTATCTGTTCCATTGTAATCATCCCAGAAATTACCAACAGCACCATTATCCCAGGAATTATAGAATGCATCAGATGAATGCTTTTCATTATCAATACATGTATTTTTATAAATAATATTAAAAGACGAACCACAGCAGGAATAAAGCCCTAGTTCATTTCTTTCAAGCCTGTTTAAGTAGATCTCATTGTAACTGACACCTTTGAACCGGATACCGTATCTATTTTCTGTACAAACATTTCTCGTAACAATGTTACCATCTGAGTTTAAATTAATATAAATTCCATAAACAGTATTTGAGGAGACATAATTATCCACTATACTATTATTAACACAATAATAAAGATTAATTCCCTCAAGATTATCGATTATATCATTATTAAAAATTATATTATTTTTAGCATTAGCACGCACATAAATTCCATAAGTACAATTGGATACTTCATTATTTGAAATATTGTTCCTAGTGAAAATATGTCCATTAATATCATCTTTTATATAAATACCATATACAAATTTATTAATAGTATTACCTATAATCATGTTACCTGATGAATATACATTAATACCAACAATATCAGTCTCAATATCGTTATTATTTATTGTAAATCCATTGATACTACAATTATCAACAATAATGTGAATTGTAGAATTTTCATTTAATTCAACATTTTTTGGATAAATAATTGTATTGTTTCTATTTTCACCAATCAAAAAAATTGGTTTCCACAATAATAAATTCTCAGAATAAGTTCCATTAAAGACAAACACTGTATCACCATCACTCGCATTGTCTATTGCATCCTGAATACGAGTGTAGTTTCCAGGTCCAGAACCACCAACATACAAAGTATTACCATTACATATTGGAAGAATAAATTTCTCAGTTACTATGCCTTGGATTAATGGTGCAATTGCTACCCCGAGAAACAGGATTGTTATTCCAATTACTAGGATATTCTTATTCATTTCTATCCCCCGAAATAATAATATAATATTATATTTCAATTTAAATATTTCCTTAACAATAGTCAATTATAACAACAGTTACATTGATTTATATCACAGCACCAAAAATCTACACCACTCTGATCAATACCAGCAGTCTTTCCAGTATTGGGAATCTTTCTAAGAACCATAGATATGATGTTGCTCTTGTTCTTGGTATTGTGACTTCAAGGGCTCCCCAATCACTCTCAGCACCGTACGTATCTACAGCTTTTGCTTTGATTGTATAGTTTCCTTTTTCACTCCAGCTATGTTTTACCTGTACATCTGTCCCAGAGGGATTATAATCAGTCCACTCTGTACTGTTATCTCCCCAATCTATAAAGTACATGGCAGGGTCTTCTTCTGGGTCTGTGGCATTAAAAGTATATTCATATTCTACATCTACTTTTCCACTTGGAGGACCATCTATTATTGGTGGATTTGGAGGTTGATTTCCTATTATTACAACATAACAATCTGACCAGTCACTTTTATCCCAGAAGTCCATTGACATGGCTTGGATGCAGTACTCACCTTCTTCATGCCATGAATGAGAAGCTTTTAACTCTTCACCAGATTCATGTAGTCCAAACCATTCAGTTATGTATCCATCCCCCCAATCTATTTGTATAGATATGTTGTCTTCTTCTGGGTCATAAGTAGTAAAAGAATATTCATATTCTATATCAGGGTCACCATATTTTGGACCATCAATAGTCGGTGGAACTTGTTCATTACCACCAGCATATTTAATAATTTTAAGTTCGTCTATAATCCCATCAAAATAGTCATTTAACTCGTAACTATTCCTACCAATCTGAGTATATTTAAAATTGTCAGAATAAAAAGCACATACATATTTTTCATAAAAAGTATCTAAAATTCCATCAACATAAATATATACTTGCGGGATAGTCGAAATACCATTATAATAAACTTCAACATAATGCCATGAACCATCATTATAACTATTGTTAGACCACGTTAAAAGCCCACACATTTGACGCCACATCTGAACTTCTATTGTGCCATTAGAGGCAAGCGCAATATGAAATCCTGGATTATAACCATAAAGGTCTCCCCGGCATGAACTATAGATAATACCTTTATCTGTTGATGATGATTTAAAATAAAATGAAAATATTAGGTCATCAGTTTTATTAAATCCTAAATAATATTTTGCATATGAATCCAAATCAACATAATCATTTGTTCCATCAAAATCTAGTGCACAACCTGATTGACCAGTTACCCATGTAGCACCATAAATCGTCCCATCATACTCATGTCCAGAAGAATCATGCGCAATATTACCAATGCATTCATCGAACTTCCAATAAGAATTAATAAAATCATCATTTAAAGGAGAACTATCAGGAGCTTCCCTTACTGATTGAATGCTTGTTTTTTTATTATATCCACTAATACTTGGTGCAACAGTTGCTCCAATAAATAAAGTAAGAATTCCTATAACCAGAGTTTTATAAATCAAACCACTCTTATTTACCATATTTTTTAACTCCCTCAATATTAACATCAGATGTAGGATATTTAAATGTTACAATAACCAAAAGATATGGGTTTAAAGTTTTATCTTAACAGATTCAGCAGTCTTTCCAGCATTGGGAATCGTTCTAAGAACCAATGGAACAAAGAGTTAAATGTTGCACTGGTTCTTGGAATTGTGACTTCTTTGTATGCTGTCACACTCTCTCCATATTCATCTCTAACTGTTACTGATATTGTATATGTTCCTTTTTCTTCCCAGCAATGCCCAATAGTAATTG
>DAOVGR010000038.1 GCA_030672305.1 Thermoplasmatales archaeon | reverse complement strand
TTCACACTAGGAAATGTAGGCGACGGTGCAAACGACCGCTGCTTCGATGGTTATATTCAGGAAGCTAGGATGTCTTCTATTCGCAGAAATTATAGTTGGATTACTACTGAATATAACAACCAAAACAACCTAACAACATTTTTTAGTTTTGATAATTATGAAAAGAAAAATTTTTCATGGATGTTATGGAACAATGCAACAAATCCTGATTCAAGCAGTCCATGGTCTTGGAACTTTGACTTTCCAAATGGTACAGGCTACTATGAGTTTTACAGTATAGGTAATAAATCTAGTTCACCTAATGAAACGGTTCCTGTCGGTGCTGATGCAATATGTCAGTATGCTACTACAACTATTAACGTTACACCGTCTCAATGGAATATTGGAACAACTACCATTGGTGGTTTTAATGAATCAACAGGTTTTTATTTCAACCTTACAAATAACGGATCTATTGCTCTGAATATACAAATTAAGGCAAGCAATGCAACAAATGCTACAACAGGTGCTGTTTGGAGGCTAAATGCAACACCTGATTTTGAAAACTATACATTACAGTATAATCGGAGTAATACAGGTACTTGGACAAATATTAATCTTACCTACTATACTTTTGT
Source organism: Thermoplasmatales archaeon (assembly GCA_030672305.1). GTDB lineage: Archaea > Thermoplasmatota > E2 > DHVEG-1 > DHVEG-1 > SG8-52-3. The sequence continues at coordinate 4,711 of DAOVGR010000038.1, read as the reverse complement.
AACAGATTTAGCAATTGATTCTTGGCAAACTTTTGATTTAAAAGTGATAATGGCTACAACATCATCAAAGAGTGATCCACTATCAATTATGGTTACATTTAGATCTATTATATCTTAAAATTAAGAATTTGCATTTGAAGTTTTTATAATATATTGATTTCGTTTAATTAATAAACTAAATACTTTAGAAACAATGATGCAGGTAAGAATAATCTGAAGTGAAATGCAAATTAGTTCTTGAAATAAATCCATCCATAATGGTCTATCCTTAAAAGCACCTGGATATTTTTCTTTTACAACAACATATCCCAAAGCTGAAGACAAAATATTTTCCTTATTTTGATAGGATTTATCATCAAAAAGATGGAATTCCACAGGTTCAATATAAGGATCAATATCTGACATTATCCAATGAGCTGCTTCGTGTAATGGTGTAGTCATTACTATAATAATACATGATAGGAAAAAACCTATAAGTATTATTTTTAAACCGATTTTTTGTTTATAACCTTCCCCCATTTAATTATAGAATAATATTTTGATATAAATATTTTTTTATGTATATTTTATATTACATCCAGACAAATTTTTCAATTTGTCATTTTGTCAGATTGCAATTCTTCCTTCCTGTAATTCTGACAGAGTATCTTTAAATATAATCAGTGACACAAATTATCGCGCTAATAGTTAACAATATATGAGAGAATCGGAAGGAAACGAGATGGAAGGAAGAAAAAGAATTCGAATATTTCTGCTACCAATTGTTTTACTCATTTTGTTATTCCCGATACTAATTTATCCAACAATAGCCGATGATCAAGTCAAAATGTCATTTAATCCAGATTTTTCGAACGAACCACCATATGCGCCAATAAATCCTGATCCAGCAAATGAATCAGTTGATGTCGATGTACCAGTAACACTAAGTGTAGAGGTTTATGATCCAGATAGTTTAACAGTTGACGTATATTTCTATAATGCATCAAATGATACACTAATAGGAGTAGATTATGATGCTCCCTGTGACGGGTCAACGGCCTCAATTGTTTGGAATGAAGCAACATATGGAAGAATTTACTTTTGGTATGCTGTAGCCAATGACGGCAGTAATATAAACAGATCTGAAACCTGGGTATTTACCACAAGATCAACACCTCCGCCACCACCTCCTGGTGGAGGAGGCGGATATATTTGGCGACCAAATCAATATCCTATAGCAAATATTACTGGTCCACATATTGCCTATGTCAATGAAACCGTAATATTCTATTCTTATTATAGTTACGATCCAGATGGATACATTGTAGGATACAACTGGGATTTTGAAAATGATAGCATATTTGATACTGACTGGATAGAAGATGTAATAATTACACATAAATATTCTAAACCTGGTAATTATATTGTTATACTGCAAGCCAAGGATAATATTGGTGCAATAGCAAGCACGGCTCACAACATAAAAATAATTGTACTCGAACCAACAAAACAACTTCCAGTACCAAAGATAGAAGCTCCAGATCTGATATACACAAATGAAAGCATTAACTTTAGTAGTAATGGTAGCTATGATCCAGATGGAGTAATTGTTAATTATTCGTGGGACTTTGGCGATGGTAGTAATATAACTTTTCTTGAGAATCCAGTACATATATATTCAAATCCAGGGAATTATACAGTGATTCTCATGGTAAGAGACGATGATAATCTAAGAAATGGCATAGCAAAAAAAATCATTATCATAGATAAAGAAAAAGAAGAAAAACCCAAAAAGAAAGAATACCCCCTTTTATTAATTTTATTAATACTCATGGCCATAATTGCAACTATACTGGCATTAATTACAATGCAGAGAAAATATCGATTTACATTTTTTATAGAACAATCAAAGGCACCAAAGAAAAAAAAAGACGTTGATAATAAAGTCGATGACCTATTATCAGAGCTATATAGAAATATAAAAGAAAAATAATTATAGTTAAAATCCTAATGAATTTCTATTTTCTAATTTTGTCTAATTACTATAGAATCTGACCTTATCAATAGACAACTTTTTTCTTCCTATGTGCAACCTATTTCCCTTAAAACATCATTAAAAATTAATAGCGAAAAATATAAAAACTTCTATTGTATAGCTTTGTTTTGCACTTTAATATAATCGAAGGGTGTATTTAGGATGGGATGCTAAATGGAAATAAAAAAAGTAATTACGCTATTAGTTACTACTATGATCCTTGCAGCTTTTACGCCTTATGCTTTGGCAGCTACTACCGACGACTTAATAATTACCTTTGACCCTGATGGAGATATAGATATAGATGTAAACATTTCATTTTATAATTTTAGTTCAGTACTGGCTAATGAATGGTCAAATACAACAGGTGGCACATTTACACTATATAATAATGGTACAGTAGCAATGGACACGCGGATTAAAACTAATGCTACTACAGACGAAGGTGATATGAGTTTAAACGAATCTGCTGTAGCTCCAGGAACTGATGAGTATGCAATATGGATACAAGGTCTTGATCTTAACCAATTTCTCAACAGTTCATATATACAGTACTTTGACACATCATTAATACCTCAAGATTCTAAAACCTTTGATGTTCACCTACGTATAGGAACAAACCTTTCAGCAAATCATAGCTGGCAGACGACAACCATATCCTTTGAAGGATCTCAATCATAGAAATAGCACATGAAATTCAAAATTATTCATTTTTTAAACCTAATTAGTGAATAAGATATCCCCCGTCAATATCTTATTTTTTTTCAGTTAATTATTATATCAAGATTCATTTGCATATGTCTCTGCATACCTATCTACAAAAAAGGGATTTAAACCGCTCTATACATCAATATTGCTAAATATTTGATAGGATTGGAGTGTGTAATGATGGGATGCTGGAAAAAAAATAAGGATGAATTATTAAATAAGAGATTTTTTAAATTTGAAAGAAATAAAAAAATCGGATTTACTATAATTGTATCATTTATAATGCTTGCGTCCACCACGCCTTTAGTTTTGGCCGCAACTGTAGATACCGTTATAATTACTTTTAATCCTGATGCAGATATAGATATAGATGTAAACATTTCATTCTATAATTTCAGTACTGTCCTAGCTGGAACATGGTCTAATACGACCGGTGGTACTTTTACACTATATAACAATGGTACTATACCTATGGATACTCAGGTAAGAACTAATGCTTCCACAGATGAAGGTGACATGGATTTAAACGAATCAGCTATAGCCCCACAACAAGATGAATATGCGATTTACATCCAAGGTCTTGATTTTGAGAATTATGTTAATAGCTCTTATACTATTGATTTTGATCAGGGTCTAAATCCTAGTGATTCAAAAACATTTGACATATGCCTTCTTATAGGTAATATTTCTGCTAATCATAGTTGGCAAACTACTACAATTTACTTCCAAGGTTCTATAAGTTAGAGTACAATTTTAGAATTTAAAAAAAATTACATAGATTTAATTAGTGTCTAAAAATTCTAGCCACATTCATATATTAAGTACAGAAAAAATTAATTATACCTATATTTATATCGATGTGGAGAGATGGGTGAATAAGACTATAGTTTTATTTCTAATATTTCTACTACTAATAACGTCCTTTTCTTTAACTGCTCAGGGTGGAATAAAAATATGGCCTGGTAAAATAAATGTTGAAATAAACGAGTGGTATGAAGAAGGAGAGGAGATCAAGGCCCTAATATATATTACAAATCCATATTCTTATGGGGTTAATGTTACATCAAAGATTGAGAATCCTGGGCCCAAGGTGATAACAAAGCGTTATTCTCCTATTCCAGATATATCATGGGTAACAATCTTTCCCGAGCGGTTTTATTTATCTCCTAAAACAACTAGAGAGCTTGAAGTCAGTATTAATATATCCGAAGATCAACAAGAACTGAATTATAATAAAAGATGGGAAACAGGAGTGGTTATTTCTTCAAATATACCTCTTGGATCTGCAAGTGGCATGAACTTCGAATTAGAGATTGCTGTAAAACTTTATATTATAACTCCTGATGGTGAAGTAGAAAAGTCTCAATATTTCTACATATTATTATTTTTTATTTTTCTATCAATTATTATATACATAAGTAGTTCATTTGTTAAAAAGAAGAAAGAAAAATTGAGAACTCTTTATTATTTTAAAAATAAAAAGTGAAATAGGAGGGCTTCGCCCCCTATGACCCCCTTCCGCCTTCGCTTCCTCGGCAAGCCCTTGCCTTTCAGGCCGCGGTCATGCCGCATCTCCGCTCGGCGGTAAAACCAGGTAATACTTGTTGTCTATCATCAATAATTTTTATGTTATGATGTTCTTGTTGACGACGAAGATAATCCGTGGACTCTTCCAGATTTCTTAAACCAGTGGACTGATAATGTTCATAGCCACTCCAAAATGCACCTTTTGGATAACGTTTACGGAAACCAGGATGACGTAAAAACATACGTTTCGAGGTCTCTGATTTCAAAATAATCTCAGTTGTTTCAACTGAATACCTGTTTGGGATGTTCACCTGGAAATGAACATGATTTCCAGCGAAACCAAACTCTCCAAATTCAAAACCCAGAGATTCTAACTCCTTGAACCGTTTTTTACAGGTCTCAATATGAGACTGTTTTCTAAAACATCTGTATCGCTTTTTGGTAATAAACAGCATAGTCACC
>DAOVGR010000004.1 GCA_030672305.1 Thermoplasmatales archaeon | reverse complement strand
ATATGTTTGCGGATATCAAGTTGTGTATGAGGTGAGTGCATCTATATCCCAAATTGTACTCATATCATACACATTCAAATAATTGTTATCTAAAAAATAAATTTGAGTTAATCAAATTCTAGCTTGCCGAACTACTGTAGTCGAAATATAAGATTTCAATATCAGAAAAATATTAAAAAACTAGGATTGTGTTAAACCAAAATTAAATTCATAAAGTTCTGCAATTGTTGGTACACCAAGATATTTTTTAATACGGAAGCTTACTCTGGCTTTTGAAATGGTATATTCATCATCAAAATCTATCTCATTCCAATTCTTATGCTCAAAACTACCTTTGTAAACCTCGTGCCATGCATTGTTATAATAGATTTCAATCTTTGTTTGATCACATCTATTTTCAATATATTTTGCATAAATTCTTACCTTATCACATGTAAGAGGGGAAGATAATAAAAGTTCCAAAGGTTCAGTCCAATGCCATGTCGAACCCCAATAAATATCTGTGTATGAAGCGGTATTTAGTTTAGTATCATGTGCATCTTCTTCATCATTCCATTCATAAGGATTATTATGTCCAAAAGGTGTAAGCCATTCAGGAAATAAAAAGACCTCCATCTCTATTATCTCACCAGCAACAATTTCTACCTGCTCTTCGTATGAAAAATAATTATCCATTTCAAATTTAACCTCATATGTACCTGGTTCTAAATCAATTGAATAATATTCATCCGATGATGAAGGATAATTATTGGGGAATTCTCCAAAGTAATTAGTTGTAGTAATAATATCATCTTCACCAGAAATTTCAACAGTTACAGTTGCTCCAATAATTTCTTCGTTATTATTTGTTGCATCATATAGAACTCCACGAAGACCCCCATAACCATTAGGTGGCAGATATATATCTCCAAGATATTGATAGCCACCTTGGATTGCATTGAATCCTTCAATAATTACAGAGCTAAAACCATCTTTACTTGCTGTGATATCATAAATTCCTGGTGGAACAATTAATTTAAACTTACCATTTTGCATACCACTATAATATTCCTCTGAGTAGGTATAATATCCCCCTGGCTCAGCTACTATAAATACATTTACTATTCCCTTATGAGTTATATTATCTCTAATGTAACCGTGTAAATCTGCATCTGTATCATAAACCTTAAACAATTCACTTTCACCATCAAAATAACCGTTTGCTTCAATAAATGTCTGAGCATTACTATAGTGGACATAGTAATCATATGGAACGTCATATGCAGTAAAATCAGCTTCACCGTTAGAATTAGTATAATTTGTGGTTACATTCTCGCTTCCATCAATGTTAAATTGATGATATTTTACATATGCATTACTTACTGGAGCCTTGCTTGTAGCATTAGTTACTATTACCTTAAACTCCTTAAATTCATATAATTTATCATCATATTGAATATCCACATCTAATGCATAACCTTCAATCACTGTCACTTCTGCAATATTACTTTTAGAAGCGACTGTCTTTAACTGGAAAAATATTTGGATAGAATCTTCTTCATTTTCAAATAAATCTGAGAAATTATAATCAATTGATTCCTCGTAATCAATCCAATGATAAGGTTCATAACCAGTATCCCAATTGCCATCTCCATCCCAATCCCATCTCATCCATTGTAATTTAAATGCAAATCCCTCACTTTGAGAAGTATCAAAGTTTACAATTGAATTTTCAGGAGTAACTCCATATTGGTTTTTATCAGGTATTGCCTTTGGTGTACAAGGCCATATTTCAGTTTCACGAGTGCCAAATATAAGTTTTACTAATCCAATATTAACAAAATCGATGCTACCACTTTTTCCCCAATCAGATGGAACCCAAAATTTCATTCCAAGTATTTCTATTTCAATAAATTCTCCCCATATGTGGAAATCATCTGCCTTCAGTAATTCTATTTCAGTATATAATCCAACATCAATATCAAAATAGTCCACATGTTTATTTATTTCAATAGCTATATTGCCGATTTCTTCGCCATTGGTGTCGATAAATATATGTCCATCAGCATTGCCCTCAGTTGGTTTAGGATTTATATCGAAATGTAAAGTAAGGTATTTCTGAGGATAAATTGTTAGCTGACTATCAATATATAATTTATTAATATCTGTATTATATACTATGTCAAGTTGCTCTGTACAATTTGTCGTATCAAATATTAACGCATGGGTTTGTGGATGATCTTGCCATGAGCTACAATATTGTGAGAATAATCTTTGCTCCTGACCATCTTGTCCTTTCCACCCAAATGTAATATTGATGAAACGTGAAAGTCCTACAATATTTACTGTTCCATTTCCACCAATAGTGAGTTTTCCATTCCACATTCCAAGATACCATTCGCTAAAATTAGCTTTTAATTCTACTAAATCAATTATGAATTGCCAATTACTTCCAGATATCTTAATAGAAAACAAATCAAATTGTAATGGATCATCAGTAGTTATTGAAAATCCTCTATCTCCTTGTCCTCGCTGACGAAGTAAAATTGTAATATCATTTTCATACACTCTATCAAATTTAAATAAAGACAAAGATACCTTTAATTTTCCAAGTTGCAAAGTAAATCTTGTGAAAGTAAGTTCAAATATTCCATTATTAATTGTTAACTCTTTATCGTAATTTTCATCTGATATATTTATCCAATCTGCTTTAAATTCTCCTGGGAGCATGGAAATTATACCAAATTCTAAATCTCTTTCTATTTTTAGGATATTTATTCCTTCAGAAAATTCAAGAAGAGAAAACTCAAGTTCCGCAGAGTTAGAAATATATAAAGAGCCGCTATCGTCATTCAATTCAAAATCAATGTAAGTCTCACCAGGGTAAATAATTGAAGCATCAAGTAATTTTATTTTATAAAATCCTTTTCTAAGTGTTAATCCAGCAAACTCACCAGTAACTTCATGGTTATCAATAAAAATCCAACCTTCTCCTTGGTCTTTATTTATTAGCCAATAAAAGGAAATCTCCCCTGGCTCTAATTGCAATTTACCAATTGTCATAATCTTATCGAATCTATTAATATAATGATTCACAATTTCAAACAATTCAATAGAACTTGCTTCAAGAATATTAAAACCAAGATAATAAGCAGTATCGTTATCAGCAGAAGGTTCATAATGTAAACTGAAGTTTACATCAACTGAACTACTAATCAAATCTATTCTTGCGAGGATATTGAAGATATCAAAGAATCGCTCAAATGTTATTTTCCAAGTTGCAGCAATATCTGCTGTTAGATCAATGTATTCTTCCCTCTTCCATTCCAGGTTGAAATATTCATGGTCGTTTCTTTTATTATCTGCAGTCAAGGATCTTAAACGAGTACCTATAGGTATTTTTGTGTTGGGAGTTATGTATTTTATATATGCATCTTTTATTGTAAATGATCCATTAAAATCTGAATGACGATCAAATTTAATACAGCCCTCACTTGCATTTCTTGATATTTTCATTCTTAAGAAATTATTTGACGACCTGTTCCATTTAAGTAGCCCAATTCCAGCTTCAAAGTGTATCAATGATTGATCTGAGCCTTCAATCGATCCTTTTAATCCTGCCAATTCAAACCATTCTATACCTCTTTCTGAGCCGATGCTCCAGTTATATTCTTCTGAACTAAGATGTGTTTGGAAAATTGCAAAACCATTAAGTAATGAAAATGAGTCAAAATCAAGATTAACAGTTAAGTTACTGTAATTATTTAATTGGATTTTATTAAATTCTGAATCAAATCCTTCAATTGATAAAATAGAACCTCCAAAGTCTAGTTCAAAAATATTCTTATCTGTATCAAACAATAAGTTATAACTTCCATCTAGAATTGATATTAATCCAGTTCGGATATCAATTTTTTCAACAGAATCGTTTATAAATTGGAAGATAAAATCTTTAATTTTTAAACTGCGATCAGTATTGGACTTAATTTTTATATATTCATCTTCTAAATTCCACCAGATATCAAAGGTTAGATCATCTGAGTATACAGTAAATAGACCAGAAAGAATTATCTTATTTCCAGTATCATCAAATAAAACTTCAAAATCGATTGGAAAATCTTCAACTGCCATGTCAAATTTCAATTGTAAATGGTTCTCTTCAATAATAAAAGAAAACCCATCCCCGCCTGGAATTAATGGCACCCAACTATCATTGACGATATGATAGATACTACCGTCTCCATATATTTGTAAGAAACCTTTGTATAAAGGCCGATTAGTAATATTAGGAAATATGCGAAAGTTATCAGCTTTTAATGTAGTATTATTTACACGAAATCCTTTATCACTTTCAATATTAGGAAATGTTAGATTTGTAATATTGTTGAACATATCAATTATATTGTTTAGAAATTCAGATGATGCCTTAGCTTCCAAATTTAAAACGACTGTTGAGTTGCGAGTATCCAAGAGAAAATATTTTTTACCTTCTTCATTCAAACCTGGATTATATTCTAATTTAAAATATTCTATTGATTCATCAAGAGTTAAGTTAAAACTAAAAATATTAGATATTTCTGCCCCTATTTTAAAACCTTGTATTCTTTTTGTAACAACTACTTCAAGAGATAAACCAATCAGTCCAAGGATAAATGCAAACTTTCCCCCACCCAGTTTTAAATTATCCAAATATGCTTTCGCATATTCATCAAAGATTGGATATTCAGGGAATTTGAGATAAATACTATCTAAGCTGAAATGAGTGCCTATTTCATTTTCAAATTTAAAACCTAGAAAAGATAGACTATTATTTACTTTACCCAAGGGTATCATAATTTTTGAATAACCACTAAATGAAAGATTTTCTATTGCGAATGTAGTAGCTGGTATTGCTGTAAAATTTGGTAATAATAATCCTAATAAAAATTCAAAAATTGACTCGGTATTTTTATACTCAAATAAATCAAGGTTCAACTTTCCATTTTGAGCATCAAAACCAAAGGTAATATTTGCCCAAGACACATTTACTTCACAAGGGGTAAATATTGTTTCAATATCTCTGCTTATATTTAATAAACCAAATCTTACTGTACCAATAGTATTTGCTGCTATTTTGAAACTTCCTATAGGTATAAATGCTGTAAGATTGTGGATTTCCAGATTCAGATCAACATCTGTTAATTCAAATGAAAATGTAAAATTTGAAGAATTAAAATATTTTGGCCTATTTATAAAATAGTTATTTATTTGTGTTGAAATATCCACATCAAAACCAGAATATCCTTTCAAATATCCTGTTAAATTCTTTATCTCAATTATTGGAGATCCATTTTGACCAAAAAGGATATACATATTGCCAATGCTAAGGTTAATATTATTTTCAGTATGAAAAACTAGAGATGAAAGATTCTTATCATCCCATAAAGCTTCAAAGTATGCAGATTTATCTCCATGACTAAGATGAAAATCTTCAATTTTTAAAATCAATTCAATAATAGATGCATTAATTTCCTTTGAAAAATTAAAAGAAAAATTGAGGTCAATATGACTTTGTCCACCTAGAAGTTCAACAAAGAAATAACCAGATTCATTACAAACCTCCTTAAGCAGAATATTACCATATAAATGTGGGATATAGAAATCTATTTTATCTCCATAAAATACATGGAAATTTTCTAAGCCAAAAAACATACAAGAGACATTTATCTTTGTAATATTGTTTCCTGATTTGTTTTCTGTATACCATGATATATTAAGACCTTTATTACCGGTTCTAGCAAGTATTTTTCCCTTAAATCCACCTGTAATATTATTAACTGTAAATAATCGATATGAAGCATAGGAAAAGTTGCCTTTAAAGTATAAGTATCCCCATGACGAATCTTCTGCAATAAAATATTCAAATCCACCTGCTTCGCAAAAGAATTCAATTATTCGAGATGTATTTCCAATTAGTATTATATCCTGTGGTGGACTCCATATACCATTGAAACCTAATGAAACATTATAGAGATCTATTCCATTTATCACATATACTTCACATATAAATGTAATATTTCCTTCATCTTTAACATAAGAAAAATTTACTAGTATGCTACCATTTTTTTCTTTTAGAAGTTTATCTGCTTTTATTCCAAAATTTCCGGTATCTAGACCAAGTATCATATTAAAATCTTCAAGAGTAAATGATTTACTAGAAAGAGAAAACTGAACTTCTTCATTTACGAGTTTACCAAAATAAATCTCAAATGGCTTGTCAAAGAACCGTGTCATATTAAATGACAAATTAAAGGAGCTGTTCACTCTTATAAACGATAGTGAAAATGAAATATTAACAGCACATCTTTCAAAAACAAAGTAGCCTTCAGTACCATCAATTGACATCGTACAATCAAGGTTTTCCTTTGATGAAATATTAAAATCAAATGTACCATTCATTATTAAACCAAAATGTCCGAGAAATGATATACCAGAACCAGTTGTATAACAACTGATATTGACCTTTTTCTGTTTTAGAATATCCCTTTCCCATTCGATTTTTGCTTTTGAGGGTAAATCCTTAAAATAGACATAATTAGCAGGATTTGTGAAATCATCGCACAATCCTATTTCGGTAGGAGGAGTACCATGTGTATCAAATTCGACAAATCCCTCTTTTCCATGATCTATAGTAAAAGTAACCTTTTCCGGTAGATCCTTTACATATCCCATAATTAGAGTATTATTTTTTTCAAAAGCAACAGTCATATCAATTTTTGTCTCTTGAGAAACTTCTCTAACAAATTCAAATGTTGATCCTCCAAGTATTCCATTTCCACCAATTGTTAGCTGTGATCTTACAGCAGGATCATAGGTTGTTCTAGAACGAATTTCAGAAACAATATTTTCTGCCTGAAAATTAGTATAACTAAAAATTAGAGCTAGTTTTGAATTTCCAATACTGCTTCCTGGTTTCAATAATGCCCTATGCTCTGGTCTTTTTCTGATTTTTATCATATTTGGAAGATACTTGTATGTGATGTCACATTTACTTGGAACCTCTTCACCCTCAGGAGATTCATATCCAATTCTAATACGGTCCCCCTTTTGTTTTCCAACTAGAATTCCGGGGAAGTAAAGTTCCCCATATGCTTCAAAAGATGCATAAATATCTGGAAAATTATCTAGTCTTTTTATCAAATATTCAAAATTTACTGATAAGCATAATTCTTTCTCTATATATGGATATAATCTTATCTTTACACTGATATCAGATTTCCCATCACCATTCACATCAATATCAACAAATCTAAACAATTTTAGATCATGCTGTGATTCATATCCAGAATAATTTGTATAAAACATAAAAAGTGAAGTTTGTGCATATCCTCTAAATTTAATATATCTTTTTAAAGCATCAGTAAGTTTATATCTTCTGAAAGTTTTAGGATCTCTATTAGGAGATATTTCATTTGGATCTGTTTTATTATTATCCTCCTTTAAATCATTTTGAATTTGTTTCACTGAATCTTCTTCATAATCCTTAGCTGGATATTCAGATTTAATAACACTAGAACTATTAACAGAGTCCATTATTGTCATTACTAGAAAAAATACAACCAATATACTTATAAACTTTCTTGATTTTATTAAAAAAGTATTATTTAAATTAATTTGTTTTTTTAATGTATTGGTCATATGATTATCCTCAAGATATGACAGCAGATATAATTTACCCCATTTTCCCTTATTTGGAATTTTTTATTTGATATGAATACTATTATATTTAATAGTATATATAGCTTGTTGCACAATTATATATTAATAAGAATAGAGAAATTATCATATTAATCTGTTTATGGTTTTAAGAATATTTGTCGCTGTCACCCAACAAAAAACAATGTTGGGTGTAGCTACATAACTACTCCTATAAAGCAGCAGAGGAATAGTAAAGCAACCTATATCGCGACAGTTATTTGATACCATGGTTGTCCTCTTATCATTTCTTGACTTTACGTCTAATGGATCAAAGAGGGACCCTTGTATGATATCAATATGTCACCTTGACCTTGCTTCTCCAATCATTTGTAATCATGGAAATCTTCGAATCAAGGTATTTCATAATATAAAGGAAATACTTAATATGAGTTTTGGTCGAAAAAATTGTTATCTATATTTGTTTATTTTGTTCTTTAAAATAATTGCTTCGTTTCGTGATGCTTTTGAAAAATCATTTTTTGTATCTGCATAAATAATTCCCCTTGAGGAGTTTATAATTGCATTTTCTTTATTTTTATTTGTACCATATTTGATAGTCTTTTCAACATCTCCACCTTGTGCACCAATACCAGGAATAAGCATAGGGATTTCATCACCTAAAATCTCACGGATTATCTTTAATTCAGCAGGATAAGTTGCACCTACAACAGCACCACAATTACCGAATGTGTTCCATTCCCTTATTTTCTTTGCAACTAGTTCATATAGGGGTTTACTGGATATTTTGACATCTTGAATATCAATTGCTGAAGGATTTGATGTTCTGCATAGTATGAAGCTACATTTGTTTTTGTATTCTAAAAATGGAACAATTCCGTCCTTTCCAAGATATGGATTAATAGTTACTGCATCAGCATTGAATGTTTCAAACAAACTTTGAGCATATTTTCTCGCAGTATTACCAATATCATTTCTTTTTCCATCAATAATTACAACAATATCAGTTGGTATATACTCAATTGTTTTTTCTAAAATATCTATACCCTTTTTCCCTAAAACTTCATAGAAAGCCATATTTAATTTGTATGCACATACTATATCCTTTGTAGCATCTATTATTTCTTTGTTAAAGTCCAAATAAGGAGTCTTACTATTTTGAAATAGATGCTTTGGCATCCTATCTTTATCAATGTCAAGTCCGACACAGAGAAGACTATTATTTTTAGGAACAATTCTCTCAAGTTTTTCTTTAAAATTCATATAATTCAAAAGTTTGTTAATAGTATATCATATATAAAAATGTACTATCTAGTTAGATATTTAATCAATTAGAAGTTACAGCCTCTTTGAATGAAAATAATCTATGGCGTATGTTCTTGGGGACTCGGACATGCAACCAGATCTTTACCAGTAATTAGGAAACTAATTGAAGAGAACAATGAGTTAACAATAATATCCAACGGAAGAAGTCTTGAACTTTTAAAAAAGGAACTTGGGAAAAACATAAAATATTTTGATATACCAGATTATCCAATGCTTCTCTCAGAAAATTCAAGACAGTTCATGGCAAAAAGTGTTGTTTATTGGCCTTCATTTATTAGAAGTATGGAATCAGAGCTACAAAAACTTAAGAAAATACTTGAAAACAGAAAATGTGATCGTATTATATCTGATTCGCGTTATGGGCTGTATAGTAGAAAAATCCCCTCCTTTTTTATATCACATCAAATAAGAATAATGAATCCTCTTAGAATAAAGATGTTTGAAAGAGGTAGTGAAATCTTTAACCTTTTCTTCTTTAAAAGATATGCTGGAGTAATAATTCCAGATTATAAGGATGATAATCTTTCCGGAGATCTTTCCCACAATCTAAGAAGAATAGATGAAAATAAGATTCATTATGTTGGTGCTTTATCTGATTTTAAAAAAAAGAAAATAAGAAAGGATATCGATTATCTAATCTCGATTTCAGGACCTGAACCACAACGAACAATGTTTGAAAAAAAACTAGTATCTCAAGTTAATGATTTAAAAGGAAGAGTTGTAATAACTCTGGGTAAGACTGAGAAAAAGGACAAATTCAACAAAAAAAACATTGAAACACATTCATTTCTATCAAAAGAAAAAAGGGAGGATTTCTTGAATCGTACAAAACTAGTGATCTCGCGAAGTGGTTATTCAACAATAATGGATTTAGCAATAATTGGAGCAAAGGCTCTTATGACGCCAACACCAGGACAAGTTGAGCAAGAGTATCTTGGGCAGTATCATAATAAAAAAGGTACATTTTTCTCTGTTAATCAAAACAGCATTGATCTTAGAAGAGATGTAGAATTCGCAAAAAAAAGAACAGGTATTAAAAGAAAATGTAATGTTGATAAATCTGTTGAAAACATAATTAATGTAATAACATCGGTTGAAAGAAGCCCATTTGCATAGTACCATTTTTTAAGGAAGATGATATTTAAGGTTTATATAACGAGTGAAAGGATGAATGCTAGCGCTGACTTAGGGGAAAGGAAATTATTTAGAAACTGGATTTTTTGGGCATTGATTCTAATTACAGGACTTGCAATAATTATAAGATCATTACCTGCTTGGACCAATGCTGCATGGGGATGTGACTTTGGAATATATTTGGGTCTTACAAAATCTGTCTCAGAAACTGGGATGATATTTCCTGCTTACACTGGTTGGGGGAGTTCATATAATGAATTTCCAATACTATATTCTATAAATTCCTTTGCTCATTGGGTAACCGGTATCGACATTCTTGTCATTATGCCGAAACTTACACCAATATTTGGTGGACTCTCTGTTTTGGTTTTTTATTTTGTAGCTCGTGAACTTCTAAATGATAAAAAAATTGCAATACTATCTACTCTGTTTTTTTCTGTTATTCCGTTTCATGTTTATCAAACAAGTCATGCTTCACCTCTAACAATTGGACACTTTTTCATGATGCTTTCGATGTTTTTTTTCTTAAAGTTTAGAAAAAATTCAAGGTTTTTCATACCTCTTTTAATTTCTTCTGTCCTTATTATTATGTCTCATCATCTTACCACTTATTTTTACCTAATTATATTGATATTTATTGTATTTTTAGAAAACGTTAAAGCAAAGACATGGACTAAATCATTAAAAAAAGATATAATGTACCTACTGATCACAAGTGCTATTACATTTTCTTATTGGGCATTTATTGCAACAACAGTTTATGAAAGTTTCATTCGTTCTGGATTTACTATTGCAGGAATACGGATAGGTTCAATCCTTGTAATTATATTATTTTATGTTATTTTCTTTGCAATGTTTTGGCTAATAAAGGTAATGAGAAAACATGATAATATTATCAAAAACGTTAAGTATGCAATAAGTGGAATTTATAAAAAAATTAATCTTACATTAAGGAAGCCTTTTTTATTAATAGAAAGAAAAAAGGATAAGAATGGAATCGGCAGTATATACTGGTTTGATAAACTAAAAATTAATAATAGATTTTTTTTAAAGTTTTCATTGACCTTGATATCAAGTGTTTTAGTAATGACAATTTTTACAATTATTAACATACCTTGGATAAATGATACATTTACTCCAGAATCGATAGTATATTCATTTCCATTTCTAGTAATTATTGCTTTTGGAGTAGCTGGTTTTAGTTATACATGGCGTACGAAAAATGGTTTGTTTATCTGTGGTTGGATGTTGGCAGTTATGCTATCATTTGGATATGCAATGATTAGCAGTAATAACATTCTACTTCCTCATAGACATATTGAATATACGATGGCACCACTTGCAATAATTGCTGTTTTTGGACTTGGAGGGATATTTTCAGATCCAAAATACAAAGAATTACTAATCAAATTTAAAAGAAAAAAGAAGTTTTTAATTAGAAGGCCATCTAAAAAGAATATTTTATCTAATAAAAATCCACTATTACAATTATTTATAATTTTAATCATTTTTGTATCACTTGCTGCAACTCCATATCTTGCACATAAAACATTAAAAGCATCTGATGAACGTATAACCACACAGAACATTGCAGTTATTGAATGGATGTCTGAAAATTTGGATAAAAACCTTAGTATGATAGCATCTGATCACCGTCTTGCAAGAATGTCAGAAGCCTATGGTTTTAATACGACCAAGGATGAAACAGAGGAAATGTGGGAAGCAGAAAATTTAGATGAATATATTCATGAGCTATTAGGAGTTGGGAAGAACCATAGTAGAATAACACATGTTATAATTGATAACATAATGAAATACGATGTTGTGCATGTTCATTTTGGAGAAATTCGATACATGGTAAATGAAACAAGAGAAGATGATACAATGTATGCATCCTATGATAAATTTTTACAACAACCTTTTAGTCTAATATATATAAATGAATCCATTGAACTAGATTCAGATACTCAAGAACCAATACAATGGACAGAAATATTTGAAGTTAATTGGACATATTTAGAAAAAATAAACTATTTAAATTAAAAAATCTAGTTTTTTCTGCTGGTATAATTGGTTAATACTTTCTTATATATTTCCTCAAATTTAACTGCTATTGATGCCATGGTATGTTCTTTTATTAATTCAAGGCTATTTGTGCCCATATTTTTTTTAAGTTTCTCATCATTAAGTATTTTAACGATACATTCCGCCATTTGTTTACTATTTTTTGATTCGAAAACAAATCCATTATTCATACTTGCAAGCTCATGGATTGCTCCTTTATTTACTACTACAATTGGTAAACCAGAAGCAACTGCTTCCATTGTTACTATACTTTGTAACTCTGCTTCTGAGGGCATTGCGAAAAGATCTGCAATTGCATAGATATTTGGATAATCATCCCAGTCAAGAAAATCAGTAAACGTTGTGTTATTCTCAACGTTTAACTCTTCAGTTAACTTAATTAATAATTTTTTATAATCACCACCTGATCCAACGATAAGAAAATGAGCATCAACTTTTTTAAGAACATATGGAATTGCTTTGATTAAGACATCCAGGTTTTTTTCCTCGTTTATTCTGCCAGTGTATAAAATTATGTTTTTCTTAGGTAACCCAAATTTTTTTCTAAGATACTCACCATCATTGTTTGGATTAAATATTTCTGTTTTTAAACCATTAGAAATTGGTGTGATATTTGTGATTAAACCCTTGTTTTTGTACATTTCTGCTCCAGTTTTTGTTGGTATTGTTGCCCAGTCCGCAAGATTAAAAAAATAGATTAAATATCTCCACGAGTAATTTTCAACTCTATCCTGGTTTTTAAGTTTGTGAAATGGTGTTATCATGTTATCAGGTAATATATGGATTGAGCCTACAACAGGTATATCTTGTTTTCTTGCACAAAGATATGCACTTATACCTATGGGATATGGTGAACAAATATTAACAATGTCAGGTTTGAAGTTTTTAATTATTTTTTTAACTTGGAAATAGGGGAATAATGAAAAATAGTATCTTCCATGCATATATATGGGTAATTTTATTCCTTTGGTTCTGAAAATTGTGGTTCCATCTTCTTTTTCAACTTTATTTTTATGGGTATAACCAGGTGCTATTATGCATATTTCATGACCACGTTTTTTAAGCTCAAGGGCTAGGTTATGTTGAGCTATAGCACCTCCATCAATATTTGGATAATATGATTCTGTTGCTAATAGTATTTTCATATACCTTCAAAATCCGTAAAACCAAATAATTTCTTGTTGATAAATATTGTTCCTATTTAAAAATATAAGGGCTTAATGAGGAAATTAAGGAAATAGGTGTGGCAAAGGAATCAGTTGCAAAATATTGATACCATCCACAACATCTTTCACATTGTTTCATAGCCTCTCTAGCTTTTTTTGCATTTTTTGTTTTTAGAAAATCCATAAATGATCCTTCAGTGAAATTGTATATTCTTTCACCAACAGTTCTACATGGATAAAATAGTCCACCATCTGAGTCTATTATTACAGAGGAGCTAGAACACCCATGTTGTTTGTTAATATTATTTAAAAAACCATTTGGTGTTGTGATTGTATTTGGGTATTTCTTTTTTAGCCTAATGATTTCTTTTCGGAATTCTTTAGAATCAGGGTAGTAATCATCTGTTCCATCAAGATGGCATGCTGGCATTACAACAGTTCTTGCGCCAACCTTAAATATACTTTTTACTTTTTCTTCAAGAACTGGGACAGTATCCCTAGTAACAACAATTTGGACACATATTTCTGGTCCGAAGCTCTGAAACTCTTTAAGTCTACTAAAAAACTCAAGATTGTTATGTCCTTCATCAATGCTTATGTGAAGATAATCAATATACTTACCATATTCTTTCATTGGTCTTTTATCAAGAAGATGCCCATTTGTTGTAAAAAAAAGTATGATTGGTTTTTGATAAGCATACTTCAGAATTTCCCCTAAATCCTTTCTGATTAGTGGATCTCCTCCTTCTATGCTTAATACAATAATACTTGAATTTGCAATATTATCAATAACCTTAAAAACATCCTCTTTTTGTAAATCTGGTGTATCCTCCATCCATACATTGCAGAACTCACATTTTAAACCACATTTATGAGTAACCTTGTATGATGCATAAAATGGGTATATACAATCTCTTGAAATGTAATTTTTTAAAGCATATCCCAATGTTTTTAAATATTTTTGTTTCGGTAATTTTTTCATATGCTCCACTGCTAAGAGTTGAGCAATATAATAATTGCTGAAAAGGTTTTTTGTTTATTTCTTAAAATAAACATAAATAAAATATATTATCCCTAAATTAACACATGCGTGCAAAAGGAGAAAAAAACTAAGACTCTAAAAATTCCATTTATTTTAAGTGTCACATTTAGTATAGTTATTATTATTGTTATTTTGTTTTTTACAGTTGATGCTAAAACATTAGAGAACCTTTCTAAAATCTCTATAAAATATGAGTTTTTTGCAGTTGCTATTTTATTAAATGTGCTATATTGGATTTTATGGGGAGCTCGACTTAAGATTCTGGCTAATACAATGGACAAGAATGTAAAAATTAGTTTGATTGAATCAACAAGAATTGTTATTGCAAATTTTTTTCTAGCATGTATTACTCCATCTATGGCTGGTGGTGAACCTGTCAGAATTCATCTTTTGAATAAAGACGGTATGAGTCTTGGTTGTGCTACTGCAGCTGTACTTGGTGAAAGATTAATGGATGCAATATTTATTTTGATATTAGTTCCTATAGCTTTATTTATCTTTAAAGATGTTAGCGATCTAGGTTTTATTAGTCTTGGACTAACTATTGGTGTTATTTTTTTCGTTTTATTGCTTTTATTATTTATATATGCAATAATTAGACCTGATAAAACTAAGGCTTTCTTGATTACTTTAAGTAAAAAATTTAGTAGATTTTCAAAGAAAAAAGAAAGTGGGAGAAAGATAATTCAGAAAATAAATCGAGAGGTTGATAATTTTCATAAAAGTATGTATAGATTTTCTGGTGATAATAAAAAATCATTATTTTTAGCTAGTATTTTTACTGTTTTATTTTGGTCTTGTGGATTCTTGATTCCATCTATGATTCTTTTAGGATTGGGTTTACCTCCTTATTTTATAGAATCCTATGCCGCACAAATTTTGTTACTAGTAATTATAATGATGCCTACTACTCCGGGTAGTGCTGGTATTACAGAGGTGGGTATTTATGGTCTCTATGGCGTTTTAATTGGCACTACTTCTGACACTCTCATTGGTGTTTTCATTATATTATATAGGTTTGTTACTTTCCATATGAATCTAATTGCTGGTGCAATCTTCCAGTATCGCATATTTAAATCCGTTGCTTCATTTTCACTTGATATGATAAAAAAACAAGATGAAAAATGTAAACCTAAATAAAATTTAAACGTCACATTTAAAAATATGATAGAAGTAACACTCACATTTATCTATCCTGAAAATTATATCCTATATGTTATAAGTAATATTAATTAGAAGTTTTGGAGCTGAGACAAGACGGATGAAAAGAAAATTATTGATTATATCAATTATTGTTTTAATATTAGGCATTACCCTAAGCGGATGCTTTGAAGAAAACAATCAAAAACAAAATAATAATCAGACCGGAGAACTTATAACAACATCTATACAAAATTTATTACTCACTATTGAAGATCTGCCAGAAGATTATTCAGAAAAATATAGGGGCGAAGAATTTACAAGTGAATTTTCTCGTTTTCCACAAGATAAACCTACAGAAACATTTAAAATTGAATTTTCAAAAGGAAATACTTCAAACGAAGATGAATATGATTATATAACATGTGAATTAAATAAATTCAACTCAATTGAAAAAGCTGAGATAGGATATAACACAACTATTGAGTATATAATAACTACTGGCAATTTTGAGGTTATTGATGAGTCCATAAATATTATTGGAAACGAGTCGAAAGCAATAACAAAAGAGGGATATAATGATTTTCTTACTTTTAGAATATTAAATGTTATTGGTCTTATGAGTTCAGATAACCTTTTGTTTACTATTGAATTGGCTAAAATTGTTGAACAAAGAATATACGATAGTATTAACTGAATTTTTTTATAATCGAAAGAAGAGTAAAAAAGTGCAGGAGATAAGTGTTGAATGCACGTTTACTGGTGAAAATCAAGTTCTTCTCCAGTTAGTCCATTTCGAAGAGTTTGATTCCAACGACTACTTGCTAGATTTTAACTTAACAGGGTACTCTTTTTGTCCAAACTTAACTACCCCCCTCAATAAAATTATCTGATGTAGGATATATAAATGTAAGGGTAATTGATAACATTTAAAAATAGGTATGGTATTCAGCACATCCTATGAAAAAGGCAGAAAAATGCATTTCATGCGGAAAAGGACTACTAGAAAAAGGTTCTACAACCTTTCCTTGCCCAACTTGTTCTGAAACCATTGGACGGTGTTCAAGTTGTAGAGAACAAAGTGTTAAATACGTCTGTCTGAAGTGTGAATTTACTGGACCTTAGGGGGAGCAAATTATGGGAGAAGTAATTGGCCTTATTCGAGTTATGCCTGGAGAAGTCTTAGAGGAAGATAAACTTCAGAAAATAATAGAAAAAATAAGAGCTTTAGTTAAACCACCTGCTAAACTTGGTAATATTGAGATCAAACCTATTGCCTTTGGATTGAAAGGATTAAATGTTACTGTTGTTGTTCCAGATGAAGCGGGTGGAATTGATCCGATAGCTGAAAAAATTGCTGAAATTGAAGATGTTGATAGTGCTGAAGTAACTGATGTTGGACGAACCTAAAAAAAATTAGTTCTTTAATCTTTTTTATTACTTCTTTTTTTTAATCTTATAAAGTATAATACTAGAATTGTTGGTCCAAACACCCAACTGGCATATAGAAATGTTTGACTGTAACTTAGTGCAGCAACTAATGTACCAGTAACCATTCCACCTCCATTTAATCCAATGTTTGCAATCCCTGTAAAAATTCCATATTGAGTTGCACCAATTCTCGGATTTGTTATATCCATAAATAAAGCACATGAAACAGTTGAATGTCCACCCATTAAAAATCCAATTATACCATAAATTATTGATAATTTCCACCAGTTATTAGCAAAGATAAGAGATGCTGTAAAAATTGCACTAAATCCAAGCAAAATATATAATGTTCTTTTTCTTCCAAATTTATCTGTTGCTATGCCTCCAATAATTGATCCAATTGCCAGAGTTATTGGAAGGATTGCTGCAATAAGACCTATTTGAACATCACCTAAACCAAGATTATCTCTCATAAAAATAGGCATAATAAATGATAACATTCCTTCATTCATGAATACTAGCGGTGAAAAAAGAGCAACCAATAGAGTTGTTTTCTTTTTAAACTCCTTTTGGATTAGAGGTACTATTTTTGGTCTTGTCTTGAACCTTAATGCTTCTTTTACAAAAAATGGAAAAATAAGAAGAAGTAAAATTATTACTCCATTAGTAAAATATGCTAATCCATAACCAAAATTTGAACCTATAAATGGAAGTAAACCTGCACCAATTGCCCAAGCAGAATATTGGCCAGCAAACATAGAACCATTTATTTTTCCACGATTTTTATCAGTTGAAACATCTATTGCCCAAGCATCTGTTGAAACATCAATGAAACCTATTCCAATATGGCTTGTAAAAATAAGTAATGCAAAGGGTATCAAAGAGACACCTGGGTTAACCATTGAGGCAAGAAACATTGCAAAAACAGATAGAAGTCCACCAAATATGATAAAAGTCTTTCTTCCAAATTTTATAAAATGGTCAACTATTGGCCCCCAGATAAATTTCAATATCCAAGGTATATTTACAATACCAATAATAAGTGTAGTAATTGGAATAGAAACTCCTTGTTCACGCAGATAAAGAGCTGTAACAACTGTGGTTATTGCAATCATTAATCCTTCTGCAAAGTAGAGGTTGAAGAATAGTATGTATCTTAGAAATTTATGTTTTGTAGAATCAATCATAATATAGCTCTGAAGCTAACAGATATTTGATAATAAAATGTAATTATTAATATTATTTAAAGTATATTTTACGATTCTTACCTAAAAAGTAAGATTTATTAAAATAAAAAATCAGATTTTACGCTGCTTTACTAGGTTTTTTAAGTTGAAAGGAATAATTCTTAATTGATTGAAGACCGATTTCTGTAGGATAATAAACTGGATATGCAGAGTTACTTGTATCACCATCAATTAGCTCAGCCAAGTACATTTTCTTAATATGCCATTTAACGGTATGATGATTAAGGTCCAAGGCATTTGCTATCTCAAGTAGATGCTTACCAGGATTTCCAGAAAGGTAAATCATAATATTTCTGGCATTCTCATTTCTAAGAATTGACTCTGCAATTGCTTCTATTCGAGCATCAACACCACCCTCAACCAAGTAAAATACCTTCTTACCACCAATGACTCGACTTCTCACAAGATTCGTTTGTTCCAATTTACGTAAATGCCATGCTGCATTACTAGGTTTTAAATCAAGTTCCCGAGCTATCTCTCTAAGATGGGAACCAGGAAACTCATCGATGAAATTATAAAGATTCAGTCTCACTTCAGTTTTTAACACATTCTCTGGTGTAACGTATTTGATACCACCCAGGGTAAGAAATGTAATAATTGTAGCAATTGCAGCAATAAGTACTGCAATAGATAGTCCAATAGAATCAAAAGAAAAAGGGGCACTATCTGCTGCTGCAAGTTCTGTTATAAAAATTAGGGTAAATAAAAACATAATTAATCCTATTGTTATCTTCCTAAACATACGCACACTACATCCCACTCCTAGTGTTGTGAGATATATAAACTGATAATTACTTAAAAAGTTTACTTATGTGTAAAAAAGCCTTTTATTTTATTGTTAACATTTTCAATTCTTACAAAGCCAAATCTTTCAAATTGAACTATTTCATCAGTTTTTATATTTCCAACCGATTCTTCTGCAAAACCTTCAACTTTTTCAAGACTATCTTTGTTAAACTTCTCACCAATATATAGTACATGGGGTATAAACACACTTAAATTAACGTATTTATCTGTTGTCCATTGTATTTTTGCAGAATCGGAAATTAATTCCTCTCCAGCATACTCTCCTGTAATTTGATCGTTTTTCTTTTTTATTTTAACATTAAAAAGATCCTTTAATCTAAAAATATCTCCAACTTTTAATTTATTCATATCCAGCTTTTCTACATAAAATGTTTTATCTGTTTTAATGGTTCTATTACCTAATTTTTTATCTCTTGGATGGAAATCTATTTTCTTTTCATTCTGGGGTGCATTATCGATTACAAGCTTTATGGGATCACTAACATAGAAATAGCGTTTGGTTATTGGGTCAATAATTTTTCTATTTGCTGCTTCCAAAAGACCAAATGTTACAGATGATTCAACTTTTGAAATTCCTTGTTCAAGAACAAATTTTTTAATTGCCTGAGGTAAAATTCCACGCTTTTTCAATCCTCTAAGAGTTGGAAGTCTGATATCATCATAACCTAAAACATCTCCTCTTTCAATTAACGGCTTAATTTTACGTTTTGAAACAGGCATTCCTTCTATTGACAATCTAGCAAACTCCATAAGATGAGGTTTTCTAATTCCTAATAGGTCAAGAAGTTTGAAATAGCATTCATCTCGAAGTTCATATTCTTTAGTTCTAAAAGGATGAGTCACACCACTGATGCTATCCTCTACAGCACCTGAGAAATCATATGTAGGCCATACACGGTATTTATCTCCCTGCAGTGGATGTTCTTTTTCAATTATCCGAAATAATGTTGGATCTCTCATCGCTGTGTTATCACAAGTCATATCTCCTTTGAGTCTAAGAATAGCACCTTCTATTGATGAAGAAATCATTTCTCCCCAAATATCGAGACTTTCTCCAGTATCAATACATCTACAATCACATTCTTTGCCATTAAAACGACATTCTTTAATAAAACTAGTATCACAAGTACAAACATATGCATGTTCTTGTTTAATTAATTGTTCAGCTAATTTGTAATGTTTTTCAATATTATCTGATGTATTATATTCTTCATCCCATTCTATACCTAGCCATATAAGATCATCTTTTTGTGCATCATAAAATTCAAGATGAGCATTTTCTGGATTAGTGTCGTCAAAACGTAATATGAATCTACCATCGTACATTTTTGCATATTCATAATCAACAATTGCAGCTTTAGCATGGCCAATATGCAAATATCCATTTGGTTCAGGTGGAAAACGAGTAACAACCTTTCCTTTTTTTGCATGAGGGAGTTCAGGTAAGGAAAAATCTCTTTCTTTTTTTTCCTTTTTTAGAAGTTCTGGAGCAATTCTTTCTAACTCATTTTTTTGATTATCTAAAGATAATTCGTTTACTTCTGAAGTAACAGTATTAATAATTGGAATCAACTCTTTTGGAGAAAAACCTTCTTTCTGTAAAACAGCGATAACTTTGCCTACTACTGCTTTAGGATTTGCTTTTCCATTAAACTGCACAGCATTCTGAAGCGCATAAATCCTTGCAGTTTTCCGAATTCTTTCCTTTGACATAATATTCTACTTATTTCTTTTTATTGAATAATCAGCCAGCTCTAAGAGGAGTTGCTTTGCTTCTGAATCTGGAAGCTTATCTAATACATTTTTTGCTGTAGAAATGTAATTTAGAGCGGTATTTTTTGCATAATCAATAGATTTCAATTTTTTGAACAAGTCATAAACCTGTCTAACTTCATTTTCGGCTGCGTTTATATTCCCAAATATTCTATCTAAAAGTTCTTTATCATCACCAACAGCATTATTTAAACAATGAACTGCAATTAGGGTTTTCTTACCATTTCTTATATCATTGCCGATGTCTTTACCAAGTGTTATTTCATCACTGCTTATATCCAAATAATCATCCCAAATTTGAAAACCTAATCCTGCATTTAGTCCATATTCATTTAATGCATTTATTTCATCCTGGGTGCCTCCTCCTATTATTGCACCAGCTTCAGCAGCAAACTGAAAAAATACTGCGGTTTTTTTACGTATCATCTCAAGGTATTCTTCCTCATTAACTGTTTGCTTATTTTCAAAATCCATATCCAATTGTTGACCTTCACATATTTCTTTAATAAAATCAATAAAACCAAATTCGACATTCTTGAAAATAGAACAATCTATAGATATATTATGCATTGATTCAAAGGCTTTTATAAATAAGAGGTCTCCTGCATTTATTGCAGATGGTTCCCCAAATTTAACATGAACAGTTGGAAGATTTCGTCTTAGTTTTGATTTATCCATGATATCATCGTGAATTAGGGTGAAATTATGGATTAATTCAAGAGCAATAGCCAATGGTATCACCTTGATAATATCACCCTTTACAGCTTCACATGAGATTAGACTAAAACATGGTCTAAGTCTTTTACCTCCTGCTAAAGGAAGATGTCTTGCTGCATTATAAAGAGATTCAGGATTACCTCCATCAAGGAATTTTTCAAGTTGTGTATTAAAAAAATCTGCTCTTTTCTTAAGTTCAAAATCTATATCCATAAATCTACACCAATATCTGCCATCTTTGATATATTATCAATACCTACAAGAAACATTGTAGCACGAAGTTCTTTGATAATTGCATCAATCTCATAAATTACAGTCTCTTTACTTTTGGTTGCAGGTCCTAGAAGAGTACGTGCAATTCCTGCACAACTTGCACCAAGTGCAATAGCTTTTGCAGCATCAAGGCCATTTCTAATTCCGCCGGTTGCAATTATTGGGATTTTCCAATCGGTTGCATCTCCAACTTCAACTATAGATGTGGGAGTTGGAATACCCCAATCCCAAAATGTATTGCCTCCTCGAGCATGAAGTTCATCTTCTATAAGTTTAGCACGATAATGTTCAATTGCTGAAAATGAAGTACCCCCTAGCCCACCTACATCTATTCCAGAAATCTTGGTTTTTGAAAGTCTCTCAGCCACACTATAAGAAATACCTGCTCCAGATTCTTTTACGACAACTGGAGTATCTAAATCTTCTGCAAGTTTTTTTATCGCCTCAAAAGAACCTTTTGCATTAGCTTCACCTTCTGCTTGTATTACTTCTTGTAAAAAATTTAAACAAATAATAAAAACATGTGCATCAATCATATCTATCATTTTTTGTGAATTCTCTAAAGACTTCTTATGCCCCCAAATAACTAATTGAGATGCCCCAATATTTGCAAAACGAAGAGGAATATCATAGTCCTTAATTATACCATAAGTATCCCTTAAGCTGTCATTTTCGAGTGCAGCTCTCTGAGAACCAACACCCATACCAATTTTAAATTTCTCTGCAGCGGCTGCAAGATTCTCATTTATTTTTTTAGCTTTAGTATAACCACCAGTCATAGCAGAGATAACCAAAGGTGCTCCTAGTTTTTTTCCAAATAGCTCTGTTGAATGATCAATTTCATTTTTATTTATTTCAGGAAGAGCATTATGTATAAGTTTAACGTCATCCCAATAATTATGATGAGCTGCAACATTTTTTTCAATTGAGATTTTCACATGTTCGTCTTTTCTACTTTCGGTTATATTCATTTCTGACCTCCAGTTATAATTGTGGACTTGGTTTTTTCTCCATTTAAGACCTTGAATAATCTATCAGGTTTATTACCATTTAGCAAAATTGTATCAATACCTAGTTCTGCTATTTTTTTTATTGTTTCAATTTTTCCTTGCATACCTCCAGTTACATCAGCATGTCTATCTTTTGATGCCACATATCCATTTAACTGGTCTTTTGTTGCTGATTCAATTAATTCTGCATTTTTATCTTCTTTTGGATTTGAAGTAAAAAAACCATCTTCATCTATAACAAAAATTGTCTTTTCTGGTTCGAGGTTTTCAGCAAGAAGTAGCATTAAAAGATCCCCAGAGCAAATAGAAAAACCTAATTTTTTATCAAGTACAACATCTCCAAAAGTAACTGGTGTAAAACCCATGTCAAGATATTCTTTAAAAATAATATAATCAAATTTTAAAGGATTATGATTGTTCAATATTAAAGAAGAGTGAGGAGGTATTGATACAGCGGGTATACCATTATTATGTAATGAATCTAAAACCAAGGAATTTAATTTTTGAACCATTCCATGTGTAAGGGAAAAACCAAGCAGTTGATCACTTGACTTATGGCCTTTATTTAAATTGTATTTATCTGCAATGATATGACCAAATGAACCTGCACCATGAATAATTATTGTCTCTTTATTTGCTTTTTTTATTGCTTTAACTAAATCATCAACTACTTCTTGTTTGAAGCAATTTTCTTTTGTTTTGTTGGTAATTACACTACCGCCAAATTTGATAATATACATATTCTGCTGAATAAATTATACTCTAAAAAGGATTTTCATAAAAAGATTAAATATTTTATTTTTTTACAGTCATCATTGTCTTGTCTCTGTTTTGTTCATGAATTATCCAAAGTGCAATTGGCATACCATTGGTTGGACACTGCATTATAGTCTTTGATAATCTTGATAATTCTTTTTGTGAATGCTTTATACTGCAATCCTGACAAATAAAGACTTGATCTTCAAATACTAATCCAAGAGGATGATCATTAAGATCAATTTTTTTACTACAAATATTACAAATTTTATCAGACATTATAAACATCCCACTCTATCTGTTTAAATATTTTGTATATCAAACATACTTATAAATGATACCATTATATGTTAAAAATAAAATGAAATATTTTTAAGAACCCTGTTATTACATTGAATGGTGGAATGTGAAAAAAGGAGAGATAAATGCCTGATAGTCTAGAAGATAAGAAGAAAACTGATAAGATTACTGGTAAACCAAAGATTGCCTATTTTTCTATGGAGATTGGTATAGATGAAAATATTCCAACTTATAGTGGCGGTCTTGGAATCCTCGCGGGTGATACAATCAAATCATGTGCTGATCTAAATGTCCCAGTAGTAGGCGTAACTCTCCTTTCTGAAATGGGATATTTTTATCAAAAATTAGATGAAAATGGAAATCAAATCGAATTACCAATGCAGTTTGAAGTTTCAAATTATCTAAAACTGCTTCCTGCTAAAACTGAGGTAAAAATCGATAGTAGGGATGTTAAAATCCGTGTATGGTATTATAAGGTGAAAGGTATTAGCGGATTTATCGTCCCTGTTTTTTTTCTTGATACAAACATAGAAGGAAACAGCGAATGGGATAAAGCATTGACTAAGTATCTTTATGGAGGAGATCATAAATATCGTCTTGCCCAGGAAATTATTCTTGGAATCGGTGGAGTCCGAATGCTGCAGGCCCTTGGATATACTACCATTGATAGATATCATATGAATGAAGGACATGCAGCTCTTGGTACTCTTGAACTCTATGATCAGTTAAACGATGTAGAAAAAGTAAGAGATGAATGTGTGTTCACTACTCATACTCCTGTTGCTGCAGGACATGATCAATATGATCTTTCAATTGTAAAATCAATGCTTGGAAATATTCTTCCTGATTTCATTCTGGATGACATAACATTTGAACACAAGTTAAACATGACTAAATTAGCACTATTTTTTAGTCACTATGTAAATGGTGTTGCAAAAAAACATGGTGAGGTATCAAGGATGATGTTTCCAGGTTACTCAATAGATTCAATTACAAATGGTGTTCATTCTACAACCTGGGTTTCTGAGCCATTCAAGAGACTTTTTGATAAACATATGCCAGGTTGGCGATCTGACCCATATATTCTTCGATCTGCACAAAGTATACAAAAAACGGAAATATGGAACGCTCACCAGGAGGCAAAAAAAGAACTTATCGACTTTGTAAACAAACAGTCTGACGTTAATATGAATTATGATGATTTTACTGTAGGATTCGGCCGTAGACAAACACAATATAAAAGACCTGATCTTATAATATCTAATCCTAATAGATTAATGCAAATTGCTGAAAAGATAGGACCTATTCAGATAATATTTGCAGGGAAAGCCCATCCAAAGGATTATTCTGGAAAAGATGCAATTAAAAAAATCTTTAAGGTTATGAAGACAATTGATAACAATGTTAAAATTACATTCATAAATAATTATGATATAAATATTGGAAAAATGATGACTTCAGGAGTAGATCTATGGCTAAATACACCTAGAAGACCCAAGGAGGCTTCTGGAACATCTGGTATGAAAGCTGCTCATAATGGAGTTCCTCAGTTTAGCACTTTGGATGGTTGGTGGCTTGAGGGATGTATTGAAAATATCACAGGATGGGCGATAGGACCTGAGAAAACAGATAAAGCAGAATCTGATGATGAAATAGATAAAAATGACTTGTACGATAAACTTGAGAACTGGATTATTCCAAAATTTTATAATGACAGGGATAATTGGATTAGAACAATGAGAAGTTGTATTGCTATTAATGCATCTTTTTTTAATACAAATCGAATGATTCAACAATATGTTTTAAATGCATATTTCAGGTAATTCAAAGATTTTTTCATTTAGTGGAGGTATATAATTTATATCTTCAACCCAGGCCCGAAGGATTTCAGCCACACTCCACGCTTGAGATATGCACCCTCTAGGAACATATATTGGATCTCCATCAAAAATTTCATTTATAGAACCATCCCATTTTTCATCAAATACTTCAAACATCGGTTTTAAAAAATTATTATAAGCATATTTACGACTTGCATAATCATACTTTCTTACTTTTAAAAAAGCCTTAATAAATGGACCAAGTAGCCAAGGCCAAACTGTTCCATTATGATACGCAATATCCTTATTATAATCTCCAATATATTTTCCTTTATAATTTGGGTCGTCAGGTGAAAGTGTTCTTAATCCAAAAATTGTAAGCAATTTCTCCTGAACATCGTTTACGATTATATTCTGGAGAATTTCGTCAATCATAGAATAATCAAGGGAAACTAGAAAGATCTGATTTGGTCTAAATGAAATATCTTTTGTATCAATAACATCATATTGTTTATCATATTGTTGATTAAAGCTTTCTTTTACTTTTTCAGATAAATCAAAATATGGATCTTCTCTTCCTGAAAGCTGAGCAAGATTACTCATAATTCTGAGTGCATTATACCATAGAGCCTGTATTTCAACTGCTTTTCTTGATCGAGGAGTTGGATAATAATCATTAATTTTTATATCCATCCATGTTAAACCCGGAGCATGACTAATGAGAAAATCTTCATCCATTTTTATATCAAAATCAGTTCCGTTTTTGTATGATTCAATAATCGATTGAATTGAATTCCATATCTCACTTAAAAAATATCGATCATTTGTATACTTGAGATACTGATAAACCCTATCTATATACCATAATGAAGCATCAACAGTATTATAAAGAATTGTTGAATCTTTGTCTATGAATGTATTTGGTATTAATCCATTTCTCAGATATTTACTAAAATTCCGAAGTATTTGTTTAGCATCATTGTATCTCTTAGTAACAAGAGTTAGACCCGGAAGTGAAATTAATGTATCTCGACCCCAGTCTGCAAACCAATGATATCCAGCTATTATAGATTTACCATCTCCTTTTCTTACAATGAAATTATCAGTTGAAATAACTAATTTATTAAACTTTGAGGGAAGATTTGCTTGGTCTATTAATTCATTTTTCCGTTTCTTTTCCTTTAAATAAACTTCTAAAGGATTGATATTAATATTTTCTTCAGTGGACAAAATCAAAAAATACTCGTCTGATTTTTTAATAGTCTTTTTAAATTGTCCTATTTGAACATTATTATCTACCCAAGATTCATTTCTTTCAAGATCATTTTCGTAATATAGCTCTTCCCAATAATCTAATGGATAAAAATCAGAATCCTTAAGCGATATTTTTATTGTTTTATCTATATTTCTTGGCTTAATTTTGATTCCATCTATACTTACTTCATAATCAAATGTAAGGTATCTATGTTTATTAACATCATAAAAATGTCTAGAGTTAATTATTGGATTATGAATAATTGTTATTGGTTTAGCTGTTTTAATTTTATATCTTATAATAGTTGTATTTTTTCCATTTTCCATAAATACAGTTTTTTTAATTTTTACTTTGTTAATATCATAAGAAAACGATGGAAACAAATCAAAATTAAAATTGCATTTGTAATCCTTCAAATCATATTCCTTTTTCTTTGTTTGAAATTGATCAAGTATATTTGAAACAAAAACCCATCTTTCAGCAGGTGGATTTAAACTAGAAATAAGTAAACCATGAAACTTTCGAGTATTTGTATTTTGATAGGTTAAAGAAGCATAACCGCCAAGGCCATTTGTTACAATCCATTCTCGCATAGGTCTTCTAAAGTAATTCTTTGTAAATATCTAATGTTCTTTTTGTAACTGAATCCCAACTGAAAGTATCAATTACTCTCTCACGTGCATTTTTTCCAATTAATCTACCCTTATCTTCAAGTTTTAATATCTCTTTGACACCCCATGCTATGTCATTTGGATCATGAGGATTTATATGAATCCCACATTTCTTATCGCCATCTGGAACGATTTGTTCCCTAAATCCACTTGTTCCATTGGCTCCAACAACTGTTGGTTTTGCCATTGACATTGATTCTGTGCATACAATACCAAATGGTTCATAACTTGATGGAAGTATTACACAGTCAGAAGCTGCATAATGAATAATTCTATCCTTTTCATCAATAAATTCTGTTCTAAAGATTATGTTGTCTTGGATGTTTAATTCTTTAGAAAGTGATTTTAATTCCCATTCCATATCTCCTATACCTAATATAACAAGTTTTGAGTTCGGGAAATCTTCTAATATGCTTGGCATTGCTTTAACAAGATTATATATTCCTTTTACTGTTACTAGACGCCCGATAAAAAACAGCATATTTTCATTGTTATTAATTCCATATCTTCTTCGTAGTTGATTTTTTTCCTCCTCTGATACTTTTTCTGGATCATATTTAGCTGGATCAACACCATTCCAACAAACTCTAATTTTTTCTGATGGATATCCCAGTTTTTCTAGTTCCTCCTTCATTGAATATGAAACAGTTATTACGCGATCTGCAACCTGTCCACCATCATATTCAATGTTTTTAATCGTATGAGAACCATCACCAATAGATCTTCCATATTCTGTTGAGTGTACATGAAAAACAAGAGGAATGTTAAGTTCTTTTTTTATGACCATTCCACCGATTATTCCAAGCCAATCATGTGCATCAATAATATCATAGTTTTTGTTATTCTTTTTTACAAGTACGTTAACAAGTTGAGAAGCAGATATTGTATTGTAGCTTACAACATCTGCAAAAAATTTGAGATTAGTTCCCCAAGAGCGAAGTTCATTAGCTGCAAATAAGTTAAATGTCTGTGTAAAATCTAAAATCTTTGGTCTATATATATCTATACCATTCCATTTTTCATAGGTTTTATATTTATTATCTTGGTTCAAAGAAAAAACAGTTACTTCATTACCAAAATATTCTTGTTTCTGAGTAATTTCAGCAGCAAATGTACCAAGACCTCCATAGATTACTGGTGGAAACTCCCAGGAAAAATGTGCGATTTTCAATATTGCTCTCCTCACAACGCTAATATAGTTTATGTTTAAAATCTTGTAGGATGTTCATGTAATTAATAAAACCATCATATGGACCATCATATGGGCTAAAATATTTATGGACATCCCCATCCTCCATGCCCTTTGTAGAAACATAGTAAAGATGATCCGAAGTCTGCAACCGGCGCCATGTATTTAATAAGTCTTGGTCACCTGTATCTTTTATTTTTTTACCTATATTTTTTAATTCGTTGAAGCAGGCAATTTGCATATCATTTCCAAGCCAGGTCGATACATCACGATCAGCATCAGCCCATGAAATCGCCCATGGAACATCAATCTCACCAACAGGCTCATATCTTTCAATTGCTTCACGGACAGTTACAAAATCAAGGTGATCATGCTTAAGTGCCTCTCCTGGAAAATGTTTTAAAAATTCAAATATTCCTGTGTCAGTCCAATGATGTTCTCCAAAAGTCTCATAATCCATGAATAAGTTGATAAGATCTCCCTCAGATTTCGCCATCCAATTTGCATATTTATCAGCGGTTAATGGATGGCCCGGCCATTGCCGAGCAGAAAATCTAAAACCAACATCATCACTTAGTGTGTAGTTTCTGAGAAGTACTTTCAAATTAGTATTTATTGGTTTGTATAAATAATTTGCAGAGCGCCATTGTAGAATTTTTTCTGTTCCCTCAGTAATAGTTCCCTTATA
Source organism: Thermoplasmatales archaeon (assembly GCA_030672305.1). Taxonomy (GTDB): domain Archaea; phylum Thermoplasmatota; class E2; order DHVEG-1; family DHVEG-1; genus SG8-52-3. The sequence continues at coordinate 52,062 of DAOVGR010000004.1, read as the reverse complement.
TCCCATTTCTGTAACTTTTTTTGCAATTCGATTATCATAGATTGCCTCTGTATTACGAAAAACTCTTGGTTTATAGTTAAATAATCTTTTAATCATTTTACTATGCATTTTCACCTGTTCTTCAAACTCATCCATATTATCATATAATGATGATAAAGAGTGATAATAGGTCTCCTCAATCATATCCACTGCACCGGTTTTAAAAAGAGCTTTAAAACTATCAATTACTTCGGGTATGAACTGTTCACAGTATTCAATAAAGGTTCCGGTAAGGCTAAATGATATGCGGAACTTTCCATCATATTTATTGATAAGATCAAGAAGTAAATTGTTTGTTGGAAGATAGCATTTCTTTGCAACTTTTATAAATATATCTTTGTTCAACTGTCGATCAAAATATGAAGATTTGGAATTCTTATTTCCAATATTAAATACTGAAAACTTATTCAACCTCATCGGTTGATGAACTTCGAAATAAAAGCAGATTGATGGCATCCTATATTACCCCATTATAAACATCTATTGTTTTATCTGCAACCCTATCCCATGTAAATAATTCTATCTCCCGTTTACCTTCCTTGGAAAGTGTCTGATGCAGAGGTTTATATCTAATCAAGGATATGATTTTGTTTGCCATTTCATCTGTATCCCAAAAATCTACTCTTAGACAGTTATTGAACGCCTCAGAAAAGCCAGCAGTTTTAGATGCAATTGTTGGAGTTCCTGCAGATATTGCTTCAAGTGCAGTAATGCCAAAAGGTTCACTAACAGATGGCATAACATAAACACTAGATATTCCATAGATGTGTTTGACTTCTTCTTCAGTTAAACGTCCGGTAAAAATCACCTTATCAGAAATACCCAAGTCCAGAGCCTGAGTAATCAAGCGAGGTAACATATCTCCAATACCTGCTACAACAAAACGAGCATCAGGCTCATAGTCTTTTACTTTATAAGCAGCACGTAGGAAAAATTCAGCACCTTTCTGTATTGTAAGCCTTCCTAAGAATAATACAATATCTTTTTTATGACCCTCAGGAATTGGATAAACTGCATTATGAACAACACTAATCTTGTCAGGATTGATACCATATTTTTCGACAATAACTCTTTTTGTAAAGTGACTGACAGAAATTATTCTATCAGCTTTCTCCATTCCTTCTCGTTCAATATCAATAAACCATTGATTTGGATAAATCCATCCAGAACGATCATACTCAGTAGAATGAACAGTAACAACAAGAGGGGCGTTTGTTTTCTCCTTCAAGGTAATCCCTGCTTTCATTGTTAGCCAATCGTGACAGTGAATTGCATCATATTTGCCTTTTACTCTTGAAACCACTAGGTCGTTATATCTATAAACAGCATCGTAGAACTGCCCAGCAAGTTCTTTGCTATCTGGTCTATCATAAGGAAAGATTTCTGCCTCTCCAACCTCAATAATATTCAAGTTAGTTTTATCACTACCCGTAGCATGTTTTGTTTTTGGCATATAAAAATCTATTTTTACTCCTTTATCTGCAAGGCTACGAGTAAGGCCATAGCAATGAGTAGCAAGACCACCTGCTTTAAACGGTGGATATTCCCAGCCAATCATTGCCACTCTCATTTATTATATCCTCTTTTAATTACTATTAAGACTCTCAATTAACCTAAAGGTATCTGTATTAAGACCTTATTTTAGTTCTCAATCCTCACGTTTCTTTCAAATCAATTTGATTATTTTAAGATAAATTTTTGATTCTCATTTACAACAATCTTATCTTCTCTAACAAGCCAACCCAGAGCAGATTGAAGATCATTATCATCAAGGTTTGATAATCTTTTGACTGTCTTTAGGTCAGCATCGCCCCAGATATCAAGTATCTTCCAAATAACGCCAGCATGGTTTCCGATTTGTGATTCTAAATTTGTTGTTCCAAGTTTAAAGCAATCCTCATCTTCTTTAGTAATCTTATTTTCTCTTGCAAGCCATCCAATTCCAGCATAAAAATTATCTTCGTCAAGATTAGTTATTTGCATAATTTTATCTTTTTTTGAACAACCTTCTTGATTAAGAGCTAACCAAATCTTTCCTGCATTCTCACCAAACAAAGTAGTAAGTCTCCTCACGTACATCCTCCAACTTTAACAGTACTAGTGTATTATTTAATAAAATATAAGTCTATCTAAAAAATATAAGTTCAAAAATCTAATATATAATGCAACAATATTGCTCATTTAAAGTATTAATATGAAATTTTTTCTACATTATTTAATTTACTAATTTAAAAAAATATCAAAATTATCATATTTTTTTGTTTAATAATGCGGGCTTGAGGGGATTCGAACCCCTGGCCAATCGGTTAAGAGCCGATTGCTCTACCTAGCTGAGCTACAAGCCCCTACAGGAGTAATTTCCAAGTGGAAAGGGTCTAACGGCTCTAGGATTTTAAAGATTGTGGTAATAAAAATTAAGTCGGAAACATACCAATAGGTGTCAAGGATTAGATAACCAAATCGTTATTTTCCTAAGGGAAACTCCATTTTCTCTCAGAATTTTTTCAAGTTCCCATGACCTTTTTTCAGGTATCAATATAGATGCAATACCTATCCTTAAACCTCTAAATTTTTCAACCAATCCTTTTTGTTCTCTCTCATAGATTTTGCTTTTATATTTTTTCTTTGTTTTTATACCATATAATAGTCGTTTTATTTTCATTTTTTCAGATTGACTGAGATTACTAAGATCAAATTTAATAATTTCATATGGTTCAAGCTCAAGTTTTTGTATAGAAATATCTGGTGTCTTTCCATAAATTGTAATTCCTTCTCTTATTAAAGTTTCTACGAAATGGCGATCTAGATGTTTATATGAAGGATTTGTAAAAATCACATTAATATTTTTGTCATATTTTTTTTCAAAACCAAGTATTTGATTTGATAAAATATTTTTTGAATTTTCTTTTCTTAAAATAAAGCAAACATCAAGATCACTTTCTTTTCCTGCTTGATCTCTTGCTACAGATCCAAATACTATAACGGTTTCTATTTCTGAATAACTTTTAGAAATTTTTTTAATTTCATCTATTAGTTTATTTGTTTTTTCATCCATTTACATCTTCTCCTAATTTTTCAAGGCATATTTTTTCAATTGTTTTATAGCAAATTTTAACATTTTTCATATCTGTTTCAGTCCATAAAAAGCCATATGCAAATTTTGGTCGGAGTTGGTTTTCAATTTTTTGAAAATTCATCCAAATTTTATTAGTATTATCTTTAAAAATAAACTCATTTCTTGTAAGTGTAGACCGTACATGTTGATGTTTGTTAATATGAACTCTGTCTTGGGCTGCACAAGTTTCTATCAAATGATAAGCAGATAGAAAATAAGCTTCTACACGTGTTCCCTCAAAGTTATTAGCATTTTCAGCATCGTTTTTAAAATTTTCGTAGAGCTTGAAATGATTGTCTTTACTACCCATGGTACCACTTTCGCAATATTGTATAACGAAAATGGGTATTTAAACCTTTTCGTTATAATATATAACGAAATTAATCCTTAGAACTAACAGAAGAGCAGACTGTATCAAATTTCTACCTAGCTGAACTACAAGCCCAAAACATGAGAAAATCGAATAAATAATCGGAATTTACTTAGATTTTTTCAATATTTTTTTTACCGTTGAATCTGCAACTTTTGAAATGTATTTTGCATCAATTGCATCTGTTATATAAACATCTTTTCCAGCATGATATATTTTTAGACCATCTTTTCTCGTCTTTTTACCATCGATCTTTAAAATCAGAGGATCCTCTGTTCTAACCAACCCTGCTTCTAATGCTTTTTCAATACTGCCACTTAGATGTACTTTCTTTCTATCGATTGGGTGAAGACCACCCTCAAGTATAATATCTATTTCCTCTTCGGTTACAGGATAATAGAACTCATCCATATCGGCAAGAGGAAGATCATCAGGACTAACATCTATTGTGTGACCATAAGTTGCCCTTATCATTCCACCATCAATCTGATATCTTTGCCTTTTATCAGTATTAACAAGAGCTTCTATATGATGGATGCGTAACCAATCAAAGCCAGATCTACTCGTACCAATAGCTTCAATTAGGGAATATATTTCAACCCATCCTTTACCATCCATCATCAAGCCCAGTTTTTCTGGAAAATGACGGAGTGCACCAGCAATAATACGACTCAAGGAGTTTAGTTCATTTTCACTCATCAAGAACTTGCCTTTTTTGTCACATTTAGGACATGTTTCTCCACGATAGTATCCGTGCTCTTCACATTCAAATAGCATATTTCCATGCTCGTAATCAAAATATTAAGTATAAATTTTTGTACTAATTCAATATTACATGTCTGGGTGACTTTTTGGAAAAAGAGGAACTTAAGAAACTGGCTGGAGAAAAGGCAATAGAACACATAGAAGATGGGATGATTATAGGACTTGGTACCGGCTCAACAGTTGAGTACACATTGAGAAAGTTAGGGAAATTATGTAGAGAAGGGCTTAAAATTAAAGGAATCCCAACATCTGTGCATACTAAAAGAATTGCAACTGAGGAAAAGATCCCTCTTACAACTCTTGAAGAAAATGCTGTTATTGATATAACAATAGATGGTGCTGATGAGGTTGATTCTAATCTTAATCTTATTAAAGGTGGTGGTGGAGCTTTAACTCGTGAGAAAATCATTGCTTATAACTCAAAGAAAGTAATAATTGTAATCGATGATTCAAAAGTTGTTAAATGCTTAGGAATTGATATTCCTCTCCCTGTTGAGGTTGTAAAATTTGGTTGGACATCTACCAAAAAGACACTTGAGGAGTTTGATTGTAAGGTTGAACTTAGAAAAGTTATGGGAGATGAACCTTTTATTACAGATAATTCTAATTATATTTTGGATTGTGAGTTTGAAAGGATTGAGAACCCAGCACAATTTGAGATAGAAATAAATAGCATTCCAGGTGCTGTGGAAAATGGTTTGTTTATTGGTTTGGTTGACGAGGTTATTGTAGGAGGGAAACAAGGCATTTCAACCCTGAATAAAGAAGCTGTTGTTTAATTATGGTAAACGTAGCTGATCGATTAAAGGATGCTAGGGAAAAAATTTATTCTCTTGATTTTGATGCTCATTGGTACAGACGTGCTTTTCATGCATTTGGAGCATCATTTTTACTTTATTATATATTACCAGATGTTGATTGGATAAATATTTTGAAATTATGGATTCCGCCATTAATTGTTGTATTTGTTATTATTTTAGAGGTGTTTAGACTAACTGGAAAGATTAGTAGTAACCATTTCTTTGGACTTAGAATGTATGAAAAAAAGAGAATCGGTAGTTACGTATTTTTTGCTGTTGCTATTCTTATCCTGCTGAGATTTTTTCCTCAGCAAATTGCAATTCCTTGTATTTTATGTGCGACCTTGGGAGACCCAATAATTGGTGAAATAAGAAGGCGTTTTAGTCAGAAATATGTATATCTACTTGGTTTTTTGGTGTGTATGTATTTTTTTATAATTACGTGGTTTAAGTCAGATGTTTTATTAATAATACTGGTTTCTATTGTTGGAGGTTTTGGTGCAATTATTGGTGAGACGAAAAAATTCTGGTGGTTGGATGATGATTTTATGATTCAAATGATTCCTGCAATTTTGTTGTTAATCATTTGGATAAGTATCCCATATCTTGGACTTAGTTATCCTGGTGAAATTATATATCCAAGTATTATGCCCTGGTGATATTAGAATGGATAAAAGAGAAATGAAGTATATGAAAAAAGAATTCTATTTCTCTAAAGTTATTAGAACTGAGATTTTGTTTACACCTTTGCTTATTGGCCTTCCTTTGATTGTGGGTTTTTCATTTATTTTTGAATGGTACAATAGGGGCATTTTAGAGGGCAGTTCTGCTTTTAATGGTGAACTTATTCTTGGAATAATAATAATTATTGGAAATATTGTTTTTGATATACCTTTAATTAAATCATTAAGAGTTCTTTCAAAGAAAAAATAAGATGCTTTATTTAACAGATTTTGAAGTGTAAAAAACTGGTAATATCAATGCAGCAGCTATACATGAGAGAGATATCATTAAAATTATTACTATACCAAAGTCTTTAAGAGCTGGAACATTTATAAAGTATATTGAAGCAACTCCAGCAACAGTTGTTAGAGCTGCTTCCACTAATGATAAACCTGTTTTTTCAATTGATATCTTTATTGCATCTATTTTAGGCAAGCCTCTACCTATTTCTTCCCTAAATCTATGAGTAATATGCACACCATAGTCTATACCTATTCCAACCATGATTGAGGCAATTGAGATTGTAACAAGTGAAAGGGGTATGTCTGTTGCAACAAGAAAACCTGGTTCCCACATTAAAACAAATAGCACAGGTATCATTGTTAAAAAGCCATATGTTGAAGAATTGAAGATAAATATCAATGCAGCAAGTACTAGCATTAATGCAAGTATCATTGAGCGTATTTGTTCATCTGTTAATCGATTATTAACAGCTAATGTTATTGCATCCTGTCCAGTAAGCTTTGATATACGACCATTTTGAGGAAGAACAGTACTTGAAGCGATTGTGTTAATTTCTTTTACAACTGCTCCAATTTGCTCAATACTACTTGAAATAGGAATTCCAACTAGTATAATTGTTTTAGAAAAGTCTTTATCAATTATCCCTTCTTCAGCTATCATATCAAATAGAATTTTTTGAATTCCAACTAACTCTCCTAATTTTTCAACGACAATACTTCTGTTAATTATGTCACTTACTTCTTTTATTTCATCAGCAATTGAGTAAATTGATTTTTCAATTTTCTTTTCATCTATATATGGAAAAGCAGATGCAATAACATCTCTCATCTCATCTTCCATTTTAACTAATACTTCAATTATTTCAGGATCTAAAAGACCATTTGGATCTGTTTCAATGAGTAATGCATTGAAATTACTACCACCACCAAAACTCTCAGAGTATTTGAACATCGCTTCAACTTCAGGGATATCTTTAGGTGCCAATTCAAAGTAATTTACATCAGTTTTTACCTCTGGTAAAACGGCAAGTGAGATTACTGCAAAGAAGCCAGCAATTAAAAGAATTCTTTTTCTATGATTAACTGCAAAGTTTGCAAATTTCTTCCAGATAACAACTCGACCATTTTTCTTAAATTGTAATATTATCGCAAGACAGGGCACAAGAATAATTGCAGATATAAAACAAAAGAATATTCCGATTGCACAGCCAAAACCAAATGTTACCATCGGTGACATAGATGATATCATAAGAGAGGAAAAACCAATGACAGTTGTAATTGTAGATAGTAAAACTGCCTTTCCGGTATGGTTCAATATTTTTTCAATTCTTTTCACTGGGTCTTCGATAGCATGTTCCTCTGCAAGTCTATTCATTAAATGAATCGAATAATCAACTCCAAGACCTATAAGTAATGCAACTATAGCAACAGAAATGATTGTTAATTCTGGTTGAACCATACCTAAAATACCAAATGTTAAGGCTATTGCAAATGCTGGAGGTAGAAATGCAATAATCAATCCTTTCAAAGTTCTATGAAAGAAAAACAGGACAATTGATACAAGAACAAGAGCAACTGGAAAGATTATGATTAAGTTTCTCATGCTCTCTTCTCGAATTGCGTTCTGATAAGCAATTGTTCCAGTAATTGTCATATTTGCATAAGACGTTCCTCTGTTTTCTACTGCTTGTTCGGTTCTAAATAGAACCTGATTAAAATCAGCATCGTCTTTAAGTTGAATTATAATTACTGCTATTTTGTATGTATTTGAATAAAGGATGCCTTTTGTAGCAGCAATTTCAAATCTTTCCATATATTTATAGATATCATTTTGATCATAAGGAATTCCATTAAAATTATTGCCACCTTCAGCTATACTTTTCCTATTTTCTTTCTTTATCAAAAGTGCCAAACTATTTACTGATGCAATACCTGTTTCTTCTCCTTCTTTTAGAAGTTTATCGTAAATATTAATATAAATTTCATCCATCTCAATTAGGACTTTTGGATCTCTAATGTCATATACTCTATCTGTTTGATCTACTAGAATTATTATTGTTTTTCCAATATTGAATTCTTGATTTATTTCTTCCCATAAAATAATTGCTGGATCATCTTTTGGAAGAAATTTTGTTAGATCAGATTCTATGTAAATATTCAAAGCTTGTGAGGCTATTAGAATAGAAAGCACTGTAAATGTTATAATTACCAATTTTGGGTGGTGAGCAAATAGTTTTGCTATTGGTTTTATGTTCATATTTTATCCACCCCCTCATCTATATTTATTTCAACAGGTCTGTAATTATTTACTTTCTCTCTTGAAAATGCTAGACTTGCGATTTTATTTAATCTATCCTCTATTTCACGTGCATGTCTCTTCAAAAGCTTAATTGGTGAGATTGGATAGAAAATGTAAGGATTTTTTCCAATACTATCATTTTTTATTTTTTTTCTGTAAATTTGATTATTATCATACATTTTAGAAAGTGTTTCTCTGACCGTACTAGGGTGAAGCCTTGTTCCTTTAATGATTTGTTCTGTTCTAGCTCCGTTTTTTCTCAGCAAATAAATATAAATACGTGATCTAGCCCTAGATTTTAATATATCATTTACTGCTTTTTCGATGCTTTTGTCTCTGTTTACTGCTGCTTTCCGCATTAATTTTACACCAATATTATTTATTTTTGTTAATAAATACGTGGGTTTCTTAGTTTAAATAGTTTTTCATTTTGTCGCCATTAAAACGACAAAACATTTTGCAATTTTTTGAGAGATGCCGACAAGTTATTTTCTCCTGTAAAAGTAAAAAGATAAAAAGTCGTCAGGGAGGCGATGATATTGTGTAAAAAATGGTAAAAATTAGAGCGGAAAAATCAATAAAAAAAATAAATTGAAAGGGGGCCTAGCTTTAAGGGAGGAAGGAAAGCATGAAAAAGTAGGATTATCCTAAAAAATCATTCTTACTTCCAACTAGACCCCACAATATTAACACATGTTAATTTGGTATTTATATTTTATGTTGTTTGAAAAAGAAAAAAGAGAGATTGATTTAGACTACTGAAATCCAAGAAGTTGTCGCAATATTGGAAATGCATTTGGGAAGAGATCAAACAACCATATGAGCAATGTATTGTATTTTGCTCTAGTTCTTGGAGTTGAGATGCTCAATGGATCTGACCAATCGCTTTCAGCACTATGTTCATCTATAGTTTTCACTGCTATAGAATAAGATCCTTCCTCAGTCCAGTTATGTGATGCTTCACAAGTGTCACCAGAATTAAATGGTCCTAGCCATTCGCTGAAGGTATCATCACCCCAATCCCAGAGGTAATATAACATGTCTCCATTAGAATCAGTTGTACTGCTACTATAAGTATAATCTACTCCAACATCAATCTTTTTCTTACCAGAAGGTTTATCTGGTTTTTCTGGAGGATTATTCTCAAAAGCCTCTATTTTAATTAACCAGGCATCCCACAATCCAAATCCAGATGTACCTGTTGAATAACTATTACCTGCAACAATGTAGCCTCCATCATTTGTTGAACATGCGCCTTGTAATTGATCATTTTCTTCATCCCCAAATGTCTGTTGCCATTCTAAATTACCATTTAAATCAGTCTTTATTACTATTCCTTCACCCATTGGTGGCACATAATAATTATTATTTATTGTTCCTGCGATGATGATCCCATCATCATTTGTAAAATCCATTCCTCCACACAAATCTTGATATTTTCCACCAAATGTTTTATTCCATTCCATATTTCCATCAGCATCAGTTTTAATCAACCAGATATCTAGATTTCCTGCACCAAATGACCTGGTTTCAGCTAAAAAATAATAACCACCATCACTAGAGAGCAATATATCATTTGAATTAGATTGATCCCATTGATTTCCTCCATATGTTTTATCCCATTGTACGGTTCCATTAGAATCTGTTTTTATAACAAGGAAATCTGCTGTTGAACCACTAGGCTCTATTCTTCCTGATAAAATATATCCTCCATCTAGAGTCTGTCTAACAGCATATGCATTGTCACCATATTCACTATATTTGTAAGTCTTTTGCCATTCAACATTTCCAACTGAATCAGTTTTCATTAGAAAAACATCCCAATCTGTAATGGAAATATATTCCTCACCACTGACAATATATCCCCCATCATTTGTTTCTTGTATACACATATGATAACCATTCAAAGGATCATCATAAATTTTAAGCCATTCAGTAATTCCATTTTCATCAACCTTCCAAATACATCTGTCATAACCAATTCCATAGTTAGGATCTTCATGGCATCCAGCAGTAATAAATCCTCCATCGCTTGTTTGTTCAACAATATAACAACGGGGCCAAAGACTAGAATTAGGAAGAGCAGTTGTATTCCAAACCTCATTTCCATTAGCATCAAGTCTAACAAGCCAATGAGATGTACTATTCCACACTCCAACTGCTATATAACCGTCATCATGTGTTTGTTTTATATTACGAAAAAGATCCCCATTTACTCCACCATATATTCTTTCCCATTCTACTACAAGATCATGCATAGAGCAAGCATCAGCTTCATAGACTTCTTGATTATTAATATATGGAGATGCAATTATTCTTTCTTTAATTTCAGTCTCTGTCCCTACTGCTGGAAAAGCAGGTGCAATCAACAGCATCAAAACAAATATTCCTACTAATTTCTTATACATGCTTTTTCTCATTCCTCCCTTAGGATAATGGTATTGTAATATAATATTCTGATTTAAATATTTCCTAAGCTGTATTTAATCAGAATAACTGTTAAAAATAATAAAAATTAGAGAGTACTGATTTTATCACGAGAATTACATATGACTATATTTTTAAAGAAAAAGATGTTATGAAATTGATGACAAACAAGAGGTATATATGACTATAGGATTTGTATTAATTAAAGCTGAACCAGGTTATGAGCATAAGATATATAATGAGCTCACTAAAGTAATAGAGATTATCCAGATTCATCCATTATCTGAAGAATACGATTTTATAGCTAAAGTAGAAGCAGAAAACTATGATAAATTTGAAAGGATTGTTGTAAAAAAAATTAAATCAATAGAGGGAATAATAAACATTAAAACATTAACAGAAACAAAGTTTTAATTATGCAAAAATAGGTTTTTTCATTATGGAAGCTAAACATAATAAAAAATAGAGATCGGTTTGGATTACTGAGATCCAAGTAGTTGTCGCAATATTGGGAATGTATTTGGAAACTGTTCAAACAACCTTAGGAGTATTGAGTGATATACTGCCCTGCCTCTTGGTATGGTGACTGGTAATGGATCTGACCATTCGCTTTCTAATCCACGTTCATCCTGTGCTTTCACTCTTATATCATAGATTCCTTTTTTATCCCATGAATGAGATGTTTCTATGGTTTCTCCTGAATCGTATAAGTCAGTCCATTCATCAACAGCCTCATCGCCATCCCAATCCCAACCGTATTTAATCTTGTCTCCATTGGGATCAACTGTTGATGTTTTATAACTATACTTCGCTCCTGTTTTTCCAGATAGCGGTCCAGAAGGTTTTAATGGTTTATCTGGCGGAAAATTCATTCCATATGCATTTAAAAGAGATAAACCAATTCCTGAGCTACCAAATACATAACCGGTATAATCTGATGCCCAATCCCATTTGTAACCCTCAGGTATTTCTATTGCTACGTTTTTTAACCATTCTGTCGCTCCAATCCCGTATGAAATATACGAATAATTACCTGTTATAGTGTATAAATCCAAAAAATAGTCAGCAATACCTGCAACACCATGACACATCTGTGCAATAGCGGATAGGGTCCAACTTGTTTCCACTCTAGGTCCCCTAAAAATCCACTTATATCCTCCTTCATCTGGAATCGCATTCTCAATAAGCCAATCTGTACTTTCTTCTAATATCTCAAGATAATATGGATTTGAAGTAGCTTCATAGAGGGACATAAATGCCTTTCCTATCCCAGCATTTCCATAACACCAACCAGTATTATATGAAAAGATAGAATATCCTTGGTCAAGCATATATTTCCATCGCCATTGCATATCACCATCTCCTTCAATTACAGCTTCATGAATAATCCATTTTGCAGCCTTTTCAGCACACTCTAAATATTTCTGCTCATTACATTTATTATATAGCTCTGCAAGAAAGTACACTGGACCAGATGTGCCATGACCAAAACCAGTTGAGGTAATCCAATAAAGAGGAACAAACACCCATAGGTATCCATTTTCAATCGGGCTTGTTCTATGTAATGGGTTGCCTACATCTGTCAAAAATACAACTGGACATTCCTCTGCAGTAGAAATTAGCCAATCACCACCAACTTTAGCATAATTAAGATACTGAGAGTCGCCTGTTGCATCATACAATTTTAAGAAAAAATCACCAATACCAGCTGCACCACCTATTATTTCACATCCATATTTTATTCCATTTACACTACGTATCCAACTAGCAGCTCCTTCTGCATATTGTAGATATATAGGATTTTTTAATGATTGATAGAAATCAAGAAAAACCTTACCAATACCAGCTGCTCCATAATAATATCCCGTTGGATAATAACTAGATGTTTCCTTTTCAGGCCATTTGTATCCCCCTCCTTCACTAACGGCCATTGAAATAAGCCAATTCATTCCTTCTTCAGCATATGTTAGATATATTTCCTCCCCAGTAACCTCATAAACTCTCAATAAAAATAAACTTACACCAGGTACTCCCTCCATCAAATTTGTGTAATACTCCTTTTCATTCTCACTTATTGGCCACTTGTAACCATTGCCAGATGGTTCAGCAAGACAAATTAACCAATCTGCTGCACCAGTAATCACCTCTAAATAATCCTCAGTACAAATAGCAGTTTTATAAGTAGGATAAACATGATTCAACCTTAGATATTGTCTAACGTCGTCATTTAGTTGGATTTTCGAATAGATAATAGGAGATTTTTCTTGACTATAAATTTTTTTATTGAAGATATCTAACCTAAATTTCATAATTAACGCGTCATCACCTTGTGATCCAGAGACATAAAGTGAATCATCAGCAATGTCAATATCTCGAGGAATATCACATCCTGAATTATAAACAACATCTTCATTTAACAAATTACCTTCACTATCAAATTTAGCAATAACAATATCCCAATCCAAAGGATCTGCAGAGGTACCAGTCGTTTCACCCGTTACATAAATATTTCCATTTTTTTCTCTGATATTTTCAAATTTTACATGCTCATAAGAAGTCTGCCATAAGAAATCACCATTACAATTATACTTCAGTAGTAGTCCTGTTGCATCAACATCTGCAATATCCCCAAAACCAGAAATATATACATTTTCATCAGTTGTATCTATTCCATATGCTTTCTGAGAGCCAATTGTCTCCCATTTCCTCATCCAAACAACATTACTATCACTATCATATTTTAGTATTAGTATATCATCATCGCCTTTACTATCCTCTGTTTGACCAACAGCATAAATATAACCATTATGACTACTTAATTGTATGATTTCACTGTACATTTCCTCACTTTCGCTATACGTTCTTTTCCATTTCAAGTATCCATTGAGATCATATTTCAAAACCAAGCTTTCACAATTAGATTGACCACCGACATATATACTGTTATTTTCCACTAATAACGAGTAGGCAAAGTCAAAATCTGCATCATCATAATCTCTTGACCAAATTAAGTTGCCATTTGTATCATATTTTAAAAGTAGAATATTTGAATAAGTAATAGCTGAACGCCAATCTGATCCATATCCACAAACATAAATATATCCACCATACACATCAATTCCCCATGCTGCATCATATGGATATTTATTCCATGTTTTTGACCAAATAAAGTTACCATTTGTATCATATTTGAGAAGAAGGATATCATTCTGTTTTTGTGGTATAGAATTTACAGATCCAGCAACATATATGTAGCCGTTATATACATCTATTGATGTTACCCAGGCATTATCATATGTTTCAATCCAAATAGGATTATAATTACCACTTTCGCTTATATGGAATGTATTCTTCATTCCGTTTAATTTCTCAGATAATGAAAATCGATTTTCTTCAACAGTCGCCTCTGGCATATATCCAGACTGCGCAAAAGGAAAAATCGATATACAAATAAAAAGTGGAAGAGCGCAAATAGTAATGATTTTTTTCCTTGAATTATTTTTTATATTCTTGCCTCCCTCAATAAAAATAATCAGATATAGGATATTTAAATGTTCTACGTTCTATGGATTTGCACCCATATTATTAATTTTGCATCTAAATTCAGAGATAGTAATCTATGGAGCAGATTCCTCAGGGCCAAGACTAAAGAAAGCTAAGGGGTCACTCATTGTATTAAAAGAAGTCGATGTCCATTCCGCACTTCTAACTACACTAGAAATACGAGTTTCATCAACTGAAACATGCATATAAAGAGGCGTAGGTCTATAATCCTTAGCCCACGAAAAACCTGAATTATCATTATACCAAATGACTTCTGATTCCATAGGCTCAGTTGCTTTTAGAGATCCATTCATGTAGAATTTTGCATTATATGTATCTTCATCAAATGTCGTTGAAAAATGATACCATGTATTATTCAATCCTACGGAATCACCAACTGCATGTTGCTGTGGAGCGCTATTTCTTTCGTAAAGCGCTCTGAATCGACGTGTTCCACTCTCAGGCTGCCAATAGCCTTGGAAAGAAAACTGATGCCCATCATTATTACCCCAATGATCTCTTCCTCTTTTTAATGCAAAATAATTATGAGGCTTACCATCACTTCTAGACCCTGTTATTCTGCCCCATAACTCAAATGTTAAATCAGGTGATTCTAAAGTAGAATCATATGGGACTTCTATTGCATCATCTTTACCATCAAACTGAACTGCATTACTTATTACCCCATCAATATTATAAGGACTTGATACCAAATATCCATCATTGTCATTTAATGTACTATCATAAATTGTAGAATCCTGAATATCCATATGCTGAACCATAATATAATCACTATCCCAGACCCGTTCAGGAAACTGCTGACTATTACTACTTGGGTTACCATAATACATATACAAAACAGTATCAATAGTTGAAGACAAACTTGAAATACTTACCCAAGTAATAAGTTCACCAGAAGAATCATCATACATTTCAATCTCATGATAAAGTTTTGTTGCAACACCAGAGCCATCCATAAACAAAATATCATCACCATCACTTTGTGCTTTATCATGCAAATCAGAATCAACAACACTAACAAGCACTGGAAAACCCGTAAGACTTCCAGCAACCTTATTATGATCAATCGTAATCATCTTACGATACTCCCAGCCATCATCAAAAGGATCAAAAGGCGGACCAGCCACTGTTATAAAACCAAACTTCTTCTCAACAGTCTCCTTGCCATCCGAAACTCTAACTGTCCAACTATACGGTTTATCATACTCAAGACTACTAACAGGAACCGAATAAACACCATTATTCTTTAGATGACCTTGACCTGAACCTATATCTGGATCTGTAGTAACCCAGTAACTCATAAGATCACCATCATCATCACTAATATGGAACCTAAGCTCAGAAAGAGACAAAGGAACATCCCAAGTCCCACTTGGAGGATTTTCATCAGAAATAACCGGATCCTGATTCGGTGGATAACTTTCAACATCCTCTGCTCCAACCATTGCTAACAAAGCATAACCACCAAAACCAAAAACAGAAGGCTCACCAGGGTAAGCAAATGAAAGACCAATACCCATAAAACCCAAAGCTACACCAAATTGAGCACCATATGCAACAAAACCATGCCCAGTAAAGAGATTTGCAGCAGTAATCACTCCACCCAGATATGCTGCCCATACAGTAGCTAAACGTGGCCTAGGAAGCATAACAGGTGGGAAAATGAATCCACCGCCTCCACCAGCAAGACTACAAAAAGCAGCAGAACCAGTATGAGAATATGGTCCTGGAAGAATACCATTTCGAACTGTTGAAACCCTTGAACTTGGAACACTATCCTTTGTAAAAGGATTATTATTTCCAGTATTTCGGAGCCATCTAGGATTCAACAATGAAAACACATAATCCTTTGATAAACCCTGTGGAATAAGACCATATGAATCTAAGATTTCAACAAAATCATTTTTCAAAGATTTTGTTTCATCGCTTGTAGGATCACTAGTAATTTTATATTTTAACTCTTCAAACATATCAGAAATAATATTTGCACTATCAGTTGATATTTCAACTTTACATTTCTTTGTACCGGTCTTATCAAAAGTATAAAAAGTCAAGGAAAAAGTATCTTGATTATTGTTATAATCTCCACTAATAGTTGGTATAATTCCGGCTCCAATTAACAAAACTAATATTCCTATAACTAGGGTTTTATTCAACAAACCAGACTTTTTATCCATATTTTCTTGTCCCCCCTAAATAAAACAATCTGATAAATGATATATAAAGGTTACAATAACTAAGATATTGCGTAAAAATAGCGAATTTTGAGTGTAAAAATCAAAAAAAAAATAAAATGTAAAGGGTCTAGCTGAGGGAGGAAGAAAAGTATGAAAAAGTAGGATTATCCTAAAAAATCATTTTTACTTCCAAACTAGACCCCTTAGACGCAGGGGTAACATCTTTTAGTTGATAAATTTTATCTAAGCAAAGATAGCAGTCTTTCCAGCATTGGGAATCGATCTAAAAACCAATGGAATAAGGGACTATAAGTTGCTCTATTTCTTGGAATATTGACCCTAAATAGATCTGACCATTCACTCTCATAACCATATATATTCCTGACTTTTGCACAAATATTCCAAGTCCCTTTCTTATATGTATGACATACTTCCACAGGTTCACATTGTGGATAATAATCTGTCTCATTAGTGGTTCCATCACCCCAGTCAATAGTATAAATGAATTCATCTCCATTATGACCTGTCGAATGAAATGTCCAGCAATACTCAACACCTGCTTTTCCTTTGGATGGACCATCTATTATAGGGGTACTTGGGAATTCATCACCGTTATAAATAAATATTTCATTTATTTCATCTGCTAATAGAGGAGTATCATAAATACGAACATCATCAATCATACCTTTATAATAAAGAAAATGTGGACATTTCCCATCAGCAGTTTTTCCATATGCAATAGTAAAATTATCCTGTACGGGTATATCTGAAAAAAAATATTGATCATAGGCAGTTCCGAAATTATAATGGCGGTTCACTAATTCAACGCCATCAAGATAACCTGTATTTCCATTAGGGCCAACAACTGCAGCAAAATGATACCATTCTTTCTCTTCAAGATTAAAACCAGTATCAAAACAAAGAGGAATCCTGTTGTTTATTACCCATGTGATATATAATCTCCGATTAGCAGGATTCTTATGACCAATTTCAATTATGAACATATTATCAGGTTCATTTTCATCATCAATGCCTAAATAGAATAATGGTTGAATCTCTTGCTCATTGAGATTATATGTATAGTTAAACCAAAAAGCAATAGTGCCTTTACTTAGATTTCCGATTATATTTATTGCATTTTGAGGTAAATTAACAAAATCATCAGCTCCGTCAAAATCTAATGCATTCCCTATTCTCCCCTTCACCCATTTTTCACCATAAACAGTTCCATCAAAACCATTTGCTGAATCATGGGCGATATTTCCACTGGTTTCATCAAACTTCCAATAAGCTATTAATCCATCCTCTAAAGGAGATGGTATCTCACTTTTTTTATGAAAAATTCCACCAATACCCGGTGCCAAGGTTACACCAAAGAATAGGATTGTTATTCCAACACTTATTAGGATGTTCTTATTCATATTCTAACTCTTAATAAGGAAAAAAAATACAATTAAAAGTAAAAAGAAAAAGATAAATTGAAAGGAGGTCTAGTTTGAGGGAGGAAGATAAGCGTGAAAAAGTAGATTATTCTAAAAATTCATTTTTATTTCCAGACTAGGCCTCACAATATTAACAGTTGTTAATTAGGTATTTATACTTTATGTTATTTGAATAAAAAAAAGAAGGAGTGCTATAGCTCTATTAGTAGTCTTAGTATTAGAAATAGGTTTGAGAATCTATCAAATAACAATTTGCCTAGAAATAGAGGTGGTTTTGTTTTCGGTATTACCTCCAACACGCCTCCCCATAAACCGACGATAGATATTAAATATCTTCATCAATTTTTCTAGGCACGTTAATATTTGTCATTAATACTATATAAATGTATCGATAAAATGAGCAAAAACAAGGGGTTTTAAACCTTAAAATGGTCATTTGTTTACCATAGAATTAAAAAAGAGACTTCAATTAGGCATATGGATAATAGACTTGAAACTCATAGATGAGATGTTTTAATTAATCAAAAGGAGGCAGAAAATGAAAATATTTGAAATAAGGGAAGAAGAAGGTCAGTGGTTCTATGAAGCCAAGCCAGATATAACACATGATGAAATCATAATGTTACTTGGGACTATAGAAAAAGCAAAACATCAGTTGATTGATGCGTTGGATAAATTCGATTAGTAAATTTTTAAAAGATTAAACAGTCTCTCCAGCAGTGGGAATTGTTCTAAAAAACACAAGAACCAAGAATTAAAGGCTACTTTGTTTCTTGGCATGGTTACTTCCAATATTCCCCAGTCGCTTTCAGCTCCATTAGTGTCTTTTGCTTTTGCTTCAATTGTATAAGTTCCTTGATTTGCATAAGTATGATCAATATCAAAATCTGTTCCTGAAGTATGCGGGCCATCCCAAATTTCAACATAACCATCTCCCCAGGTTATATTATAATAAACATCGTCGCCATTGGAATCAACTGAATTAAATGTGTAAGTGTATGCAGTTCCTGCTGACCCACTGGTTGGGCCATCAATGTCTGGTATTTCAGGTGGGGTATTAGGAGTAGTAAATGGGTTACCGACTGGAATAACAGATAATGGTATAAGATTTGGTTGCGAAGATATACCTATTGCAGAACGCAGGCCAGCTTCATCAGTAATATCATAAATTACATTGGCTCTAAGATTTAATGCAGCTGTCTCCAGAAGAACATTATTTATAATTGCACCATTCTCATAATACCAAAATCTTTGATATTGAGAGCCTCCAAGATTGGCATCAAGAAATGGAATTATAATCCAAGATGCAGAGGTTATTATGATATCATTAGGGTCAATACAGTTATTAATCTCTTCTCTTTGATCTCCTTGAACGATTTCAGTAATAGAATGAGTACTTGGCGAATATTGATACACACCACTGTGGTTTGCAGCAAAAACTTTGAAAGGATATATACCTATTCCACTAGGAAGAGTCCTATGTCTTTTATTATTCACATTATCATATAGGTATGAATATCCATATGAGCTCCACATCAATTGAGATTCTTCAGGCAATGATAAAGGTATGTCATCCCAATTATTTACGATAAGTCGATTATTAATTGCTTCTGCAAGACTTAGTGCATTATCTACAACCTGTGGCAAGTTTGATTCTGGAAGCGGGTCATATGTAAAATCATAAGGCGAAGAAGGATGTCCCAATGGCATGATAATTTCTGGTTTTTCATTTGAAGGAATCCCTAATTCATAGAGATCCTCGACATACATTCCAGTCGTTACAGTTCCTAAATCAAGAGCGTTAACATCAAAATATATGTTCTGGCATATCATCCCTATATCTGCCATTCCAATCAGTTCATCTGATTCAGCATTCATATCCCATACTAGACCAAATTTTATAGGAGAGGTATATTGACCAAGATGTAAATAGTTACCACTTTTAAATAAGGAGAGAGAATGATTCTCAGGAACATATTTATAAGTGGCTTCACTTCTAATCACATAGACTATAGTTGAATAAGTCCCATCTGGATTGAAAATCGAGCGATTACCATTTTCTGTTATACCATAAGCCGCCCATAAAATTGTAGATAATTCTTCATCTGAAACTGATTCGCCAGTAAATGATCTTACTGACATCCTCCGGCAAATAGATTCCTCAAGCACCATATCAACTGATAATGGAGGTGGAAGAGGATACTCATCAAGAATAATTTTTATGTTTTCCACAAAATCTTTAGATTTTGATTTATTAAGTTTACCTGCCACAGGTAAAACAGCAGTGGTTATCAATATCATACAAACAAAAACACCTAATATTTTCTTATTCATAAATTCCTTAATCCCCCTAATAATAAAATTTATAAGTAATAAATAAAATATTTAAATTTAAATCTTTTGTATTAAGCTAATTACTAAAGTACCATTATCCGCAAAATAGAAAAAAAAATATTCAAAAACTTTTAATTCTAATCCATTATGTGAAACTAGAATTTGAAGTGAAAAGAATATGCCAAGAAAAAAGATTAAAAAGACCATAAAAAGATGGAAACAATATTCTAAAATATCAGGTGCTGCATCAATAACCCGTAGATATTTTGTAATGAATGCTTTTGATGGAGCTCTTACAATGCTAGGTGTTGTTATTGGGGCCTATGTATCTGGTGTATTACAACCAATAACAATTATTAGTGCTGGATTGGCTGGTTCTATTGCAATGGGTGCCTCAGGGGTTAGTGGTGCCTATATGACTGAAAAAGCAGAGCGTACTAAAAAGCTTAAAGGTCTTGAACGAGCAATGCTTAAAGATATGAAAGATGGTCTGCATGGTAAATCACATAGATTTGCTACAATTTATGCCGCTATAGTTGATGGTGTATCTCCTGCTATTGCTGCAATGCTTGTTATTTCTCCGTTTTTTATGGTCAATTTTGAGATTATATCATCTGAATTAGCCTTTGTTTCAAGTATAATAATAACCCTTTTAGTATTGTCATTGTTAGGTGTATATCTAGCAAAAATAAGTGATGAAAGCATGATAAAATATGGAATTCAAATGTTGCTTGTTGGAACTATCACTGCGTTCATCTGTGTTGGAACATCTATATTGCTCGGTGGACATATTTAAACACAATTTTATTTAAAAATCGACAAACTAGAATACATAAATAGTAATTTATATATACTACGATGTTTATAAATATCTTAGTTGATAAATGTAGAATTGATGGGAGATATAAGAACATGAATAGAAGAATTGGAATTAGTGTAGTATTGACAATTATGATGATCTTTTCTTCTTTTACAGTACTAGGTGCAATAAACGAAACTTATGAAAAATGTGAAGTATATATAAATGAATTAGAATGTGATTTATGTCCTGTCCATCCTATTAATGTTACAAAAAAGGTATGGGATTCTGATATTGAGGGATGGGTTGATTATTACGACGTAGAGCTGTCTGAAACAGTACTCTTTAACATAACAATAACATATCATAAGAACTGTCTTTTTGGTTGTTCAGCAGAGGAAATACAGGTAATAGATGATTTACCCTCTGAACTAAACTATGAAGGGAGTTTTTTCTATAATGAAAGCTTTATCAATGGTAGCCAAATTTTTTGGAATTTAAGTGATGATTATGGTATAATCCTCTATGATGATGAGAGCGTCTCAATAGAATTTGAAGCATATGTAAACGAATATGGTGAACATGAAAACTATGTAGAGGTTTTTGCTTTTGAAACAGGCTGCGACTGGGATCTTTATGGAGACTCTGATGCAATAGTAAATGGTGCTCCACCAGACCCTTCTTTTGTAAAAAAAGTAAAAGATGCTGATACTGGGGAATGGGTTAATGAAACCTTTCAATATGTAACTGAAACAGTTACATTCAAAATCGAGCTTTTTTATTATGGTGTATATAATTTAACTGATGTAAAAATCGTTGATTATTTACCAGAAGTTACCTATTATGCAAACGTATCAAATATTGATCCGACTTATGTATCAGAAGATGGAAGTACTATTTGGTGGAATCTATCTGAACCTGTTGAAGATGGTGAACCATTAGTCATTACTTATGATGCATATGTATGGGGAAGAACTGGTGATTGCCCACAATGTGGGATCAATCTTGCAGAATATACTGCTTTGGAAAATGTTACTCAGAAGATTCATCAAGGAGATGATACAGCAGCAATTATTACTGATTATTATGATGATCCAGAATTAGCCTATTCTCCTAACAATATCAACTTTGGTGAGCACAACCAAGGTTGGGCAGGGAGTGATACATTTGAAATTTGGAATAGTGGGCAGCAAACATTATCCTACACGATATCTGAGAGCTTGGACTGGATGGAGGTAACTCCAACAAGTGGTTCTTCAGAAGGAGAGCATGATATCATAACAGTCAGTGTTGTCGATACATCAGGTATGTCTGGATATTACGGTGGAAATATTGATATATCCTCAAATGGGGGTAGTGGAAGTGTATTTGTATCTATATTTATACAGGAAGAAGAACCTATTGAGCCTGGATTCAAGGTATCTATAAAACGTGGTCTTGGTCGTTCTATTAAGGTAAATATTGAAAACACTGGAGATGTAGATATCAACGATATAACATGGAATATCACTGTAAACAGAAGAGGATTGATTAAAAAGACACTTTTAGATAGAAATGGAACTATACCCGTCATTGAAGTAGGTTCAACAGAGGTATTTAGTGAAAGCCCATTCGGATTTGGCTTCATAAAGGTTATAGTAAACGTCACTGCACCGGGTATCGAACCGATTGAAATAACAGCAAAAGGATTTATTATTCTCAGGTTCGTGCGTCTAAGAAGATTTCTGTGAAACTGTTCACCTCAAGAAATATAAAAGGTTTCTCATCTCATTATCTATATTTTAGAAATATTAATTAGATTATTAAAAATATTTTAATTAAAGAATTTATATTGCAAAGGATTATATATCCTTGTTATATTAGATATGCTATAGATATTTAAATTTGGGAGGTAAATTACTTGAGAAAGAAAATAATAGGTATTGTAATCTGTACGCTAATGATTGCTACTGTTTTGGCACCAATGGCGGGAAGTGCAAACATAAGTTCAGAACATATTTCAACTGATCCTTATTATGGTGCGCTTAATCCTGAAGCCAATTTTGCTTTTTCTAAAAGAGGTTTCAATCTGGATAATTGGGGAATTATAGAACCACTTAATCTTGGAGGAGACAAATCAGCAATATTGCAATATGTTGAAAAATTTGAAATACTACCAATTGGTGGTCCAGATAAAGGTTTTGTGAAGATATCAGATAATGGCGGGTCAAGTTGGACAACTTTGGGGATAGTACAAGGACATATAACAGAGTGGTCGGCAAATGCAATTGATATAAGTGAATGGTTAGATGAAACTGTACTAATCGGATTTGAATTCGTAACAGGAGACAAATTCACAAGCCAAGGGTGGTCTATTGATAAGATAGTTGTCGAATTAGATAGTGAAGTCATATACGAGGAAATATTTGAAGAGTATGATACCGGCGATGCTTGGGAGGATTGGGTTATTAAATCAGATTCTCATCCAGAAAATGAGCCACCATTTGCACCAACAATAGATGGGCCAAATAGTGGAAAAGTAAACCAGCCAAAGATATTCACATTTGTAACTGTTGATCCAGATTTTGACATAGTTTCCTTTTATATAGAATGGGGAGATGGAACTATAACAGATTGGACTGATTTCGCACCGAGTGGTACAGGGATATACAGTGAGGAGCATACATGGACTGAAGAAGGAACATTTACCATCAGAGCCAAAGCTAAAGATATCAATAATGTTGAAGGTGATTGGAGTGAGCATCAAATCAAAATAACTACGCCTAGAGATAGACAATTTAATAACTTATTATTAATTAGATATCTTGAAAATCTATTGGAGCTGATAATTAAGTCATTTCCAATCTTAAATAAGGTCATTGATATTCCAGTGACATTCTAAAATCTTTAATGTGAAACCTGTGAACTTAAATTGGTTCACATCTTTTTTTCTTTTTTTTAAAGCGTTCGCATATTCAATAATTATATTCTACTATTAAGCCTAGAGTTTAATATGCTATCAATCTTATAATTAATTGTACATAATATTTCTAAGTGCTATTATCGTCACTATGATTTCTCTACACTTTCTTAATAAGTTATTGTAAATCCTGTTCAAATGAATATTTTGTTTAATTGTATATGATAATAAGGAGTTTTACATTTTTGTCCTACTGAGCTATTATTCTATTCGCAT
Organism: Thermoplasmatales archaeon; assembly: GCA_030672305.1. GTDB lineage: Archaea > Thermoplasmatota > E2 > DHVEG-1 > DHVEG-1 > SG8-52-3. The sequence continues at coordinate 27,791 of DAOVGR010000004.1, read as the reverse complement.
TGGAGAAATTTATCTATTTGTTTATCAAACATATAAAAAACATTCAATTATATCTATACAATAAATCTATGTATTGATTCTGGGAAAAAGTACTTTCAATAAATTTTGTATATATAAAAAATATTGATCAATACATTTTTTTCAAGTCTTTCTAAAGTATTATTTAAATTTTAGTTTTTACTATTACCATATACTCTCTTTATCTTAGAAAATTCCTAAAATTTCTCATATTTTAATAATAGATGTATGAATTAAAAGAGAGATAATTCTTTATGTTATGAGTTAACAATTTTTATCTAAATAAATCAGTCTGAACCTTTGCTTTACCAATTAAAAATGTTTTCAAACGAGTATCAATAACAATTATATATTCTGTATTTATTAATGGAGAATAAATAGGATTTAATAAGTTTATAACAACCAGCGCGTCTAAGACCTAATTGATATTTTGAAAAATTTAAATAAACATATCTTGTATCAATATAATTATTATTTTTAAAAAGATAATTATTTACTAAATAAAACTGTATTATTTTTTTTATTAATATTTTAATTTCCTTTAATCAACTAAATAATTCTCAACCATAGAATTGTTGAAAATTCTCAAAAATACTTTCAAATAAAAAAATTTACTTAAAAAAATATAAGAGGAAGGGATATTTTCCCTTCATATTTTTATAGAGTTTGTTTTTTGTCTATCGTGGTAGAGGTTGTCCACGTGGTACTTCTTGGCTTTGTTGTGATTGTGGGTGTGATTGCGGGTGTGAGCTGGTTACTGGGTTAATTATTTCGTCATAATGGCTTAGACCTGCTATGTCGATTGCTGTAGATCTAAAGACAGCTGTTCCAGGCAGTGGGATGTAGTATACTGTAAACACATACTCTGGTCCAGAACCACTGACAGTCTCTTGTAGTTCATTGTTAAAGTAGAATTCAACACGGTCCATACCACTCATTGCATCAGTTGCAGTTGCAGTAAATTGGAATTCCCAACCTTCTAGTGGGACCCAACCAAGTACTTCATATTTGAGTGCTATGTCTGGTACTGTTTGGTCAATGTCGATTGTAAATGAGTTCTTTGTTGGTTCTACGTTACCAACCCAATCAATAGCCCAGTATTCTACAAGGATATCGTCGCCATCTTCTGTTAGTACGAAGGTTCCAGTGCTACCAGAAATTACCTCTTCCGTTCCACTGTTAATTGTGTATCTGATTTCTTTTACTCCAGAGGATACATCGTTAGACCTTGGATCAGATGCATTTAGTGTTACTGTTACATCGTCTACATACCAATCTTCCTCACCAGTAGGATCTGCTGGGTCAAGGATCGGTGGATAGTCACAATCTGGATTTGTATCGTCAACAGCTACTCCCCATTTCATGTCGTTGTTCTTTTCTTCATCATCAGGTGTGGCAGGCATACTAAGGAATAGACCGTATCGTCCTTCGTCTGCAAATGTGAAATCTGCAAACTGTAGATTCCTTTCTCCTCCAAGTGGGGTTGTTAGATCTATATTACTGATTTCGTCTGTATAGACTTGTGTTCCATTTTCTGGATCGTCAAAGTAGTCATATATCTCAGCGTAACAAGTCAGATCCTCTTTCATGAATGTACCATAGTTTTTCACAACGGCATCAATGTCTTCAGTTCCGGGTTGGATCCAAGCTTTTACTTTAGGTGCTCCGCCTCCACCATAGATTGCCCATGAAAGGTCAGTATTATACCCTAACTGAGATCCTGGTGTCCATTTTGCATAGCCGAAATATGTAGAATACCAAAAATGAACGCAATTCTTTAACGGTGTCGTTAACCAATATGCATAAGTATCAATTATTCCATCTGGCATAACACCTATGAAATATTTACCAGGTTGAACAGTAATTCCATCGAATTGAGCTTCACAAACTACCCCGGGACGAGTGAACCATGTTTGGCCATCAGGATATTCCTCAAAATCTTCTGTTTCTATTTGAGCATAATAGGGTCCCGTATCAGGATCGCAATCGTCAGTATCTTCCACGATGATTACATTTACCTTTTCCATGTTTGATGCGTATCCAGGGCCCCATACGAAACGGAATTTTATTCCTGTAATATCCGTTTTTTGGGTGATTGTGAAATCATCTATAAGCCAACTTTCAGTTCCTGCATAATATCCGAAGAAATAACCGTTAACTCCATCGGGTTCACCATTGTCATAAAGAAGCTCGTCCAATCTATCACGTTCAGGGTTACCACCGGTAGGTGAGGTTATCTCATCTATACCAACGTCGTGCCAGAAATCAAGTGTGAGTTCTTCGGTTTTTATATCGTTACCTGGGTTCACGTCTCCTTCCGCTGTAATCATACATTCAACAATGTAGTCTTCCGAACCAGTTTCTTCTGCTGGGTCTAAAAGACGTGCTGGTGTCCAATCCGCGAATGTGAATGTTACTTCTTCTCCGGGATCGATATCAGGTCCTTGACATGCAAAGTCTGAAAATTCCTCAGTGAATCCTACAGCTACTAGTTCGACATTGTCGAGATACCAGTAGTTAAAGTAGAATGGATTTCCTTTACACCAGAATCCTATGTATGTTGTCTCAGATCCTCCTGCAATAGGAACATCAACCTCGTAGCCTCCAGTTGAACTGGGTTCTTCATGCCAGGCCGCATACCAAGTTTCTCCATCGGTACTATATCCTGCCTCTAGTGAATATAGTCCTTGTCCAGAGTAGTGGTTAATATATGTTAAGAATCGAAGTCTCAGAGATTGATAGGCTGATGTATCAATTGCCATCGAGTAGAAGACATAGTCCTGTCTGCAGTAGTAATATGGTATGTATGCCTCATAAGGATCACCGCCAGCGTAACTGTTATAATAACGTTGCCAACCATAATAATAAGAGATTGTCTTGTGTTCATCTGTCCAACCACTGTATTGACCCGGATAATAAGTACCAGAACCTGGCCAATCAAATTCTGAAAACACTGTATCTATAATGTATGGATTACCTATACTTATATCCATTGGGATACAGCACATTTCATATTGTCCAACATTCTGCATTGTTGCTTGTACTGGGAATGTTTGTCCAGGAAGTCCTCTTCCTTCTTCATGTGGAGAGTCAATGCTCATTACTTCGATATCATATAACCATGGATACCACAAGTTCATAAGGTTCCATTTCTGGTCATTTCTTGGGTTTTCATCTCCGTCTAATATGATAAATCCATGTACTGGATAATCTTCCCATGTGTTTTCTGAGGATTCATTCCGCCATTCACTTGGTGTCCATTTTGGGAACTGAATTTGTGTTTCCTCTTCCTTAGCAAGGGTTATATCTTCAACTAGTTCAGCATACTCTGCACAACCACCACACAATTCAAGTGATACGTCATCAAGGTATAGATATTCAAAGTAGTAGTAATAACCTATATAATTCCACATTATCTGGAATTCTTCCCCTATTGGTTCACCGAAACCGTAACAGCCAATCTCATACAATTCACCGTCTTGGTCCTCACCAACTGGGTTGTCCCAAGGAGTTACATCCTTCCATGGACTGGTTGAATTCCTTCTAAACTTGACATACACAGAAGCATATTGTGCATAAGTACCATACTGTCCTGCCCATCTGAACCTAAGATTTACCTTCTCAGCACCTGTACAATCGGTTTGACCACTCATAATATAGTTGTCATAGGTCTGTGTGTAATCAAACCTGTAACATCGCGCTTCTGGTGGAGATCCACCGGCGTTTCCTGAATTTACAATTGTCCAGTAGTCAGTCTCCCAATCATCTGGTAATACGCCGCCGTCAAAGTACTCTTCCATTATCAATGGTCCGGATTCACACTTTATGATTTCCATCTGTGCATCAAATGTCTCTGTGTTGTTTCCGGTGTTCTTAACTGTTATTGTCATATCCATGTCTGGTTCTGCACGACCTGATACTGGGGCATCAATACTTACTAGACGAATATCATGTTCTGGTGGTACACATCCGTTTTCGAAAACTGAAGCAGTACACTCCCAGTTATTAGGCAAACCACCAACTAATTCACATGTACCTGTTTCTTTATCACATTTGTATAAATTTCCACCGGTTGTATATGCTGTTAAATACAGTTGGTCTGATTCTCTATGGAAATCACCGTCTTGAGCAAAGTTGATGGCTATACCTAGTGGACCGACTTCTTCTGCTGACGGCTCATCAGGGTCAACTTTCCAAAGTTTATCCGTTACCAGCTCCCATCCGTACAATTGACCATCTGCATCATATGCCATACCAATCATTAATCCTCCAGAGTAACCAAGATTACCGATCATGTCTTGTTCACCAGTGTCTGGGTCAACCTGCCAGATATTATCGCTACCATCAACGCCGAACATTCTGTTAGTAAGTGGATCGTATGCTAGACCATTCAAACCTGTACCGCCACCGCCAATGGACCACATCTCACCAGTGTAGATGTCTATGCCCCATAAAAGACCGCTACCATATTCAACACCGTACCATACTTCGTCACAACCGTACGTTCCAGCAGCCATGAAGTTACCTGCTTCCGAATTGCCAAGCTCATCTACTATAGTTCCAGGGTCACAAGTATCAATACTAAAGAGTTCGGCGCCGCCGCCACTGATCGCATGTTCCATATACATAATATAGCAATCATTACCAATTGGTGCTGGAACCATATCACTGGATTTTACATCGGCCGGCATAAATGTATTTTCTTTGCTACGTGGTGCTAAAGTAGTAGTTTGGATTTCGTTTTCTGTTTCTGTTTCTATTTCATTCAATTTCGTTGTATGTGTTTGGATAGCAAATACAGGTGCCGCAGCACTTAAAATGAAAGTAGCTGCAACGAGTAATGCTATCGAGATAGTTGTTATTTTCACTTGCTTTTTTCCTTTTTGGGAATACGTTTTATATATCTCTCGCATTTTTTACCTCCCTCAAGTTAACACTAGATAATGTATAGGGAGCTTAAATATTTTTCTCAAATTTTACTCAAGATTAATATAAAAATATTTTTATAATATTTATTAGGATATAATTAATATCTAAAATTTCTAATTAAATTTTACTTTGTGTTAATAATAATATAGGGGGATAATAAAATATACATATATAAATTTGTATGAAATTGCAAATAATCACTTATCATTCAAATATTTGTAGGTTGATATTTTTTATAAAAACTATTTTATTGAATGAAATATTTATATGAAGAATATATAATGATATATAGTTATAAAAAAAACGAAAAAAATCATAAAATTGGGTGTCTAATTTAAAATTTTATAGAAGAATAATTACAATAGATTTCTGAATAGTTAAATAAATTTACCAATTTAAAAGAAAAATTTATGTGTGAATAATAAATTCCAGAATAACGTGCATTTATGAACGAAAAGACAAGAATAGAAAAAGATATAGTAATGTTTGAAGAAAATCTTACAAAATTAGAAGAGAGCACATTAAATTTATCACAGAATAAAACTATAGAACTTGCTAAACAATACTATAATGATTCAAAATATTATCTAAAAAAAGAAGATTTTTTCACAGCTTTTGGATGCATCAATTATGCACACGGACTTCTTGATTCCATAACTAAGTCTTAACTAAAAAGAATTTTTATATCATCATCAGGTTTTACACCTAATTTTTTAGCTGCATTACCCTGATTTATAGCAATTTCAAATAGATTACTACTTCCAATGGTTGCAAGCATCTCACTTTTTTTTACAAAATTATAAGATTTAACAAATTGTGTTTGTAATTTTCTCTTACCAATAAAAATAGTGACTTTCTTATCAAAATCTAAAACATTTCTCAATTTCAAGCCATCAATGTTTGTAATGATATTTCCGAAACCATCAATATAAACTATTTTTCCCATAACTGAATTATCAGTTATTTCAAAATTCCCAAAGTCCAAATCTACAAAATCTGTGATAATTGGCCCAATATGCTCAAAAAGTACACCATTTAATATGTGTGCTGCTATTGGAGAAAAAATATCTCTTCCATGAAACGTATTAGAAACCGAATTAAGCATTAGTTTTGTATTAGTAATTTCATATATTGTAAAATCTCCCAAATAACGTGCTGCTGGTATCAAAAGACCATTATCTGGGCCGACCAATATTTGAGACGGTGTTGTAATAACTATACCTCTTCGTTCCGTACCTACTCCCGGGTCAACTACAGCTACATGAACTGAACCTACTGGAAAAAAAGGAATAGACGCACGAAGTACAAATGCTCCTTCTCTAATATTATGAGGAGTTATTTCATGTGAAATATCGATAATTTTTATATCAGTTATTGATAATGCTACGCCTTTCATTTGAGATACATAGCTACTGTTTAATCCAAAATCTGAGAGAAATGTAATTAGCTTCATCTCATCAACTAAATAATCAAATTGGCTAAGTCTATAATTAATTTAGTGTTTTTTAAACATTTTTGTACAAAACTATATATGTTAGAACATTACATAATATATGGGTTGGATCCTCGTGGAGATGAAATATAATAAAAAAGACATGGAATTTTTAGCAAAGATTTGGGACAGAAAAAGCAATAAGATTTTAGTTTGTCCTCAATGTAAAAGTAAAATGATTATAGTTCAGATTGAACCAATACCAGACGCTGAAAATGCATATGTTCCATATGATACAATAATAGAATGTACAAATTGTGATTTTAAAATAAGAGCAGAATCGTTTTCTATATTAGGAGCTGTAAAGGATTTTGATTTGAAATATGTAGAAATTGCTAGCTGGTCACCAAGTGGAAGTAGAGTAATTTCCCGCTATGAACATTTACTAAATTATGATTTACTAAAAATGCTGAAAGAATCAACTGAGCTAAAAGAGTTTTTAATCGTAAACAAGCAAGTAATCCAAGTTATTGGTTGAAAATAACAAAAGTTTAATATAGAATAACTCATAAAAATTTATTATAGTGAATAAATATGCAGAAAAAATCTGGGAAAAAATCAAAGAAAAAAGCCCCTGAAGAAATACAAATTATTTGGGTTAATATCTTATAAACTAAGAATACATAAAACCATCGTACTCGTTTGTATCTTGCTTCTTTTTTCCTGTACGGTGCTTAATAAATTTTCGTTGACGTTTTTTTCCAATAAAACTAAAATCATGTCTTAAAAGTCTAACATAGGTTTTATCTGGCAAAGGTTCTAATCTGACAATTCCCTTTATTTGAAATTTTTTAAGAGATCTAATAACCATATCTCTTGAGACATTTAATTCGTTTTTTATATCTACAACAGCTATAGGATAGGTTTTTTGTAAAAGTTTAATAATTCGTTCCTCAAGTGTTCCAGTGGTAATTTCAATCATGTATTAACATCTCTGAATTGACTCATAGGCCCTAATTCCTTTTCTATCCTGATTAAAAAGAGCTTTTACTTCATCTTTCCATTCAATTGGATACCCTTCGGGGAAATTTATACATCCCATGCACGTATCAAAACCAATTGATTTTTTTAGGCTCTCAATACTAGTATATGCAAGGGAATCTGCTCCAATTTCATCCCCAATCTCATCAACTGATTTAATTTTTCCATTCTTGTTTCTTGCGATAAACTCCTTTTTGCTCCGCATATCAATACCAAGATAACAAGGAGCAATAAGTGGTGGACAACCAATTCTAACATGGACCTCTTTTGCACCAGCTCCCTTTAGTCCCTTTACAAGTTTACGGATATTTGTTCCTCGAACAATCGAATCATCAATCAAAACAATACGTTTACCGCCAAGAACAGAACGAAGATATGAAAGACCCTCCTCAACGACCTTGTCTCTGCTTTCCTGAGTTTGCTGAATAAAAGAACGTTCATCCTTATCCTTCATAATGCCTTCATCAATAGGGATTCCAGATTCATTTGCATAACCAATTGCATAGTGTCGTCCAGACTCCGGAACTGGAACAACAATATCAGCCTTAACCGGATGATTCCGAGCAAGAATTCGACCAATATCAATTCGTACATTATGAACACTACGACCATTAATACGAGAATCAGGTTTAGCAAAATACACAAACTCAAACATACAGGATTTTTCCTTTTTATTGATTAATTGTTTTTCATATATATTTGAATCTTTATCAATTATAACAACAGAGCCACCAGGTATATCTTTGATATATTCAAAATTGATTTTTTTAAAAACACGTGTTTCCGATGTAAGGCAATACATACCATCGGATTTCCCAAGAACAAGAGGTCTAATCTTATAAGGATCAGTCATTGCAAAAAGATAGGGGTTATCTCCAGAATCTGCTAGAAATAAGGTAGAATAACTTCCTTTTAAACGATTCATAAGGTATTTACATGAGTCAAAAATCAAATCAGGAGTCAATTCCTTTTTATACAATTTATCAGCCATCGGGAGCAGGAAACAATGAATATCGCAAACAGTTCTTGGTTTTCTTGTTGTTAATTTAAGCATTTCAGAACAGTTAAAGATATTACCATTATGAACAGCTGCTAAAAAAGGGTTCACCAAATATTCTGGTTGAGCATTCTGTCTAAGGGATTTGATATCATCCATACCGGCAGTTGAATATCTTGTATGACCGAGTCCGACATTTCCAGAAACGTTAATCTTTCTATCCTCATTAAAAACCTCTCTAACTAAACCAGGATCTTTTGTAACATGTATATTTCCATCATACATCAACATACCAGCTGATGATTGACCACGATGCTGCACAGAAAATAAACTATGATATATAAGACGTGAAACAGGACCCCGCCCAATAATACCTACAATACCACACATGGATAAAATGGGAATGAAGAAGCAATATTTATAGATTTTTTACTAAATATTCTCCCATTCTTTAAGAACAGATTGCCATTTGTATTGCTTTATTCCCTCAATTGATTCTACTTTTCTAAGGATTCTTTCATATCCTTTAACAAGTGTACGCGTTCGAATTTTTACAATGAAATCATAATCACCAGCTACAGCTGTAACCCGATCAACTCCATTGATATCCCATAGTTTCTGCATTGTTACTTCAATTGGATATCCAGGTCTCATTTTAATGAAGATATATGCTTTTGTTAGTGTTAAAGCAAATGAAATAAGACCAAGTAACATTAAAATAATTCCACTAAATCTAATTAGAATTAGAACAGGATCAGTTGAAATTGGGTCAATAAATCCAAAGTAGGCAAGTGCAATAGAAACAGGTATTGCAAAAATAATAATTGAAGATTTAACTGCTTGGGTGATACTTGCCTTTCCTATACCTAAAGCTCTGATGTAAAAAACATAGGAGAAAAAGGCTCCAATACCAACCAAGGTTAACAAGCCAAAATGGTTAACAAATGCATTTAACGATTCAACAAAGTTGCTTGTTCCAGTGTAAAGATCATAAACGATAACAAAAACAATTGTAAAAAAACAAGCAAAGGCAACATTCCACATACGAATATTTATGGCATCATTGGATTTATTGTTAATTCTCATCATTTTTAATTTCCTTTGATAAACTGATTGTAGTACCCAACCAGGATTAACTATTAAAAAAACAATTGCCAATGATTCCAAATTTATTGTTCCTGAAAGACTAATAGAACCAAGTATTGCTCCAAGTGTAACAATTACTGAAGATTGTATCTCAACGAGAGTTGGAGTATTTTTTTCAGTTATCGATTCAATAATCACGAGATATAATATAACAACTTGAGAAAATGGTAAAACTAGAGATGGATCCCTAATTAGAATTAGTAACCAAAAATAACCAAAAGTCAAAATAGCATTTCCCGCTCCAGCAAGAATATGATATTTTAATTCCTCTTTTTTTAGTAGTCTAATTTTCTTAAAACTTGGATCAATCGTTCTTTCTCCAATACTCTTTCCTTTATAAGAAATGGAGAAAAATATGGTAAAAAATACTGCTATTAATAAACCAAAATAAAATATGGATAATCCAAACACAAAAGGATTTTTCAAATATTTTTCTAAAATTACATCAATACCTGATATTAATGCAGCAATTATTGAAGAGGAAAAAGCAAGTAAATAAAATAGATATTTTCGTCTTATTTTCATAGTGTTATTTCTTTTTCAATTACTTGAGTTGTTGTTTTATTTACACCTTTTATCATCTGAATTTTATCTGTAGCTTTCAATAGTCTTTCTAGGCTTTTAACCTGAACCCTGGCAACAATATCAAATTCTCCGGCTACGACTGAGATCTTCACGATATTATCAATTTTTCTTATCTCAGCTAAAATCTTCTCTGTATTTCCAGGACTTATATGAATTAATATGTATGCACTAATCATAGTATCGCCTTATTTCACAGCCGGAATTATGTTCCCTTTATAAATCTATGTATTATAAGTTTTGTACTACATTTTGCGATCTACATTTTTTTATAGAAGGAAATAAGGAAAGATTTAAATTACAGGTTATACATTCCTGGTAAGGAGGTATAAATAATGGCATATCTGCATGAAGGATGGACGTTATATACAAGAGATGTACAGCTTAAGGGTGGAAAAAATCAAACTATTTATTTCTTCAGTAAGAGGCAACCAAAGAGCGGATCACCCTGTGAGCTACCAACCGGTTACCAAGTTGGTGTTAACAAGAGAACTGGTCTTCCTTATCTTAAAAAGAAGTAGGAAAATTAATTTTCTTCACTTCTTCCTTTTTTTATTTTTTGTTCTAGATAATATACAGTAAACATTATAACTCTCTTAATATATTAACATCTGTTAATTAAGGGGGATTAGAAATCAAAAAGAAAATTGCTAGTATTCTAATCTGTATACTATTATTTTCTATTTTTACAAGTGTTGTATCATCTAAAAAAATGTTAAATGAGCAAACACCTATTCAAGGATATACACATACTATTTTTACAGAAATCTGTACCGCTCAAAACTGTAAGAATTGTGATGAATGGAGTGAAAATATATACGATGCATATATTTCTGGAGATTATGATTTTTATTATGTTGAAATGATCAGATTTGATCATGATGGAGAAGTTCTTAATGAAGAAGTAAATGATTGGGCACAAAATTATAGTATTTTAGCTATTCCAAATTCAATTTTTGATGGAGATTATAAAAGAATTGTAGGTAATTATCCAGTCTTATTACCAAATGCGCTTAATACTTGTGGAAATAGGGAAGTTGCAGATATAAATGCAGATATGATGGTTTCTTGGCTGGGTGATGGGACCATTCAAGTTGATATAACAATTCAAAATAATGAAGATACACAATACAATGGTCATATTCGAGCATGTATCACAGAAATAATCTCTAGATATGATACTTATTATGGTAATCCTTACCATTTTGGATTTCTAGATTATGCATTTAACAAAGATATTACAATAGATGCAGGAGGGATTTATACTGATAGCATCACTTGGAACGGTAATGAACATCATGATAACAATGGCGATGACTTTGGCGATATAAGTTCTGATAATATACAGGTTACAATGGGCATAATTAATGATAATACAGGATATGCAGATGAATCTGTTATGGCACGAATTGGTCAAAATAATCCTCCAAATCAACCAAGTAATCCAATACCATCAAATGGTGCAGTTGATATAGACATCGAGGCAGATTTATCATGGGATTGCAGTGATCCAGATGGAGGCTCGCTTATATATGATATATTTTTTGGATCAACTAGTCCACCACCCCAAGTATCCTGGAAGCAGTCTGAAAAAAGCTATGATCCCGGAACATTGGACTATGAAGCAGAATATTATTGGAAGATAATTGCTTGGGACAATCATAACGCATCTAATTCTGGCCCAACTTGGAACTTCAATGTTAGGAAAAAAGGTGCTGTAAATCAAGCTCCTGAAGTTGAAATAGTAAAACCTGAGAAAGGATTGTACTTAGGAAATTTTAAAATAATACCAAGATTTTTCCGATTAACAAAGATATTTGGTAGTATAACAATAGAGGCGACTGCAACAGATGAAGATTCTGGTATAGAAAAGGTAGAGTTTTACATAAATGGCCAACTTAAGGGAACTGATACTAATGAGCCATATACCTATGGTTGGAGAAGAGATGGCATCAGTTTTTTTGGTATATTTTTTATCAAAGTAATAGCATATGATATTGAAGGATTAACTTCTGAAGATTTGAAACTTGCTAGGAAAATCTTTTAATATCTATTTTACACTAATTCTTCATATCCACCTATTTTAAGACTAGGATCACCAAATAGCTGCCATTGTTGAACCATTTTTACATCCATTTCAGCTTTGTCACCAAGGAATCTATTTAGGTAACCTGTTAATGTGTCTCCATGATTTTCACCAAGAATATCTTTATTTTCTTTACCATAAAACTCTAAAAAACGAAGCTCCATCCATCCATCTAATATTTCCAAATAATCAGGTATTGTATTATTATCCATATCCTCACTTCCATGAGTTCCAAGACCCGTGTTTGAAATGGTTGCAATAGCACCACCGCCTTTTTTGACAGTTAAATACCAACTCCAACTTCTTGGCATCCATGTTGAATGTCGACGAGCATATTTATAGCCTGATACAAGGTTCAATAAGGTCACATCAAACTGACCATTATGACAACCACCTACAATTGTAATAGGAAGTTTACCTTTATTTCTTAAGAAAAACATATCTGGTAAGTCATAACCTTTAGTCCAATTGACACCATCTGGTGGAAAATGCGTAGACCAACTCCCAGGACTTCCATGACCACAGAAATAAGCAAAGCTGGCCCCTTGCTTCATAGCTGAATTTACTGTTTTTCTATTTATATCTCTACTTTCATTTTCTCTAGCATAAATCCTTACAGGATTAAAACCTGGCATCAGCTCTATTGCCCTTTCAGATATCAATTCTCCTTCATTAAAGTGATTTGTATCATTGTAGGAATCACCGGCTACAAGAATAAAATTATTAAACCAATCCTCAACCTTATGATTACTTTCCTCATATTTAATTATCTTTTGAACCATGATTCTTACTTCTCTTGAATTTCTGCAAGGCAGTCTACCCAGATAAACATCAGGAAATAAATCCATTTCCTCATGAAATGTGTCATTCCAAACCGAAAAAATGTTATCACCATTTGAATCCCAGCTTGAAAACTGTCCTTCACCATCATAAATATCTGCATAGTACAAATCGCTCAAAAACGATTGTTCTGGATATTCTTGTTCATCAAATGGTACAACCTGACTATATCTCACCGGCAGATGCCATTTAAACCTTTGACTTTTTAGTCCACCGACGAGTAGAACATATTTAATACCAGCATTTTCAATTGCTTCTTTTATGAAAAGTTTAATTTTTTCTGCTTCATCCCTACCATACCAAATTCTGTCATAAATGAAATTAAGAGTAACAAATTTTGTTCTAACTCCAAATTTGTTCTTATGAGAAACAAGCTGTTTAAGAGGTCTCTTAAATCTAGAAGGAGATATGATTAAAAGGTCATAGACATCATTATCTCCTAAAATTGGATAGGACGGTTCCATATAGCTTATGTTAACACTAATATTTTCAATAAATTGTAGCTGATTATTTGAAGGTAGATACCTAACTGGATAGACTCTAACTGTCAAAAACGTTGTATGTTCAGCTTCCGACAATCCTCCACCAGTATGATTAGACACCCAGTCTGACGGATATGGTTCATCACCTTCATAAATAGTGGCATCCATCTTAATTTCTTTGCGACCATATATTGTACTATCATAAGACGCCTTACAAAATGATAGTTTACCGGACAGATTTATAATCTGAGGAATTGAATGCTCATAGGTTATATCTATAATTTTTGAGCCGAAGACTAGCTTAAATAGTGATATGTTAACTGGTAAAACAGGTTTTCCAGGGTCTAGATCAAATAGAACGTATTGATTATGATTTGTTTCATTAACTCTGACTACCCAGTATTTTCCATGTTTTACAATCTCTGGGTAAGAAAAAGAAAGTTCGATCTCTAGGTATTTTGTATTAGTATTTGTACTGCCCTCTTTACTCTCTTCTATAGATTTAATTGGTGATCCAAAAGCAGGAACACAGCTTGATATAGTAAAAATCAAAACAAACAATATTGATATGCATTTTTTATAATTATTACCTTTCATCTAATGCCTCCAATTTATTATATATAAATATTTATATGTTTAAATTTTTTTTCATATTTTGTATATTTATCATAGAAGAAGAATGATTATCTATAATATTTCTAATTTATAACTAATATAACAAGTAGTTTTTAAAATCTAACAAATCTCCATGAATTATATTGAAAATATTCATTGTCATCAAATGATTAATCTTTCTAGTGCATTATATCCTTTAATAGCATTTTTTTTATCTACGATAAATGTGACCTCAAGATCAACTGATATTATTTCTATAACATTGATATCTTCCCATGCTAAACTTCGTGTCAGTTTAAACAATACTCCTGGTTCCTCAATACGAGTTTTACCAACGGTAAATGATAAAGCTATAAGGTTTTCCTCAATTTTCTTAATTTTCTGATTTTGTAAAAGATTTAATATTTCTTCTTTATAACGTTCATTTGTTACAATAGCAACATGAGCCCTTCCATAAATTACGTGTAATATGTCTCCTTTATCAAAGTTAATTAGATCATAGAACCGCTTAAGTTTATCAAATAAATCCTGAGTTTTTAGTACATTTATATCTATAATATGTGTTTTTAGATTTACTTCTGAATATTTTGTATCAAACTTTATATCGTTAAATCTTGTAACCAATTTTTCAGCATATCTTCTTAGTGCAGTTACTATTGCAAAATGATCTACTTCTCTATTCAATTCTTTTTCAATTTCTGGTTTTAGATGTTTGGCAACTGAACCATACGAAGCAATACCTTTACTCAAGGCTTCATGGAGATATATTCTTTCATCAACCATTTTATTTACAATATGGCTTATCGTCACCATAATAATAACAATATGATAGATATATAAAAAACTTGTTGGTATATAATATTTCAAATAATTTAAAAAATGGTATAAATTGTTTCATTTTGTTTTAATTAATTGTTATCATAAAAACAGTATGACACTATCCACATCATTTCCAAATTTCATTGGTTATAATTTGGTCACAATATTAATCTGCTTTCCTTGACAATTGTAATTGGTGAAAAAGATGGAAGGTAAAAGAAAAATTATGGCGATATGGATCATATTGCTATTAATAACAATACCATTTGGCATTGTTCAAGCAAGTGAAACTCTTGAAAAAAAAGAAAATAACGAAACTATATCAGTTGAAATTGCCACACTTAATTCAGATGAAATTCTAAAAACAGAAACAATATTTTTATCAGAAGAAGAACTAGTCGAATTTGAAAACACAATATCAATTCTTATTGATAGAATTCAATCTGCCGAAAGTTGGGAAGGAATAAAAAACATTATTAACAACTTTTTAGAAGGAAATAATCTAGGGATATTTTCAATTATAAAAACATTATTATCTAAAATCATATCTTTTAGGACATATGTTATCAGTAGTGGACATGGTTATAAAATCAATCCGATAAAGAAAGGATCAATAAAAATTAGAAAAAAATTATCAGTTTGGCATTATTCTTCAGAAGAGATGTTAAAAGATAGAACAATTATTCTAAAACCATTAGCCTTAAAAATGAAAGTATTAAAGGGTTCACAATTTGGAATGATGACTCGTTTTACTGGAACGTTCATTTATGTAGCACGTAAATTTCCACAAAAGAGTTATACTTTTTTTATGGGGATAGCACGACGTGTAAATGGATTACAAATGCCCGTTGGTAATTAAACAATAACCAATCTATAAAAGTAGTGGGGTCTGAATTTATAATTTTAAATTATTGCACCTCTTTCCTATTTTACCTCCCTTCAGACCTCATTCTTTTAAATTTTATTTTTTCATTTTTCGTAATAGTTGATCAATAAGTTTTATAGGATTTTTAAATTCGAAAAAAGAAAAAAATATTAAGTGAATTGTTGGATTAATTTAATTTTTATATATATAAGTTCAATATTAAGAGAATTAAAATAATATATAAATTATTTATCGAAAAACTTATATGTTCATGTAAAGTTAACAATAGTTAAATAAATTATATTGTGGGGGTAATAAAAATATGAAGAATTTAATAAAACTGGAATTGGGAGTGGTTATTTTTACATTATTTTTTGCAGCAGCAACAAGTGTAAATGGAACCATTTTAAACGACGTAGAAAAACCTATGGATATCATTGACAACATAATTAATGAAAGATATATTACTGTCTCTGACTCAAATATAGTATTGAAGTTATGGGAAGAACAAAATGATAATGGTGAGATTTTACCATTCTATTCGATATCCTTAGATGACGGAAAAACTATTGTTCGAACTGTACAACCTTCTTATGAGTTGGGACTAAGATATGCCCATTTTGATCCGATAAATAGTGTACCATCTGTTGAACCAATATTAGCAGCAGGTACTGATACAAATTTATATATTGTCCAATTCTACACACAACCTCTTGAAGAATTCAAAAACGATATAACAGATCTTGGTGGAGCTGTATATCAATATATTGCTCAATTCGCATATCTTGTTGAGATGAGTGAATCAATAAAAGAAGAGGTTGAATCAATACCATATGTTCGCTGGGTTGGCCCGTATCATCCTGCATATAGACTTGAAGAGTTCATGTTAGATAACTTTGAGGATGCAGAAGAGATGTATCCTCTTCAACGGTATAATATACAGGTTCACACTGTTGAGTTGAAGGAAATATTAGCAGAAAAAATTAGTAATATTGGTGGAATCGTAGATATTGCCAATGGTGGAAAAATTTTAGTTCAGGCAACCTTAACTCCTGAACAACTCTTTTTAGTATCCCGTATGAATGAAGTTAATTTCATTGATCGTTGGAGTGATTATGAGCCAGATATGGATATAGGTCGTGAGATAGGTGGTGCAAATTACATTGAAACCGTTGCTGGATACACAGGTCAAGGTGTCAGAGGGGAATCCTTTGATACTGGTTTTAATCTTGACCATGTTGATTTTCAAAATAATCCATTGATTGTACATGGACCTTCAGTTGGAGGCGATTCTCACGGAACAGCAACCATTGGTATCTGTTTTGGTGATGGTACCGGTAATTCAGATGCTCGTGGGCTTCTTCCTGATGGTCAGGGGATTGTTGCTGATTATAGTGTAATTGGTCTTACAGGACAAAGCCGTTATGATCACAGTGGAGAGCTTGTTGAAGATCCATTTTACGCAGTTTTCCAAACGTCAAGTGTAGGAAGCGACCGTACAACACAATATAGCACAATTTCAGCAGATACAGATGCAGCATTATTTGATTTCGATATTGTGCACTGCCAATCACAGAGTAATGCAGGGAATCAAAATTCACGTCCTCAAGCATGGGCAAAAAATATCATTTCTGGTGGTGCAGTTTACCACTATGATACATTGGACAAATCTGATGATAGCTGGAATTATGGTGCTAGTATTGGGCCTGCATCTGATGGAAGGATTAAACCTACCTTTTGTTTTTTCTATGATGATATATTGACAGTTGGTTATCCTGGAAACAATGATTATACATATGGTTTTGGGGGTACTAGCGGAGCAACACCAATGACTGCTGGTCATGTTGGTCTATTCTTCCAAATGTGGAGTGAAGGTATCTTTGGAAATGATGTAGACCCTGAAGGAAGTGTTTTTGAAAATAAAGCACATATGACAACAGCAAAAGCAACTTTAATTAATACAGCAGATCAATATTCATTTGAAGGTACAGATCATGATAAAACACGAATGCATCAAGGATGGGGAATGCCTAATGTTAAAAATTTATATGATTCACGCGATAATATATACATTATCGATGAGTCTGACATACTTGAACCTTTTGATATATCAGATCATGTCGTCTCAGTTGAAGAAGATACACCTGCTTTAAAGGTTACTATGACATATGCAGATACACCTGGAAATCCTGCAGTACAATCTCAACATAGGATTAATGATCTAACACTAAAAGTAATTTCTCCGTCAAAAGCTGTATATTATGGAAATCATGGTCTTGAAGAGAGCCCATGGTCATCACCAGGTGGCAGTGCAGATGATAAGAACACTGTTGAATGTGTTTTTATTGAGAATCCTGAGTCTGGTGCATGGACAATTGAGATTCACGCAGATGAAGTTATTGAAGATTCTCATGTGGAAACGACCGAAATGGATGCAGATTATTCATTAGTAGTAAGCCCTGTTTTATCAGGACCTTTACAACCAATAATAGATGGACCAACAGAAGTAGAAATTGGGGAAGAATATGAGTTCATATTCGTCACAACAGACCCAGAAGATGCAGATGTATATTATTACATTGATTGGGGTGATGGTAATGTTGAGGAATGGACTGGACCATATCCTTCAGGAGAAGAAATCACAGTATCTCATATATGGTTAGTAAGAGGTAATGCATCAATCCAAGCTAAAGCCAAAAACACTTATGGTACAGAAAGTGTTTGGTCAGAGCCATTATTGATTACCATTTTGGCACCTGAACTTGAAGTCGGTATGACAAGAGGCGGATTTTTAGGAGTGAAGGGAGTTATTAAAAATATTGGTAATGGCATAGCAAATGATGTAAACTGGAGTATTACATTAAATGGTGGTTTTATACTATTCGGCAAAGAATCTACCGGTTCTATAGAAAGTATTCCTGTAGGTGGAGAGATTTCATTCAAATCAAACTTGATAATAGGATTAGGAAAAACAGAGTTTTTAGTTACTGGAGAAGAGCCTTTCGGATCTTTAGACGATAGAAAGCAAGGCGGAAAAATGCTTGGGATTTATATTATAGTCAACTTTGGTGGTGATTAGTAAAATCTAACGCACTTCTATCTTTTTTTCTTTTTTTTCCATGTAAGTAAAATATGTAAATAAAGAAAGATGATTAAAGGAAATATCAAATAAGTATGAACCTGGAAAGATATAGGTTTAATAAGCAAACCTAAAGTAATTGATTCAATAATTCTATATCTAGCAATTCCTAAACCTGTGATTATAAAAATTATAATTATAACAAGAAGACCCCAATGAATTATTTTTCTAACAAGTTTTTTATCCATCTTATATCCTATTCTTCAAAGAAACCCTTATCTAAATCAGCATTGTTTGAATATCCTCTACTCTCCCAATAACCTTTATAATCTGTATTATCAGATAACTCAATCGATGTTATCCATTTAATCCATTTATATCCCCATTTGCTTTCAGCAACCAATTGAAAAGGAAATCCTCTTTCAGGAGGAATTGTAACATTATTCATTTTATATGCCATAATTATGTTATTATCAGTTATGCACTCTAACGGAAAAGAGGTTGAATATCCATCATATGCATAAAAAATAATAGTTGTTGCTTCAGGTAAAGGTTCAGCTAATTCAATTAGGTCTCTAACCATTACTCCTTCCCAAAGAATTTTTACTTCCCAACCTTCTACACAAAATAAAGTTATAATTTTTTTTGAACTATGAAATGAGTTTATGATTTCATCATAAGTTAGATTATAAGTATTATTCACAAGTCCAGTAACTCTCAACCTATATTTTTCTCTTGAAACATATTGAGGACCCCTAATCGAATTTTCTCTAAAATCATATATTGAAGAGAGTTGTTCTCCTTGATATTCACTGAGTTCAACTGTATCTAATTCAAAAATCTCTTCAGAAAAATTAGTCATGACAATACTTATAGATATAATAATCAAAATTAAAATAATTAAATGGTAAATACTATTTACCTTTATTTTATTGATTAGGATAACCTCCAAGTATTAATCTATAACTATCGAAGATAGCTTTTTTATACGCTTTTCAGCATCCTTAATTTGTAATTTTCTAAAAGCATTAACCAGATTTTCAAAACCTGATTTCTTAACAGCATATCTATCTGCTCGGTGTTGGTCATTAAATCTAAGGAACGTCATTGAAGTAATTGCTAGTAGAGATGATAAAAATTTATTCGGACTGTGGTGAAGATGATAAACTTCATGAGCAACAACAGACTTTATTTCATCTTTCTCAAGTCGTTCAAGTAACCCGACTGAGAGATAAATCTTGTTTTTATAAGTAAATGCCTTTATCCTCTGTGTATCAAGTATCCTAATATCTACCTTCCAATGATGCTCAATTTCAGAAAGATGAGGAGGTAATCTAAAAAAATCTTTATCGAGTTTCAAATCGAGATAAATTCTTACAATACTCATCAATATTGTTCCAATAAGAATTATTCCAAGATATATCCATACCCAATTAAACATATCACAATTCATAGATAAAAGATTAAATGAGATAATAAAAGTCATAGAAAATTGACTTGCCAATAACGATTCATTATTTCGCATCTTATAAAACATAAATAAAAAAATAAAAGTTAATGCTATTAATCCTATTAATGGATATAATAATCCAGTCTTTTGGATACAAAAAATAAAACATTCAATACCATTCATTTTAATTTTCCTCTATTTCGATTTTTATTAATTGTATCAATTGTAGATGTTCCGAATGTATCAACAAGGCAGTCAATAATCTTTTCACAAATTTTGTTCCCAACTTTCTGTCTATTACCCTCAGGGGTATAGATGTATCTCATTCTTTGACCTGTTTCATCAATTGTGCGATTGACAAAACCAGATTTAATTAATCTATCTAATGTTCCTGCTACACAAGCTAGGGATAAATCATCACATTGTTGTTGAATCTCAGGTGATGTCATTTTCTTTTTTTTCCAGAGCAACTCTAGAATTCGCGCCTCATTTGGGCTAAAGAATTTTATTAGGCCTTCTTTTTCAAGGCTTATTCGTTCTATTTTCACCATTATTTTACATATAGTGTAAACAAAGTATATAAAATTTATTGTTCATCTATTAACGTTTAGGTTTACAATAACCGTAAAGTATTTAAACTTGAAAATACATATAGTTTACATCAAATGTAAACAAATGGGAGTTTGATCGGAAAAACATTGTTTTTTTTTCCATATAACCTCTCTCGCACCATTGATCATACTCCCCCCTTTCCTCCTCTACAAATATGTTAGAATTTTTTACTTATAATACGATTTGCCAAATAAATTATAGAATCATATTTTTATATTTATATCGTTGTCGTATCAATCTTGAAACTTTATTTTTTCTATTTCTATTTGAATAGTTCATTATTTAAAATGATTCAAAGAAAAATCATATTTCTAATAATTTGACTACAAAATATTTATATAGATTATACTAGGTTTACATTTATCGTAAAGTATTTAAACTTTGAAAACAATAGTCTTTACAACAGGTGTAAATAATGTTCCTAAGGATATTAAGAAAATCATTATCAAAAAGGAAATCGCGAATTGCCATTGCAGTTATCTCAGTAATAATAGGAGCAGCTATACTCACAGCTCTATTGAGTGTTTCATTTGATATCACAGAAAAAGTTGGCTACGAATTCAGAAAGTACGGTGCCAACCTTTTGGTAGCTCCAAAATCAGATACAATTGAAGTTGGTTTTCCAGGTGTAGATTTTGGTTCAGTAACCGAACAGAGGTACATCAATGAAAGTGACTTATGGAAAATAAAAACAATTTATTGGAGAAACAATGTCCTTGGGTTTGTACCTTTGCTATATCAAATAGTCCGCATTGAAGAAAACGAAATTGAACAAAACGCTGTTCTTGTTGGAACATATTTTAATAAAGATGTTGAAATTGTTGACCCTTATTCTTCAAATGATCCACCTGTTTTTAATACTGGAATTCAAGCAATCAGCCCTTGGTGGAATGTCAAAGGAATGTGGATTGAAGATCAAAATGATACAACAAGTAGTATGGTTGGAGTTAATGTTGCTGAAAAATTAGGTTTAGAGGTTGGAGATACATATACCATTAGATATAATGAAAATTATGAAGATTTGTTAAATGAATCAACTTATAATCTTACTGTAACTGGAATTGTTGAAACAGATGGACATGAGGATAATCAGATTTTTGTAAATTTACAAGTAGCTCAATACATTTCATCTCGGCAGGATAAGGTACATACTGTTCAGGTATCTGCATTATGTAATGCGTGTCCTGTTGATACATTTGCTGAGGAAATTGAGGAAAAAATACCTTATGCTGAAGCTAAGACTGTTAAACAACTAGTAAGCTCTGAAATGAGCATTCTGGGAATGATCGAAGATATGATGTTTTTGATAACGATTATTGCATTACTTGCATCTGCTCTTGGTGTAATGACTACTATGACAACAGCTGTTATTGAACGAAGGAAAGAAATTGGATTGATGAAGAGCGTTGGTGCAGAAAACAAAAGAATCGGAGCTTTATTTATTTCAGAAGCAACAATAATTGGTATTATAGGTGGAATTCTTGGATATATTGTAGGAGTTTTTTTAGCGCAATTTATTGGGCTTAATGTATTTAATACATACATTAATCTTAGATTAGAGATTTTACCTATAGCTATTGGTATTTCTATAGGTGTTTCACTACTTGCAAGTATTCTACCTGTAAAAAGAGCAGTTCGAGTTGAACCTGCAATTGTTTTGAGGGGTGAATAAAAAAATGTCTAATGATATCATTAGAGTGAAAAATGTTTCAAAAATATATAATAACAGATTGAAGGCTTTAAATGACCTAAGTTTATTAATTAGGGACGGCGAATGGACATCTATTATGGGCCCTTCAGGATCTGGAAAAACAACGCTTTTAAATATAATTGGATGTCTAGATTCGGCAACATCAGGTTCTGTTTTCATTAATGATACTGAAACTACTAAATTAAACCAGAAACAACTAACATG
Organism: Thermoplasmatales archaeon; assembly: GCA_030672305.1. Taxonomy (GTDB): domain Archaea; phylum Thermoplasmatota; class E2; order DHVEG-1; family DHVEG-1; genus SG8-52-3. The sequence continues at coordinate 4,883 of DAOVGR010000004.1, read as the reverse complement.
TTTTAGAAGAGAAAACATTGGTTTAATCTTTCAGCAGTATCATCTTGTTCCATATTTAAATGCTCTAGAAAATGTGATGATGGCTCAGTTTTATCATAGTGTCGTAAATGAAAAAGATGCAATAGAAGTTTTAAAGAGAGTCGGTCTAGGTAATAGATTAAATCATATACCTGCTCATCTTTCTGGTGGGGAACAACAGAGAGTATGCATTGCACGTGCTCTGATAAATGAACCGAATATTCTTTTAGCTGATGAACCCACAGGTAATCTTGATCAAAAAAATGGTGATCTTGTCTTGAATCTTATTAAAGAATTACATAATGAAGGACATACTATTGTATTAATTACTCACAATTCGCAGATAGGAAAACTTGGTCAGAGGATTGTGAATATGATTGATGGAAAAATAAGTTCGTGAATATTAATGGAGGTATAATATAATGGGTAAAGAAAAAAATTTAAGAAGAGCTGAATTTAGAAAAACTGAAAAAAGAAAAATGATGTTAAGAAAAAGAAGAGAAAGGAATATGAAAATTATGATAGCTATATCAGTGATACTTATCGCTATGATTTGTGTTGTTGTCGTTATGTCAATGTCGAATAATCCTAATGATTATACTAAAAATACTGAACCAACTCAATCCTCGGATGTTATAAGCGAGACTGAAATTGGTATTCCTTTGTCAGATATTGGTGATAAAGCCAGCTTCTATAGTTTCAATGCCGATGGTGTTGATGTCAAGTATTTTGCTGTAAAAGGTTCAGATGGTGATGTTCATGTTGCTTTTGATGCTTGTGATGTTTGTTATAATTCGAAGAAAGGATACCAACATGTTGGAAGTAATATGAAATGTATAAATTGTGGAAACATATATTCTGTAAATAGTTTAGGTACGGAAAATACTGCTGGTGGTTGTTGGCCTAGTTATTTACCAATGAGAATCGATGAGGATTATGTAATAATCGGAAAATCGGATTTAGAACAAAAAAAATGGATGTTCTAATAAACAATAATATTGATCAAACATCTATCAGGTTATAAAATAAAGCTAAAAATTATTCTTTTTAGTTTTTTATAATAAATTTTTGTTTTTTTTCCAATTTATCACATAATAATTTTATCGCAAATTTGTAGTTAAAAATATTATGATTGATAACAGTAACCTTCAAAAACCAAGAGTGTATTTAAGACCCGCCCTAACTGGGCGGGTAACAAAGTGGTTACTTTCTCCTTTTCGCTGTAAATATCTCCGAAAAATTAGACGTTTTTTCTAAAACCTTTCTTTTTTTCTTTTATTATTTTTAAGGTTTTTATCATTATAACTAACGATTCACCAGAGAATACGAGATTTAAACTCACTTTTTACTATAAAAATTATGTTTTTCTCCTGTTTAACAGTAGTAATCTAAATGAACCAATAACAGTTCAAAAATTAATTTGACAAAAATCATCTAACGGACTATAGCTTCTACTTCCTTTGTAAAATATTTTTCAGTTTCAAGATAGAGAAATGTATCATATAAATTAATTAATTTCTTCACTGCTGGATTTTCTTCATTTAGTTTAAACAACTTAGCTCTTCCAATTTCTCTTGTTGGAACGACTATGTTAAAATGTACTAACTTGTCCCAAATTCTATGTAATGTTGTCCATCCTATGTTTGCATTTTCTGCTATATCTGTTAATGAGTAATCTAATCCTCTTCCTTCGATTAAAAAATCAAGAACTCTAATTACAGGAGAATCGCCTAATGCTTCTCTAAATATGGTTGTTTCTTTCATCATATAATACTATATCCTATCTCATATATATATCTTTCTAAATTGGTATATTAATATACCATAATATTAGATAACATTTATATGTTTCTATGATTTAACCTTAAAAGGATAATGGAAAAAAGAGCAATTCAAGAAAAAATCTTAAGAAAATTAATGGCAATGAAACCTCCTAAATGGGGAAATTCTCACACTGAAGAAACAAATTTAGTAAAAGGTTTACCATCACATATAAGAGGTGGAAAAATTGTCGAAAAATCGATAAAAGAATTATACAAAAAAGAATTTCTTATAAAATTAAAGAAAACCGGCGAATGGCACGTTTCTTTAAACCCTCAAAAGAGAAAAGAAATATACAGATTCTTAGGATTGCCACCAAAATGACGACATAAAATAAGACATCTTATTAAAAATTACAATTTACATACCAAATGATAATACCCAAAACTTACAGATTCTCATTGTTTCAGCCAGTATCAAAAACCACGGAAAAATATTAATAAAATTACTTGATTTTTCTCATGTTGACGTAGATGTGATCTAGTGGTTATGAGAGTTTTATTAACTCTCCATTTCTCGTCGAGAAAAGTGACGAAAATCTCCGCGTTATTTTTCATGGGCTCTATAAAATCCTTCTTTTTTTTTATTTTTTAAAAAAAATTAGTGTAACAATTTTATGTTTTTTTGTTTCAATTCATCACATAACCATTTTATCGCAAATTTGTAGTTAAAAATATTATGATTGATAACAGTAACCTTCAAAAACCAAGAGTGTATTTAAGACCCGCCCTAACCGGGCGGGTAACAAAGTGGTTATGTGGCGGACTGCAGATCCGCATACGGGGGTTCAAATCCCTCCCCGCCCTCTTACTTTTAGTAATAGCTCTTTTACTAATTTCTACTTCCAGTAAATCTTCAGCCGATATTTTGATAAATGAAGTAATGTACAATCCACAACCTAATGATAACTATAATGAGTGGATTGAACTTTTTAATCCTACAAATCAATCTATCAATGTTTCTAATTGGATAATAGAAGATAATTTTGCAGAGGATTACCTAGATGGAGATTTTGATCATGGTAATGGAACTACAATAATACCGCCAAAGGGTTATGCAATAATAGCCGATCTTGGAACAAAAATATATGAAAACTTCTCCATACCAACCAATGCAATACGGCTGTATGTAGATGATTTAAGTATTGGTAATGGACTGGGAAATAGTAAAGATAAGTTAATTTTTAAAAATATAACAGGAAATGAATTAGATGCTGTAGAATGGGGATATGATTATTTAGATGTACCTGGAATGCCTGCAAATCCCGTAGAAGAGGATTGTTCTTTATCTAGATATCAAAATATTGATACAGATGACTCTATTAGAGATTTTTATGAAGGAATCATCCCAACACCTGGAAGTGAAAATATTTTTGTACATGAGCCGAACCTAGACATAGAATTATATCCAATGTACATCCCAAAAATACAAAATAATTCAGAGTATAGTCTACCTTTTGCAATTAAGGTTAATATGAGTAATTATTTTTCTAACGAAACATTCAATTTAAAATCCTATATTGTTGGAGATTTATATAGTAATTGGCCTGCAAGTCAGACATGGAATGGCATTATTTGGGAATATTCAAATTATTATACATCTCAAATAACAACAGATGAACATGGTAATTGGTCAGGCTGGCAATATCTTAGATTAAAAAGTAGCTATCAGGAATATGAAAAAAACATTAAGGAAAAAAAATCAGCCTATTTAAAGGTTAAAATTAGTAATGGTAATATAACTGAGAAATTGCCAAAAAAAGTATATCTTTTAGATATGGATAACTCCACATTAAATGGAACTATAGGAGGATATGTAATAGGGATTGCTCAAAAAACCAATTGCTTATTAGAAAGTAAAGTAGCAATTATTGAAAACAATTCTGGTATTATAACAGGAATCTATGTAACTGAAAACAATGAAGTAGATGAAAAACTAATTTCATTACCAGGTTACTTTAGACTATCATCTCCTGTAGATACAAATTATATTTTAAAATTTATTAACGCTAATGAAAATGTGATACACACAATATCTGATGTAACAATCAAACCAGGTAAATATGGAGTTGATATCAAAACAAATGAAACTAGTTATCAAGTAAAAAAAAATGAAGCTTTAGATATTACGCTAATTGTAAAAAATACTGGAGATTTCAATGATACTATTACTTTAAAAATAGAGAATATTGCAGAAGGTTGGAATGCAATACTTGAAAAGGAGAAAATATCTCTAAACCCGAAAGAATCAACTGTTGTTAATATACATATTACTCCATATACAGAATATGGTTTAGTTACTGGCACTATAACACTATCAGCAACATCAGAAAAAGATGTAGGGGAAACTGATGAAATAACCGTATACCTTGAACTTCTTGCCCCTGATCTCATCATAAAAAAAATAAAGATTTATAATGAGATAGGAGAAGAAAGCTATATTTTTGGAGAAGGAGAAATCGTAAAAATAAAAGTATTTTATAGAAATATTGGAAATGAGAATGCAACAAACACCATTGTAAATTTTTATTACGATTCAGTTAATGATAAAAAATTTATTGGAAGTAAAAGTTATGAGTCTATTGGAAAATATCAAAAATATTCCATGGGCTATCAAGGGATATTTATTTCTCCCCCAATAAATGATAGCAGTTTTTCCAGCATTGGGAATCGGACTAAAAACCATTGATACCAAAGATGAGATGATGTTCTGTTTCTTGGAATACTCACCTCAAACTCTGCCCAGTCGCTCTCGGCATCAAATACATCTTTTGCCATTGCACTAATTGTAAAAGTCCCTTTCTCAGACCAATTATAAGACAATGTTAATTCTTCACCTGAAGGATATGGTCCATAAATGTATATGATTTCCTTATCACCCCAACATATGTGATACCATACATAATCTCCATCTGGGTCAGTGCTAACAAAGGTATAGTTATAATCAACACCAGGTTTTCCATGTGTGGGTCCATTTATAGTTGGATTACTTGGAGGTTGATTACCAATTAAAAGTTGTTCAACATCTACAGGACATTTAAAATC
>DAOVGR010000035.1 GCA_030672305.1 Thermoplasmatales archaeon | reverse complement strand
TCCAAGAGCTTGGTATTGGTACAACAATTACTACAGCATTGATAGAGAATTTGAATTCATTCATTAGGGATAATGTTCAGTATATGAAGCGGAGGAGTAAAGGACTTTCTAGGGTTTTTGATTGGATGGTTGATATTTTTGAAGGGTATTTCTTTTTCCATAATTTTGTTAAACCTCATTGGGGTCTTAGTAAGAGAAGTAGTAAGAACTGGTTGGAGATAGGTGTTACGCCAGCGATGGCTTGTGGTATTACATTTACACAGTTTTCATTGTATGGAATATTGACTTTTTTACCAACTCTGGATTAGTGGGGTGCCCAATAACTAGTTAATTTTAAAAATAGTAATAACGAAATCTTTTATATCAATCTATTTTGGGTATTAGTTAAGGTTACACCTCATAAATGAGTTGTTATCCAGCCTTCCCTGTTTACTCATGTTACTAAAGCTAAAGTAAAACAAAGCTTTTAATTTTAAAGCTATTGTCTGATAGGAAATGATAACTGTCAATAACGTTACAAAAACTTATGGGAAGATAACTGCACTAAAAAATGTGAATTTTAAGTTTGATAACTCACATGTAATTGCTATAATGGGTGAAAATGGAGCAGGAAAGACAACTCTTTTAAAGCTTTGTACAGGAATATTACCATTTGACAGTGGAGAAATAACAGTCGATGGATATAATATTATTAATGAGTCAATAAAAGCTAGAGAACAAATAGGTTATCTCCCAGAAATGCCCTATATGTATGAACGACTTACAGGCAGAGAGTTTCTTTTTTATATTGCTTCCCTTAGGAAAATAAATGATGGAGAAGAGAGAATAGATGAAATCACTAAAATGATTGGAATACATGAGTTCCTAGACTATGAAATTGGTAGCTATTCTAAGGGTATGAAACAAAAAATATCAGTTACATCGGCAATAATGCACAATCCAAAAAATCTATTGTTAGACGAACCCGTCTATGGCCTTGATCCAATGACTTCAAGAGCAATACAAGATTTTATAAAACAAAAAAAAGGTAGCACAATAATAGCCACTCATTCATCACAATTAGTAGAACAGATTGCTGATAATGTTTATATTATTATGAGCGGAAAAGTTATACTTTTTAATGAGGTATCAAAGCTTTTATCAAAATATGGGAGTGTTGAAGAAGCATACTTCCACATCAAGGATGAAAAAAATGTTTGAAACAACAAAAGTAATAATAACTGAAAACTCAAGAAGTCTTATTAATAAAATGCGAGAAGCACCAATTCTTTACTTTATATTTTCTGGAACGATTATTTTTTCAATTTTCATATTTGCCTATGCTACTTTTTTCTTCATAAATATCGATATAAATTTAAATATCAGTCTTGAAGATGTTTTTTTTACTGTTTTTTTTATGTTTTTATTAAAAGCAGTAGCTGATTTTTATAATAATTTTATCAAATCATCCTCACTGTCATATTCACTTTCTACGCAGGTTAATCAAACAAAGACGATAGCTGAGATTTTCATTGCAGTTTTTCTAATTGAATTAATCATTTGGTTTTCTTTTTCTTGTTTATTTCTAGTAGCTCTTATTACTTTTGGTGTAAATGTTGGATACCCTCTAGAATATCTATATTTCACTTTCGGTGTAATTGTAGCTGTTTGTTTAGGATGTACAATCTCTATAAACTTTTTCTCACCAAAAAGATATAGGCTTCTTCCAACGTTAATTTTATTGGGATTTTATTTCCAAGTTGGAGAACCTATATATGTTATTTTCACTCTTCCTTTAGCAATAATTCATGTTGTTTGGAGTATTAAAAACAGTATGGAATCTCATCTTTTTAGCAAAAGAAAAGAAAGAGTAAAAGATAAATCTCAGATTAAAATCCGAAACACGATAAAAGCATTTTTTTATCGAGAAACAACAGTTTTATGGCGAGATAAATTATTATTCAGTTTTGTTTTTACATCTGTTTCAACGGGTTTGTTTTCAGGATATCTCTTTGTTTATGGTGATGAAATTCTAATTCCAGAGGCTATACGAAATCAAATCGGAGGTCTTTTACCATCAATGTTTCTGTTTCTTGGGATTTATGTTGTAATTATGTATACAGGTGTATTTCCAGCTTTGAATCTTTTTTTAAATGAAGAAAAAACAATGTGGATATTAAGACATATGCCCGTGAAAAATGACAATATTATATTTGGTAAAGTATCATCACTTTCTTTATGCTTCTTAACAGCGATTCCATTTATTCCATACATCACAATATTTATTGGATTTGATCAAATTGTTTTTCTTGTCTTTTTTCTGATTTTTTCATATATTGCTGGCATAATTATATCTTTGCCTTTGGGAGTTAAATATGTTGGAAAAAAATCAGATATAATGCTTCTGTATAGTGTATCAATGATACTTTTTGTAATTCTAGGCTCTGTATCAGTTGTTGCTAATATGATAGAACGAGTTTTTGCCTATCCAATTATTCTGTATATAATAATCCTACTATCTGAATTATTACTGTTATATGTATCTATAAAAATATCCTCACAAATCTTATCTCTGAAATACAAATCAGCCAGTTAATATTCCTAACTTCTTCATGTTATTATAGTTCTCAGAATGCTTTTCAAAATATCTGTGGACTGGTTCAAGAATTTTATTTATATAATCTGTTGTAGCATTTTTTAAATCTAGTGGATGAAGATCTGATGCATAGACTTTTTCAAGCTCATAGTATGAGTTAAATTCAAGATTTCTACCAAACTTTTCAGGTCTTTTAATTAAAAATTTTTCACCTTTAAGATCTGGAAAAATTACATATTTACATATTTCAAGAATTGGATTGTTCTCAACTTGCTTTTCTGGGCAAAATGCTTTGCTAATTTTTCTTTTTACTATTTCAGGTTCGTCATGTATTGAAATCATAGAATCAGGTTTACTCTTGCTCATCTTTACTTCAACTGGATTCATTCTACCTCCTGCTTGTAAACTAGTTAGAAGAGGGGTATGAATTGCTACAGGTGGTTTTCTACCTATTTTTTTAGAAATATCACGGGCAAGCATATGAGCATGTCGTTGATCCATACCTCCATATGCAACATCTAGATCAAGGTAAAATATATCAGACACCTGCATTGTAGGATAAAATAGCTTTGATAGGTCTTTATCTGCTTCTTTTTCGTCTCTACCCATAATATCCATTGCCCTTTTAACACGAGCAATAGAAGTAGCCTTAGAAGTTCTTAAAACAAGCTCCCAATACTTAGGATCACCAACATAATCACTTGCATAGACAAATTTTACTTTGTCTCTTTCAATTCCCATTGCAGCAAAACAGTCTTCCATATATTTACCACATAGTTTGATTTTCTCAATATCCCCGCCTAGTTTATCATTGATATATGCATGCCAATCTGCAAGAAGAATAGTGAAATCTAAACCACAATCGAGGAAATCCTTAATCTTATTTGTACAGATTTTCCATCCAAGATGAACAGTACCAGAGGGTTCAAAACCAATGTAAGCTTTAGGTCTATCTTTATTAAGAACTGATTTCAATTCTTCTATTGTTACAATTTCTTCGGAATTTGCAGTCAACCGTTCTAATTTATCCATATTATCCTATCTCTCAAGTCTTTTGATAACCCTATCAATAATCTTTTCAGTAGCCCCAAGATAGTTCTCAGGTTTAAGGGCATAATTTATATCTTTTTCAGTGAGAAGTTTTAATTTCTTATTTTCCTGGATAAATACTTCCTTTAATGATTTATTCTCAGAAGCAGCCTTTAATGATATTTTCCTCATCAGCTCATGTGCATCCCCGCGTCCTATCCCTTTACCAATTAGAGTTGTCATAAGTGATTCAGCCATTGGCAACCCTTTAGAAATCTCAAGATTTTTTTTCATTCGTTCTGGAAAAACTTTTAGATTCCTAAAAACGGTATTCATCTGATATAAAATCCAATCAGTTAAAATCAGTGAATGCGGAATAATAAAGCGCTCTGATGATGAATTACAAAGATCACGTTCGTGCCATTGGATAGAATTTTCATATGTTGGAATAATAAATCCTCGGACAATTCTTGCAAGACCACAGATTTGTTCACATGTTATTGGATTTTTCTTATGGGGCATTGTTGAAGATCCAACTTGTTTTTTTGCTTCAAATGCCTCTGCTACCTCACCTATTTCATCTCTTTGCAAATTACGAATTTCTGTTGCATACTTTTCTACACTCGTTGATATATTACATAGAACTCCTAACAATTCATTGTAACGATCACGACAAACAATCTGTGTTGCAACATCTTCAATTCCTAGTCTAAGCTCTTTTAGCATTTCCTCCTGAAGCTTAAATGCATTTTTACCAAGAGCCGCACCTGTTCCAACAGCGCCAGAAAGTTTCCCAATTAAAAGACGACTTTTTGATTCAAACAATCTTTCCATATGCCGCTCGATTTCTATTGCATACCCTGCCATTTTAAGACCAAAGGTGATAGGAATAGTATGTTGGCCATGAGTTCTACCAACCATTACTGTTTTTTTATGTTTCTTTGCAAGACTTAGAAGTGTGTTACGAAGGTCCTTTAGATCTTTCCTAATATATTCTGTAGACTCAGCGATTTGAAGGGCATTTGCAGTATCGACAATATCATAACTAGTTGCCCCAAGATGAATATATTTACCCGCATCTCCAACACAAACTTCAGCAAGTGCTCTTGTGACAGCCATAATGTCATGTTTTGTTTCTTGCTCTATTTTTTTTACCCTTTCAACATTAACAAATTTTGTAGAAGCCTTCTTTGTTATTTCATCAGCAGCACTTTTTGGAATATTACCAACGGTAGCATGCGCACGAGAAAGAGCTGCCTCTACCTCTAATAAATACTCAAGTCGACGTTTCTCTCCAAATATTTCCTTTAACTCTTTTCTACCATAACGGTAATCAAGAGGACATATTGGATCATCCATGGTTTTCACAATCGGAGAATCCAGTTTTGCTTAATGTTTTTTTCTACATGGATTGGTTTTATAAACAAAAAGATGCTATTAGTTTCAAGATGTGAGGGAAGTAAAAAATGAATAATGAAAATTTTCCAAATCCATCAGGCTGGAGAATATCGTTATCTATTGGAATGGCTATTGGCTGGTTAATTTTTGTAATTGTTTGGCTTGCCTTTTTTGCAGGTGAGTCCGCCATCTATAGAAATATCGCAATTATCATGATATCAATTCTTGTTGTTTTCTTAGTACTTGGAGGATCATGGGCCGCATGGGGGCTTAAAAATATGCCAAAAGAAGGAAAAGAAATGATGAAAACTGCAGGATTTAAAAGTAGGGTAGTTGTATCAATTGTAATTCCTTTTGTATTGATAATGTTCTTGATATATTGGTTTTATTTTCCTGCAGAAGATTTTGACGCCTATCAAAATATAGCAATAATCCTAGTTTCATTACTAATAGTTGGGGGAATATTAGGTGGTATATGGGCTCCATGGGGTATGAAACACGGTAAAGAATTCGAAAAATTCGATCATAAAGAAAACAAAGATGAAGATTAATTCTTCTCTAATTTTTTTTTAAACAATTTAACTTTCAAACTCTCAAGATTAATTCCTTGATATTGTCTTCGTGAGATATCCTTATCCTCATTTAATATATTGTAATTAAAACCTGAATTAGAAATAATTCTAAGGTAATCATCTTTGAGTAAAGCTCCACCAACACATCCAGTGATTAGTTCTTCATTTTTTCTTTGTTCTTCAGATAATTCTTCTAATAGAACAATATCTGAAACATACATTCTCCCATCATTTTTCAAAACCCTGTATGCTTCTCTGAAAACTTTCAGCTTATCAGGTGCAAGATTAATCACACAATTACTAATAATAACATCAAAAGATTCATTTCCAAAAGGTAAATTTTCAATATCGCCAAGTCTAAACTCAACGTTTTTATAGTCATACTTAGCAGCGAGATCTCTTGATTTTTTAATCATTTCATCAGTAAAATCAATACCAATTACCTTACCAGAGCTACCAACTTTTTTTACCGCAATAAATGCATCAAAACCAGCACCAGAACCCAAATCTAAAACAACATCACCTTGTTTTATATTTGAAAGTGCAACAGGGTTACCACATCCTAGACCAAGATTTGCATCAGCAGCTAAAGAAATCTCATCATCTGTATAACCAATAGAAAGAGCAATATCAACATCACTTTGTTGTCCACAACAGCTACACCTTTTTTTTTGCGCGACTTTACCATAGTTATTCTTAACAATTTTCTTAACATCCTTTTCTTTCATATTATCTATCTCACTATACAATCGATCATTTCAACACATCGACGAGTTTCTTTTACATCATGAACTCTAACAATATCAGCACCATTCATAACAGCCACACAAGCAGCTGCTAGACTGCCCTCTAACCGATCTGTAACAGGCAATTGTTGCTTGACACCACAAACATTTCCAATAAAAGTCTTCCTAGATGGCCCAACAAGAATTGGAAAACCAAGAGTCTTAAATTCATTTAACCTACCTAATATCTTGCAATTATCCTCAACACCACGACCAGTTCTTTTACCAAAGCCAAGCCCAGGATCAATAATTATATTTTCTTTCTTTATATCATGAAACATTGCATATTCAGCGCGTTCTTTTAAGAAATCATGTATCTCTTTAACTACATCATCATAATTCGGATTTTGTTGCATATTTCGAGGATTTCCCTTCATATGCATCAAACATATTGGAACGTCATATTTAGCCACAATATTTACTAATTTATTATCACCTTGCAGAGCAGTTATATCATTAACCATACTAACTCCGAGGTCCAATGCGTTCATAGCAATATCTGACTTGTAGGTGTCTATAGATATAGGGATACTAATCTTATCAACAAGTTCTTCAATTACAGGGATTATTCGTTTCATCTCTTCATCCTTTGATACAACTTCTGCGCCTGGTCTTGTCGATTCTCCACCAATGTCGATTATATCTGCTCCTTCTTTTTCCATTTTAATTGCATGAGCAACTGCATCATCAAATGAAAAAAATTTACTGCCATTAGAAAATGAGTCAGGTGTCACATTCAAGACTCCCATAACATAGGTTTTTTTTCCGAAATTTAAAAGTTGCTTTGACATATTTACTTTACATCCCTTAATACAATTTCTAGCTGTTTTGCGATATTTTTTAATCTTGAATAGTGTCTATTAAGCTTTATAATAAGGTCCCTTAGTTGTTTAAGAGTTCCAATTACTAAAATTTCACCAGTTTTTTTATGTAACTCAAAGGTATTTTTTGGAACAGCAACCTCTCCACCTATCGAAAGCATATCTTGTTTGATTATTATTGCATCTTGAAGAACTACATTTTCAAGTTTAATCACCTTTAAAATAGCTTTAGGAGCCATTATTTCAATGCTTTCTGAATCACTACCTATTTTACGTATTTCTTCCTTTGCATCTTGAAGTGTCTTTATCTCAATTATATGTAGATTATGTTCAGTCACGAAAATTAAGTAATAAAATCATTCTATATTATTTTTGACCTCTTTTAATTTTCAAAGGTAGATATAAAATATAAAAAATACAGAAAAACTCAATATTTGCTGCAATAATAATAAGTATAGGCTCTTTTGGCCAAGCACTAATAGGAGAAAGATGATAAATTGATAATAAAAATGTTATTATTAAAGCAATGACCGCATAAATCATTATTAACTGTTTTCCATTTCGATTTTCAAACATTGATATTTAAGTATACTTACAATTCTTTTTACATTTTTCGAAATTTTTTACTTATTTTTTTTAATTTTAATTAAAATATACATATTTTTAAAAAAAGTTTATATCCTTGAACATATATTACATTAGTACAAAGGGGGAGCAATATGGAAAAAAATAAAAAATATGTTATAAAAGGCGCAGGCGTTTTGCTGATTGCAGTAGCCCTCATTTTCACATCAGTGGCTGTAACAGCAGATACAGTAGAAGAGAACGCAAATCCAGCATTTTTAAAAGCAACAGGTCCAAGGATTACTAGTGAGAATGTACTAAATATTCCTAGCCCAATTGGCGCTGTAATTTTTGATCAGCAACCAATTGGACCAGATGAAAGTTGGATATTCCACACAGGTGATGCTGAGCCAGGATATCGTTGTTGGGACGAGTACTGGGACCTTAATGAACCTATCTGTGATATACACTGGTGGGGAATAGCTGCATACCACGATGGTACTAATTGGGTTACTTGTGATCCAGAAGGAAAAGTTTTCGAAATTATATTCTGGGATGCTTTACTCGGAAATCCAGTCTGTACATATTCAAATTTAGCACCAACTCCAATACATACTGGAATATTCTACAGCTCATTTGAATTGATATACTGGGAAGTTATTTTAGACCCATGCTGTGATCTAATACCAAATGGTTGGGTATCAATTCAGGAAACTTCTGGAAACGATAATTGTTGGTTTTTGTGGTCAGGATCATTTGACGGTGATCTCTACGCATACCAAGAAGGATCTGCAACACCTGATCTTGTCAACGATTTAGCATTTCAATTAACTGCAGAAGGAGAACCAGTATATCCAGATATCAACTGTGACCCAGTTGGTATGAACTTTGGACAAGCAGGTCCTGGAGCAACTGTTACTGGACAAATATATGTTTGTAACGGCGGAGATCCTGGATCATACTTGAACTGGTATGTAGATACTGCAGCTGTTCCAACATGGGGAACTTGGACATTTACACCTGCCGCTGGTACTGGCGTTGCTGAAGGTGACTGTGTCGTTGTAGATGTAACCTGTGTTGTAACGAATACAACAGGCACTTACAGTGGTGATATAACTGTTTTCAATGCAGATGATTCAACTGACTACTGTAAAATAGATACATCTGTAGAAGTACCAAGAGCTAGATCACACAACGCATTGATCTGGAATCTATTCCAGCAATTCCCAGCGCTATACCAAATAGTAAAAATAATATTTGGGGCTTAATTTTTTAGCCCTTCTCTTTTTTCTTTTTTAAAAAAATTATTACCTTTTTTGTCTTTTTAATCTAATATTTACCGAATGAAAGAGTAGCAATGCTAAAAATAATGCAATAAATGATAATGCAAAATGTATTAATATTGAACGATTAGTTAAAAACATAAAAACTTGTAATACCGCTACACAAAATAATAGAATTAAAAATACTATTATTGTTGATTTTAAACTCCAACTTTTAAACATTTTTAATCAATCATTTATAAAAATATGATATTTACATTTTTGGGAATTTATAAACGGTAATCTCTTGCTTCTCCAACAGTATAAAGAGAGCCAGTTATACATATTAGGTCATTATGTTTTGCAATTGTTTTTGCATATTTTATTGCATCATATATTTTTTCTTTAACAATAACTTCTTTTTTTCCAATCATATCCTTCAATAAAAAAGGATCAAATGCTCTACTAGTTTGTGATTTAGTGACAATAATTATATCAGCAACAGGAGTAATTATATCTAAAATTGCTTGTATATCTTTATCTGAGAGAATTCCAATAATAAGTATTAACTTTTTATAAAGAAAATTCTCTTTTAAAGAAATTTTTAGAGAGGTCATTCCTGCGACATTATGAGCCCCATCAAGAAGAATTATTGGTTTAAAACCAACTATTTCCATTCTTCCAGGGTTATTTGTCTTTAAAAATGATTCAATAATACTTTCATCTGTTATATACACACCATTCATCTGAAGAGTTTCAATTGCAGTTATTGTTATAGCCACATTTTCTCCTTGATGGTTACCAATCATAGATGTTTTCACATTGTATTCTTTAAAAGATCCATTAACTTGATATTCTTGAAAGTCTAATCCATTCCTAATTTTTTTCCGGGAGTTACTATCGATTATAGTTATTGTTGAATTATTTTCTAAGGAAATTTTTTTTATTACGTCAAGTGCTTTTCCTGTAGCCGCAGTAATAATTGGAATTTCTTTTTTTATAATACCTGCTTTTTCAAAAGATATTTCCTCTATTTTATCTCCAAGTATGTTTTGATGTTCATAGGAGACATTTGTAATTATCGTAACCATTGGATTAACAATATTTGTTGCATCATATCGCCCACCGAGACCTACCTCAATTATTGCAAAATCTACATTCTTATCCTTAAAATATTGAAAAGCCATAGCTGTAACAATCTCAAAATAAGTAGGTGTATTATTTTCATTTGTCATCTCATCAATTTTAGGTTTTATCTTTTCTACAAGTTTTACAATTTCTGCTTCTGAAATCTCTTTTTTGTTTACAACAATACGCTCTGAAAATCTTTGAAGATGCGGAGAAGTATAAGTTCCAACCTTATATCCACTAGTCACAAGAGCAGATTCCAAAAATCTACAAACTGAGCCCTTACCATTAGTTCCGCCAACATGAACTATCTTGTAGCTATTCTGTGGATTTCCAAGTTTTTTACAGATATGTTTAATTCTTTCTAATCCTAGTTTAATACCAAATTTTTCAAAAGAATTAAGCCAATCAATACATTTTTTGTAATTCATATATCGCTAATATCCCTCTGAGTACATCACATTAGGAAAAACTTTGTATTTATCCTTCCAACTATCCCCTTTTTTTATTGTAATCCTTCTTCCATCAATTTTCAGACGTTTCTGAGCAAATAGATCAACAGTTCTAGGTAGAATCTGGTGTTCAACCTCAAGTATACGATGTGCAAGTTTCTCCCTATCATCACCAGGCATCACCTTTACTGCTGCTTGTAATATAATTGGACCATGATCCATTTTTTCATCCATGAAATGAGTAGTACAACCCGTTATCTTTACACCATAATTTAAAGCATCAAACTGTCCATCTGTACCTTTAAATGATGGAAGAAGAGCAGGATGAATATTAATTAATCTACCATACCATTTTTTTACAAAACAAGAACTCAGCATTCTCATATAACCTGCTCCAATTACAAGTTCTATATTGTTTTCCTCAAGAATTTTATCGATTTTCTTATCAAAATCCTCTTTTTCTATTCCTTTTGGATCAATAAAAAAGGCATTAATTTTAGAATTCTGAGCTCTTTTAAGTGCATTTGCATCTTCATACTCACTAATGACAACTATAACTTCTGCATCAATCATTCCTTTTTTAGAAGCATCAATAATACTTTGAAGATCAGTTCCTCCTCCAGATGCTAAAACACCAACTCTTAGTTTTTTAGCCATATACTCTCATCCCCTAATATTGGATTTTATTTATACACTTTTTCTATTTCGGATTTTGGAGCATTGGTTTTAAACCCTGTAGAACTAAAATGAGTCCTATAAACATTATAACCTTTTTCTTGTAATTTTTTAAAAATAGTTTCCATTTTGGGAGGAGATTTTTTTAAAAGAGATGCTAGTTTATCTGTTGTATAAAAGAAGATAGGTGCATCAGCCTCTTCTTCTAGTAAATCCAATAATTTCCAAAGTTCATTTTTTGTGTTTAAATGTGTTTCGAAAAGCATTGTTCTAAATTCAGCTAATATTTTTTTATTTTGAAGTTTCCCGGTCCAGAGAGGACCGATATCCACATTTTCATTTTTTAAAGAAAAAAGATTATTTGATTTTATAATTGAATAATTCTTCATTGAATCATTCGCTCTACTGGTTCCATTTATAACTTGGATATATGCCCTAAAGTAATGATCTGTACAATAGCTTACTAAAGGTTTGATTGCTTTGTCATATTTTCCTGCTTCTCTGCAGATAAAACCAAGAAGTATACGAAGTCCAGTTTCTTTCATTGCTATAGAATGATATGGAATAGCACCATATCTACGTAAACAAACCTTAGGATATGTACCACAAAGAGTAGCCGTATCAGTTGCAGTACATGCAATTATTCCATCATTACATATACTTCGCATCGCTAAATCGATAAAATAAACAGGTGAACCAAATGGATCAATATCAATGTAATCGAATTTATTTTCCAAAAGTATAGTATTAAGATTTCTATTAATAGCTACAATATTTTTCAGTTTCAAATTTTTAATATTCTTTTTTACTAGCTCATAAGCATCAGGATTCCAATCATTAACAGTTATGTCAAAATTTCCAACAACCTCATTTGCAAATCTGAGACCACGAATACCAGATGCAGCAAGGCCATCTAATAAATTCAGATTTTTCTTACTATTATTTACAAACCATTGACAAACAAGTATAGATAGATCTCTATTGAGTTCCATGGATGGGTTATAAAAAGGAAGATCATCCTTTGAACCAGGACCTTTTTTTGATTGTTTACTCTTATAGACCAAAATATTAGTTTTACCTTCAATAATATTTTCAATAGTTGGAGTTTTTTTCATATTTAAAATAAGGGGGGTAATTTTTCTTCCATTATCTTTTCGATTTTATATGGAAGTAAATTACGGTTAACAGGTGTAACTTCTAAAATTCTAATATCATCACGACGGCGAACATCCTGAAGAAGAGGGGTTCTTGATTTCTTGTGAAGTGTAACCATTATTGGCTTATCAGAATCTAAGGCTTCAATTACCATCATGCAAAAATTTTCAGAAAGCATCTCCATTTTACCAATTTCATCAATTACAATTATATTAACATTTTCATCAAGAATAGCCTTTTCAATGGCAGGTACACCAATTCTATCTAAGGCACCAATATCTACACCATACTTACCAACTTTTTCTTTCATCTCAAAATCAACATGAGCAAAAACTTCTCGTTCTTTGGTTTGCCAATCTGTAACGTAAAAACCTACACGTTTTTTCTTCTTAACAATAGGCTCCGTTATCATCCCCTCGACTGTATAACCATGTTCTTCAAGGGATTTTATTATTTTTAAAAGCGTATCGGTTTTACCCACACTAGGCATACCAGTGATACCAATCTTTGGTATATCGTCCATAAATAACTACCTGTAATGCGTTTTCTGTTTAGAAATGTTTTTATAGTTTTTTTACAAAAATTTTTCTATAAACTGGTCCAATAATTGAATATATAACTATTGCTGTGATAAGGAGAATAGGGGCAAAACCATAGAAATTTTTCCCAACAATTATTGTTAAAATAATAAGAATAGCAGCTATCACATTAATTTTAAATACAGGTTTAGGAAAACGAATATTTGTAATCATTGCTAGCGAAATTAAAATGATTGCTGATAAAATAAAAATGAATTTAACTTCAAAAAATGCCAATATTAGTAAAATTATTGTACTTACTGAAGCTGGAAGGCCAAGAAAAAATTTCTTATTTTTCATTATATGAAAAGAGGCAAGTCTTAAGGCTCCAAGTGTTAAAAATAAAACTAGAGCTATCATAAGATATATATGATTATAAATACAGAATGACACTAAATTATGGTAGACAAAGTAAATAAAAATCGCTGGAGCAATAATTAGAGAGGTCATATCCGCAATTGATTCTAAATATTCTCCAATATCACTAATTCTTGTTTTTCTTGCTACAATACCATCCAAGCCATCTGCAAGTAATGCAAGAAGTATAAAAGAAAAAGAAACTCTCAATTTCATTTCCTCATTGGAAATTAAATCTGAAATAAGAAAAAGAATAGCAAGAAAACCAAAAATAGCATTGGTAAGTGAAACTATATCAGCAACTGAAATTAATTTAATCATTGACTTCTGCAATTGTATTCTCCCCTGCCTTAACCATTTCTCCTCTTTTAACTAATATATCTTTTATACTTATAGTTGGTAAATATACATCTACTCTAGAACCAAACCTAATTATTCCAATCTTTTCACCCTTTTTCAACTTGTTTCCTTTTTGAATATAAGGGACAATACGACGAGCCAGTGTTCCTGCAATCTGTATTATCTTTATAATACCAATTTTTGTCTCGGCTGTAATTATTACTTGTTCATTTTTCTCTGATTCTTTTTTAAAAGCAGGAAGATGAAATCCAGAAGTATGAACAATATTTTTTATAGTTCCATCAATAGGCATTCGATTAACATGAACATTATATACATTCATAAATGTAGAAATCCTGGTGCAATCTCCAACATCATTATCTTTTATATTGCTAATTTCTCTAATTCTTCCATCAGCACAAGCAATAATTCCATTTCCAATATTTCTGTCAGGATCTCTAAAAAAGATTATCAAAATAATAGTTTTTAAAAAAGTAACCGTTGATATTAAAAGAAAAATTGCACCAATAACCTCATCCCTAAAAAAAATAAATAGAATAAAAAAGAAGATAAATGCAATAAAAGAACTAAGAATCCAGAACTTTGAACCTTTAGCAATATTCATGCTATTTTTTTCTCCAGATTATTTTAAGAAATCTTTCAAACGGTCCTTTTCTTTTGTAAAGATCTGTAAGATATATTATTTCATCAAAAACTTCAGGAAGGATTTTAATAACAATAAATAGCAAAATAACTAATGCAATCAAACTTCCCCCTTTTCCAATAACATTATGGGCTGTGTTAAAAAATTCAGGGCCATATTCACCCGTAAGATAAATGACAAGAGCATTCCTTATCAAATTCAAAAAGTATATTGGCACAACTGTTACTATTAAACCATAAAATTTCTTCCTGATATTAACTTTTATCAGTGGTAGTATCATACCAATAAAAAGAACCATAGATTGAACTGCAGTACATGCAAATATTAGCTCTATATGTGCAAGTTTATAACTAATATTAACTCCATCTATTATCACTTCGCCTGTAAAAATATTAAGTAGGACTCCACTTTGAGCAGCGACTACTTCTCTAAGCCACATAGCCAAGGGTGTTAATTCAATACCAAAATATATAATTCCAGCTATCGCTGCTACCCCTGCTGCCCAATTTAAACAATTTAATTCTTCCTTTATTTTGATTGATAGCCATTCATGATATGCCAGATAAAAAATTATAAAAACTCCAATAACTGCTATAAAAGCATTTACAATATCACCATCTTCACCAAAATAAAGAGTATTAGGTTGGGTTGACCAGAAAAACGCAAAGAGACTCCATCCAACTATTTTAAGTCTATTGCTCAATCCTTTCTTTTTTGTTATAAATCCAATCAATAGAATAACAAGACTGCTAAACAGAGGAATTGATAAAAAAAACTCAATTTCTTGTGATAAAGGATAATCAAATAATGAAATTCCAATGATTACAAGAATTACTGGAATTATAAAAAAAAATGAAGCCACAATTTTATCTAAAGTGTTGAATTTCTCCATAATTTAGTCTAGTCCCCTTGAATGATAAAATCCTTTAAGATTGTTATGTTGCTGATTACTTTAGATAAGACCAAATATTTCTACTATCTTAGGCCACCCATAGCTCTCCATCATTGTTCCATCCCACATAATGCATATTAATCCAACTAGAGCTATAAGTGTTAAGGGAACCCAATAGGTATAAACAATTTGATCAATTTTTAAACGTGCAACTGAAACTCTAATTAGTGATACTGAAAATACTATTATTATCAATATTTTAATCAGGAAAAATATGAAGTCCAAGATATATGCAGGAATACTTTCTAAACCTAATAAAGGGGATAGATTATAGGGGAAAAATAATGCAACTATAATTGATGCCATAACCACAGTTTTTACAGCATCTGTAAGATAAAACATAGCCAAGTTTCTACCTGAATATTCCACAAGTAAACCACCACCTATTTCAGTTTCAGCTTCTGGAGCATCAAATGGTATCTTTGACAGTTCCGCAGGGGTCACAATTATTAAGACAAGTAGCAAGAGAATGAGTCCAATGAAACCTAGAGGTCCTACAGCATTCCAAACTGGATTTGCAGTAATCGCTGTAAGGGTAAATGCATTTTCAACTCCTAATCCTCCAGCAGCAATACTTCCTAGTTTCCATGCAATTGTAATAATGATTATTGCAAGAGGAAATTCATAAGCAATCATCGTTGCCATTTCTCTCTGTGCACCAATTGTTGCATATGGTGAACCAGATGCAAAACCGCCAATAACAAGAGCTAATGATGGAATCATAAGTAAGTACAGTACTAAGATAAGATCTCCAAAAATGATTTCTCCTTCAACAGATGCTAATGGTCGAAAGCCACCTATCGGCAGATAAAGGAGTATAGAAATTGTACCTACAAGACCAATAAGTGGTGCAAGATTGAAAACCCAAGGAACTGCATTCTCGGGGATTATGTTTTCCTTTGTAAATAATTTTCCGACATCTCTGAATGGTTGGCGTATTGGAGGTCCTATTCTACCTTGCATATGCGCAGAGATTTTACGGTCTATACCTTTATATAACAAACCAAAGAAAATTCCAAATAAAGCAAGTACAACTGTACTTAGTATAATTATCATTACTGTTCTAATTATTTCTTGGAGCTCAAGCACTTAGATCACCCCCAAGATTATGAAAAAAATTCCAATTACTACAACAAACCATAGAATGTAATCACTAACGTTTCCTGTGTGCATTTTTTCTAAACCAGTATAGAGCCATTTAAAAGACTCCATGAAACCCCAGTAAACATTACTTGCTTTAATATGCATTTCTTCCTTTTCTAGTTCTGGATTTCCTGATAAAAAGACCTTTGTTTGTTCAGTTTGTTTTTTATATTCTTTTTTACCACGGCCACGAATAATATATGCTATAAGAAGCGCAATAACTATAATAATTCCCCAAACTAAAGGATTCCAAAAACCGCTATTGGTTCCTAATGTTCTTAAGAAATCTTGAATCTCTATCATGGTTAAATTCCTCCTATAACATTATTTATATAATTCGAGTTATTTGTAAGTGCGTTTACTGCTGGTTGCACGATATTGTTAACAACTAAATCTGGGAATAATCCAATGAAAATAATTATACATGCAATAATTCCCATTGCTAGTAGCATACTTTTCGGTACTTCTTTTACATTATCAAATTTAGGTAATTTTGGCCCTAGAAATGCTGAGTGAAATACTTTCACAAAAACTGCAAGGAGTAGTATGCTACATAAAATAGCAATTATTGATAAGATAGGGTTCACTTGATAAGTTGATTCATATATCATCAATTTTGAAGCAAAACCATTCATTGGTGGCATACCTGAAACAGCAAGGAGACCTATCAAGAAAAATATTGTTGTATATTTCATATTTCTTGCAAGTCCACCTAACCGATTTAACGAGGTTTCTTTAGTTGCATAGTATATTGCGCCAGCTACAAGAAACAGCAATCCAATATCCAATGCATCATTTAATATGTGAAATATTCCTCCTTTTAATGCCATGATTCCAGTTCTGGGATCGGTTGCTGAAAATACTGTTGTAAGTGCCGCACCTATTGCAAGGATTATATAACCAATCTCTGCTACTGCTGCAAATGCTATCATCCTTTTGAAATTATTTTCTTTAAGTGCCATAAGCACGCCTATAAATATTGTGACTAGTGCTAATCCAACTATGAATATACCTAAAAGAAGGTTTAAATCAATATTTACATCTCCAATTTGGTTAATTGTAGTGGTTAATTTTCCTCCATAAACCGTAAAAATCATTCTTAATGCACCATATAGGCTTGCTTGAGTAACACCAACTAAAATTAAGGTAACTGACGCTGGAGCTCGTCCATATGCATCTGGAAGCCACATATGCATAGGTACTATACCTGCTTTCATTGCAAGACCTGAAATGAGTATAACAAGTGCGATTTTATCCAAGAAGGAGAACTGGATGTTACTTGCTAGAACTGCCATATTTAAAGCATTATATTGTCCGTACAGTATAGCAATTGCAAACAAAATAAAGAGAGCACCTATTGCACTAATTACTATATATTTAAATCCTGCATCTACCGCCTTTCCTTTGCTTGTCCAAAATGCAATAAGAGCACAGGATGCAATTGAGGTTATCTCTAGGAATACAAAGAAGTTGAACATATCACCTGTGAGAATCATACCAAACATACCTGCAATCATTAAAAGATAAAGTGTATAGTACTTGTCAAGTCCAGTATTTTCCTTCATAAATGCCCAGGAATAAATTACACCTGATATCGCTAAAATAGTAGTAATTATTGCCATAAAGATATTCAATCCATCAACTTCAAACAGAATTCTAACTGCAAAACCGCCTTCTGTAATTGCTGCAGTTCCGCCAAAAACATATGTATGAATTTTACCGCATGCTGAATAAATATCATTAGCAAGTAGTAAAACAATTGCGCTTGTAAATAGTACTATGGATATAACAAATACGTTTCTTACTTTATCATTTATTTTACTTATTAATGGCGTTAGAAAAGCACCAAGTAGAGGTATAGCAACAATCAGTGCTGGAGAGTGAAGTATTATATCGTCTATTATGTTCATTCTTCTTCCCTCCCTATTTTTCTAGCATCCAATGTCCCATAATGTCTATATATGTGAATAATAAGGGATAACATTAAAGCAAGGACAGCAACTCCAATTACAATACTTGTTAGTGTCAATGCATGAGGAACTGGTAGAGACATCAATCTACTACCTGTTCCACGATAAATAGGAGCTATGCTATCCTGTCTAAAAGCAAGGGTGATTAAAAAAAGGTTAACACCGTTTTCAATAAGTAGAATCCCAATGACTATTTTGATAAGATTTCTCTTGAATACCACAGCATAGAGTCCTATCATTATCAATGCAACTACTGCAATATAAGGAATGTTGTATATCATTTCATTTGCCCTCCTTTATTCTAGTTGAATATGCCATAACTAGTACAATTACAAACAATCCTGCAATTACTTTCAGACCTACTGCAAAATTCATAAGAGGAATAATACCTGCTGTGTTTATGTTTGCAAGACCTTTTCCAATCTCATTAAAAATTGGAATAGTATCTTGACCAATTAGAAAATTACTGAAAAAAGTACCTTCAAAGCTTGAGTAAAGATAAACTAGTAATATCCCAAAAAATGCAAGACTAATAAAACCAATTGCCCCAAGACTTTCAAGTACCGAGAGATGTTTTTCTTTTACTTTACCTACTACCCATATTGATCCATATGCAACAAGAATCATTGCTAAACCAGAAGCAACAACAGCACCACCTTGAAAACCACCACCTGGAGTTAAATGCCCATGAGCAATAACGTAAAGTCCATATATCATAACAAAAGGGAATGCAACATTTGTAATTGTTTTAACAATCCTTGACATCCCACTCATTTCTTCAACCTCCTGAACAGAATTATAACACCTGCAACAGCAGTAAATAATACAGTTGCTTCACCAAGTGTATCAAAACCTCGATAATCAAACACAACACCTGTTACTCCATTATCAGCTCCAGTTTCATTTTGAGTATTATCGATAATATATTGATCCATTTCAGGGTAATGCTCTTCATCAAATTCCCCAAATGGATGCATCATAAGAGCACTAAATACAAGAAATACAGCAACTATTGCAAAGAATATTATAGCTGCAAAATTTCTTCCTGACATTAGACTTCCTCCTCTCTGTTAGTAGCTCTAATAGAAATAATTAGGATCGCAGTAGTAAGACAGGCTCCAATCCCTGCCTCGGCTATTGCTACGTCAGGTGCCTGTAAAATGTAAAATTCTAATGATAACAACAGACTCATAGCTGATACGGCAATAGCAGCTGCAATAAGATCCTTCAGATAAATGGCATAGAAAGAAGCTACAACAATTAAAATTGGCACAACTATATGAATAATATTTATCATTGTATCTACTACCATTATTTATCCGCCCCCTTTTTCATAGGTGCACTTTTTCTAGCTGGTTTTCCTTCTAGATCATCTACAACAGCTCCGACAGGTTTTACTCCACTACGATGGGCAGCTCGAGCTATTGCATGAGCACCCGTTGGATTAGTAATTAGAATCGCAATCAATGCTCCTGCAGTGTGAATTGCTAAAACAGAGCCATCTGAACTTCCCTGAAACCACATTTTCAAACCTAATAGAATTATTGAACCACAAATGAAAATCGCACCAAATGTAGTACATTTTGTTCCAGCGTGAAGTCTAGTATATACATCAGGGAAACGGAGTAATCCTAAACCTGCTAAAAGATTAAAAAAAACTCCAATAGCAAGTAGGATATAAACAATAATGTCAACAATTTCAGATAGCATCTAGAACTCCCCTCCTTCTAAATATTTTGCAATAAAAAGTGTTGAGATATAAGATAATAAAGCATATACAATAGCAACATCTATGTAAATTACTGATCTTGTCGCAATTCCAAATACAAGCATGCCAACAATAACAAGTGTATTGATTGTATCTAAACCAACAACTCTATCAGGAGCAGTTGGTCCTTTGAAAACTCGTATTATACATAATGTAATAGAAAGTATAAGTAATCCTAAAACAGTCAGATAGATAGGCTCGATCTCGATCATTCTGCAATCCTCCTAATCCATCTGGGAAATTGCCCACAAATATATTTACAATCAACAGGTTTTTTCTTAAGCGCTTCCTTTTTAACGTTTATCCAATGGATATAAAGATCATTTTTATCCTCATCTATATCAACACTTAAAGTTCCAGGTGTTAGCGTTATAGAATTTGCGAGCATTGTGATTCCAAGGTCTGTTTTAAGATTAGGAGATATTTTTACAATACCCGGATTTATTTTTCCAGTTATCACTCGATATGCAACATCAATATTTGCTTTTGCCATACCAACGAAAAAAGGACCAATAATAAAAGCAATAAACCTGAACCATCTAATTGGATTTGCCATTCTGAAATTCTTTTTCACAAATAATTTTTTTGCAATAATTCCAACAATTACAGAGAGTACAATTCCAATTATAATTTCTTCAAAGCTCCAGCTTAAAAAATCTTTATTCAATATTACAATATCAGTTCCACTACCTGTTGTTAATATAAGATATATTATAAAACTGAGGATAGTTGTCACAACAAATGCTAGCATATTTTTCCTCCCTTACATGCCCGTATATGTCTCACTGTAATTCTAATCCTTTTTAAAAGATTATGGTTTAATTAAAAAATTAAATAGTTTTTATTAGTTTACTTATCTCAAAAATAATAAAAACACATATTGTATCGGATGATGGGAGTCATTAAATGAATGTAAAAATAATAGGTTTTACTCCTAAACCTGAAAAATTACCTGCTATGGCGGCTAAACTTACACATAGTAAATCTAAACCTGAAGATTTGAATAAAAGTTCAGATAAAGAATTAAAAGGAATACTTGAACATGTTATGAGTCTAGGACATACCAGTGTGATAGAACATACTAGTTTTAGTTTTGCGATAAGTGATGTTAGCAGATCTCTTACTCATCAACTTGTAAGACATCGCATAGCAAGTTATGCTCAGCAAAGTCAGCGATATGTGAATTTAAATGAGCCAAATTATGTTACTCCACCAAAAATTGCTAAAAACAAGGAAATGAAAAAAGCATACGATGCAACAATGGAAAATATCTGGAAGGAATATAATAAACTTCTTGATTTAGATATTCCAATGGAAGATTCTAGATATGTTCTTCCAAATGCTACATGTACAAACATTATTGTAACTATGAATGCTCGATCTTTACTCAATTTTTTTGAACTGAGATGTTGTCAACATGCACAATGGGAGATTAGACAACTAGCAAATAAAATGTTAAAAGAAGTAAAACTAGTAGCTCCTACAATTTTTAAAAATGCAGGACCTACATGTAAAAGTAAGGGTATTTGTCCTGAAAGCAAAAAAGATTGCCCTCTATATCCAAAGTGAGAGATATGAACAGACCACACGTGATTGTAAATTGTGCGATGTCTGCTGATGGAAAGGTTGCTTTGCCAACAAGAAAGCAGTTAAGAATATCTTCCGATGATGATATTGAAAGAATGTATAAATTAAGAAATGAATCTGATGCTGTTCTTGTTGGGATTGAAACTATTTTATCTGATGATCCAAAACTTACTGTTAAAGAAAAATATGTGAATAATCCAAATCAACCTATTAGAATTATTTTAGATTCTAACTGTAGAACCCCAGTAGATGCTCTTGCAGTAAATGATCTTGCAAAAACATTAATTATTACTTCAAAAAAATGCAGTAAGAAATTCAATGATAATGTTAAAGTAATTCAATGTAAGACTGATGAGGAGGGTCAAATTGATTTAGGAAGTTTACTAGAATTACTTTATAATCTTAAAATAAAAACCTTAATGGTTGAAGGTGGTAGCACTATCATTTGGACCTTTTTGAATAAAAGGTTAGTAGACGATTTTTATGTATATATGGCTCCATTAATAATTGGTGGAATCAAAACCCCTACAATGGCAAATGGGAAAGGAATAAAAAGTATTGATGAGTTAATTTCTCTTGAGATTGTCAAAGTAAGTAGATTAGGACCAGGTGTTCTTTTTCATTTCAAAATGATAAAATGAAATTTTTATGCGATCAAATGCTTGGTACACTTGCAAAGTGGATGCGTATTTATGGTTTTGATACTTTTTATGCAAATAGGGAGACGGATGATAAAGAACTAATTGATATTTGTAGTAAAGAAAATCGTATTCTAATTACGAGAGATAAAACACTTATACATAGGGCAAGAAGAGAAAATGTAGAAACAATTGAGATAAAAACAACAGACATCAATGACCAAATTAGAAAAGTAATATCTGATAGAGAAATTGATTCAAGAAAAGTCCTATCTAGATGCATTTTATGTAATACTTCAGTAGATGAAATTAAAAAAGATAAGGTCGAAGGAAAAATACCAAAAAAAGTCTATGATAACAACGAGAAATTTTGGTATTGTAAAAAGTGTAATAAGATATATTGGAAAGGCAGTCATTTTGAAAATATGATCGATAAAATTAATGAAATTAAAAAATCTATTGCCGCATCCTAACCATTTGAGCGTGTGGTACACCTTTAATTTTTATAATACAATCTGGATCTACATATCCTGCTTCTATTGCACATTTAATTGTATCTTTTCCTACAAGATTTGCAATAGTTGCATCTCCTAATAGTTTCTTTAGAACTTCAGGAGTTATTCTTTCACCATCATAGAATTCTCTTTTTATCTCTATCTGGAATTTTCCATCTTCGAATTTTTTTCCTAATAGTTTTTCATCGCATGCTCCCAATAGGAGGTCATTTCCTTTTTGGTAGATTCTTATGCTTATCATGTAGTTTTTTCCTTTTTCTTGTCTATTTTAATGTTTGTCATCTTTTATATTTCTTTCCAAAAATATTGATATTTTTTTTATGAATTTTGTTACTAAAATTACTCTTTGTAAGAATCTTGATTTTACGTTGAAAAACGACTAAATTTATAGAAAAATTTATATATTTGATATTTTTTTATAATTGGAAATATTTTTTTTTTGACCGCAATACTAAAAACCATGTTTTTGTATATAGATAATTGGAATTGTTTTTGATGGGATATTATACATGAACTCAATAATAAAATCATTCTCAGAGCATGGTACTTTTATTCAACCAGATACATTAAATTATATTTTGTCAAAAGAAAATCCTAAAGAATTTACTAATCTTATTACAAAGAATTTACAAGAATTTCCTCTTGTTTTGACATTAAATCAAGTAAAACAAATAGAAAACATATCACAAGTTGAAAGTTTACCAACGGTATCAATTAAATTACAAGAAGTAAAAGAAATTCAGTCTAAGATGTACTCTGAGATATTTAGTGGTGAAATAAAGTCTATCATTTCAGAGGAAAACGATTTTGAATTTGATGATCCTGATAAAGATGATCAAATAAAATTACCAGAAGAAAAGATTGAGGATTCTATTCCACAAGTTATAGATATTAAGAGAGTAAAAGGATGGAAACCGCAAGCAAGAGAGTATGATTCTGAGGTAAGTATAATAAAAGATGTTACAGGAAATAGTATATGTGAGGGAACGACTAGTGATTTTACTAAACTATTCGTTGATAGGTATAGTGCTTTACGAAAAATTTTAAGGAGTCAGAGACGGGAACTTGCAAATGCTATTCCGATTAACAGGGTGAATAAGAGTGGGATAAAAGATGTTCAAATTGTAGGAATTGTAAAAGATGTTCGAACTACCTCAAATGGTCATAGACTTATTGAGTTAGAGGATGAATCTGATATAGCTACTTGTATTGCATTGAAAAATAACCGTGAGATATTAAACATGGCAAATGAGGTTGTTCTTGATGAGGTAATAGGGATTAGAGGGCAGCTTAGTAAAAATGGTGATTTGGTTGTAATTAGAAGTGTAGTTTTTCCTGATATCAGCATTCAAAATGAGAGACATAAAGCAGATGTTCCATTGTATGCTGCTTTTTTATCTGATGTACACATAGGTAGTAAACAGTTCATGGAAGATGAATGGCAGGCCTTTTTAAGATGGATAAATGGTGAAATGGGTAATTCAAGACAAAAGGATGTAGCTGGAAAAATAAAATACATTGTTATTCCTGGTGATGTTGTAGATGGAATTGGAATTTATCCTCAACAAGACAAAGAACTATCAATTGTAGATGTTTATCGACAGTATGAGGCATTGGCTGAACAACTAAGACTTATTCCTGATCATATTTCGATGATTATGCAACCTGGTAATCATGATGCAGTTCGTCCTGCTGAACCTCAACCCACATTTGAAAAAGAAATCCAAGATTTATTTTCTGGGATGAGTATAAAATTTGTAGGAAATCCCTGTTATTTTTCTCTTCATGGTGTTGAGGTATTATCCTATCACGGTCAAAGTCTTCTTGATTATGCTACAAACATTCAACATTTAAAATATAACGAACCTGTAGAGATTATGAAAGTCATGCTTAAAAAGCATCATCTTGCTCCAACCTATGGGGGATATACTCCTCTTGCCCCTGAGCATTTTGATTATATGGTTATCAATAGAATACCAGATATCTTTGTCACAGGACATGTTCATTTAGCTCAGATTAGTGATTATCGAGGGGTAACGCTAATAAATGCTTCAAGTTGGCAAACTCAAACATCATATCAAAAAATGTTGAATTTTATTCCTGACTCTGGAAAATTACCAATAGTCAATCTTAAATCTGGAAATGTTACGATGATGGATTTCAGTAAAAAGTTTTAAAGCCCAATTTTGCATTAGAAGTTTGTTAGCTTTTTTGAGCGTTCGATCATGGGTGGGGATCTATCCAAAAATATAGCAGTTAGCTCAGATATGCGTGAGTATTTTAGCAGTTTGCAAGAAGATATGGACTTGTGTTACTCTATTGCAAATGAAGCTAGAAAGAAAGGTTTGGATCCTGAATTTGAAGTAGAAATACCGCAGGCATTAGACCTTGCTGCACGGGTAGAACAACTTGTTGGACCAAAAGGAATTGCCCCAAAAATTCGAGAAGTTACAGAAAAAATTGGAGACAGGGAGCTTGTATCTTTAGAAATTGCTAAAGAAATAGTAAAGGGAAAAAAATACAAATTCAGTAAAACTGAAGATGCTATTGACCAGGCAATTAGAACGGGTCTTGCGATACTAACAGAAGGCGTTCTTGTTGCTCCTCTTGAAGGAATAGCTGAAATCAGATTAGGCAAAAATAAAGATGGAACTGATTATGTAGACCTGTATTTCTCAGGCCCCATAAGAAGTGCAGGCGGGACTGGACAGGCTTTGAGTGTTCTTATAGCTGATGTTATTAGACGAGAAAGAGGTATTGGACAGTATAAACCGACTGATGGTGAAATAGAGAGATATAAAGAAGAAATTCCTCTTTATAAAAGAGTCCAGCATTTACAATACACTCCATCAGTTGATGAAATAGATAAAATCGTAAGAGGCTGTCCAGTTTGTATAAATGGTGAAGGAACTGAGGATGAAGAGGTTACAGGCTACAGAGATTTACCAAGAATAAGTACAAATCGGTTGAGAGGTGGTGCTTGTCTTGTAATTGCAGAAGGTCTCTGTTTAAAGGCTCCAAAGATTATCAAACACGTTAAAAAACTTAAATTAAAAGGATGGGATTTTCTCGATATTTTTGTAAATAAAGGAAAGGTAAGTGAAGAAAAAATAGAAAACAAAATACCAGAAATTATTCCTTCAGCTAAATATATTGGTGAGGTTATTGCTGGTAGACCAGTTTTTTCTCATCCATCTAGAAAGGGTGGTTTTAGACTAAGATATGGTCGAGCTCGTACAGGTGGTCTTGCATCAACTGCAATAAATCCTGCCTCTATGCATCTTCTGGATGGTTTTATTGCTGTTGGTACACAGCTTAAAACAGAGAGACCAGGTAAGGGAACAATTGGTACACCATGTAGCTATGTGGAAGGTCCGATTGTTTTGTTCAGAAATGGTGACTTAATTCAAATTAATGAATTTAAGAATATTAAAGTCCGCGAAATTAAAAAAATAATTGATCTAGGAGAAATCCTCATTCCATTTGGGGAGTTTATTGAGAATAATTCTTTACTACCCGATTCCAGTTATGTTTATGAGTGGTGGCTTCAGGATCTACAGCATAAAATTGAATGCCTTCCAAAAAACTATTCATTTTCTGGAACTAAAGATGCTGAAGTAAATACCTATAAAAGAATCAATGAAGATTTTGGTAGAGAAATAAATTTAACACAACCTTCTTGGGATGATGCTTTAGAAATTTCAAATAAATATAAGGTTCCGTTACATCCATATTATAATCTTTTTTGGCATGATATAACAGTTGAGGATTTAGTATTACTTGCAAACTATATACTAGAACATGGAAAAGTAGACCGGGACTTATCGCTAGTTCTTCCACGAGATGATAATATTAAAAGGATTCTTATAGAACTAGGCGCTCTTCATAAATATATAGAGGGAAATTATGTTTTTGATAGGTATTCATATCCTATAGTAAGATGTTGCGGTTTAGAAGTTAAAGAAAACAATATAATTACAACTGATCGATATAATTATTTGAAAAGTAAAGATGATTCTATTTCTATTGTTTCAAAACTTGCTGGTATTACAGTTAGGCCACGTGCACCGATTCGTATAGGAACACGGATGGGTAGACCTGAAAAAGCAGCAGCTCGTAAGATGAGACCGCCACCTCATGTCTTATTTCCTATTGGCAACTATGGTGGAAATCAACGTTTGATTAGAAACGCTGCAGATTTAGCATCAATAGAGATAGAAGCTGGAGTAAGATTGTGTCAGAAATGCAAAAGGAAGACGCATAGGATTTTCTGTACCTGTGGGGCTCATACCGATATTAGTAATGGTAGAATCGAAGTCTTTGAGATTAGTGTTGCTGAAGAGTTGAAACTTGCTCAGAAATCTATTAAAGAAAGAACCCTCCCTGATACAATAAAAGGTGTTATTGGAACTATTTCAAAACATAAAACACCCGAACCATTGGAAAAAGGAATTTTGAGAGCGAAACATCATGTACATGTATTCAAGGATGGTACAACAAGGTTTGACATGACTGATGCCCCATTAACACATTTTAGACCAAAAGAAATAGGTGTTTCTGTTAATAGATTAAAAGAGTTAGGTTATAAGAAGGATTATCTTGGAAATAATCTTGAAAATGAGAAGCAATTATGTGAGTTAAAAGTACAGGATGTAATAATTTCAAAAGCTTGCGCTGAGTATTTTACTCAAGTTGCAAAATTTATAGATGATCTTTTAGTTAAGTTCTATGGATTGGAAAGATTCTACAAAATTAAAAAATTAGTAGATTTAACAGGACATCTAACTGTTGGTCTTGCACCTCATACTTCAGCAGGTTCTCTCTCAAGGATAATTGGTTTTACTGATGCTCAAGTTTGTTATGCTCACCCCTTCTATCATGCATCAAAAAGACGAAACGCGGACGGCGACGAAGATGGCCTTATGCTTCTTATGGACGCATTATTGAACTTTTCCCATTCATATATCCCCGAAAAAAGGGGGGGAAAAATGGATTTGCCTCTTATTCTCACTATCCGAATTGACCCCACTGAGGTTGATAAAGAGGCACATAATGTTGATACTCTTGCCACTTATCCACTTGAGTTTTATGAGGCAACGCTTAGACATGAACATTCAAAAGAGTTAGAGTCTGTAATGGGTTTAGTAGCCTCAAGACTTGGTAGTGAATTACAATATGAAAAGTTTGGCTTTACTCATGATACTGATAATATTTCAGATGGTCCAAAGCAATCTAGTTATAAGACCTTAAAGACGATGATGGATAAAATGAATGCACAGCTAAATCTTGCAGCTAAAATCAGGGCTGTTGATGAAGCTGATGTAGCATATAAGGTTATAGAAAGACATTTTTTACCAGATATGCTTGGTAATATGAGGGCTTTTAGTAAACAATCAGTACGATGTCCATCATGCAATCTGACTTATCGAAGACCACCTCTTAAAGGAGCATGTTCGAAATGTGGTGGAAAACTTACTTTAACAGTTCATGAAAAATCTGTTAAAAAATATCTTGAAATATCAAAAGAAATAGCTCTAAGATATAATATCTCTCCATATGCTCAGCAAAGGATAAAACTCGTGGAGAAATCAATAGATTCTTTATTTATGAGTGATAAAATGAAAACAACAAAATTAACA
Source organism: Thermoplasmatales archaeon (assembly GCA_030672305.1). Lineage (GTDB taxonomy): Archaea > Thermoplasmatota > E2 > DHVEG-1 > DHVEG-1 > SG8-52-3. The sequence continues at coordinate 14,226 of DAOVGR010000035.1, read as the reverse complement.
GATTTTTTGTAACAATTTAAAACATAACTTTCATATATTTATTCGTCATTGCACTGTTTGTAGGAGATTGATATAATGGCTGATGAATTGTTCCGTCAAATTGGTAGAAAAACCTGGTACAAATGGTCAATTTATATTAATGTAATTCTTTTCTTCATAATAGGTTTATTTCTTTATCTGCTTGTAAAAGATTCCCTCCTATATGCTAGAGAAGAGGGAGATACTTGGCTTTATATAACAAGAGATATTGCAGCTATAGCAATTGCTTTAGCTTTAGTTTTTTTCCAATTAATCAGGAATATATTCATTATAATGCGACGATCACTTTGAATCAATGGCGACAGGTGTGGAATAGACTGGGGAGTTAGGCGTTCCCTGTAACCAGAAATCGCCAATATGCTGGGGTCGAAACCAAGAGGCGATGTAACGGATATTTATTGATCCATTTGTTGACGATGATACCTTGTCCTATGGGATTAGAGGTGATGATCACATATGGTTGGAAGGCCATATGTCCGTCTTAGTTGCGGGGACTGGGTGAGGCACGGAAGTGAGCAACCTTACCGCGAACTGCTGGTGCTCAAAGGGTAAACGGGGTTGAGAATGCAGATGGGCAATCAGTAAGTATTACGTGCACCCACTCGCGAACCTTCTACACCCGCTAAAATTTATTAACATAATGGATATTTCACGTTTTACAAACGTGGGGGAGATCGAATGGTACAATTGCTGAAGGACCAGAGTTTAGTAGCACAATGGCAGAAGTTTTTTGAAGATCAGTGTAAACCTGATATTGAAACAGTTGCTTTGGAGTATCCTGAAAAACGTAGTTTATATATTGATTATTGGGATATTGATCAGGTAGACCCTAAACTAGCTGATTTGCTTCTTAATCAGCCATACAAAGCCTTGCATAATGCTGAGGAGGCACTGAAGAATATAGATGTTGCTTCTGAAAACAAATTACAACTTCATTTTAAAGTGACAAATCTGCCAGATGCAAATAGGATACTTATTAGAAAGATTCGTGCTAATCATCTTGGAAAATTAGCGGCTGTTGAAGGTTTGGTTAAAAAAAGAACAGAGGTAAGACCTAAACTTCAAGTTGGCGCATTTCAATGTCAGAAATGTGGAGCTGTAATAAAGATTGAACAAGAGGAAGATATCCTGAAAGAACCTTCTGAATGTTTTGAAGATCAAGGTGGGTGTGGAAGGGTTTCTTCTTTTAAACTTTTAACTAGCCTTTCTTCTTTTATTGATTCTCAAAAAATTGAAATTCAAGAAAGTCCAGAAGGTCTTCGTGGTGGATCTCAACCAGAGAAAATTAGTGTTTTTCTTGAAGATGATCTGGCCGGAGAGATAGCTCCGGGTGATAGGGTTATTGTAAATGGAATTTTGCACTCTTCGCAGAGGAGACGTGGTACTTTCCGTCTAACAGCATTTGATAAAATAATGGAAGCTGTAAGCATTGAAAGTCAAGAGTACGCATTTGAAGAGGTTGAAGTTACTCCTGAAGATGAAAAGGAGATATTGAAATTAAGTAAAGATCCTGAGCTTTATAATAAACTAAGGCAGAGTATTTCTCCAACTATTTACGGTTTAGATGTTGAAAAAGAGGCTTTAATTTTACAGTTGTTTGGAGGCATTGCAAAACATATGCCTGATGGTACTCGAATAAGAGGCGATATCCACACATTATTAGTTGGTGATCCTGGTACTGCAAAATCTCAGATGCTTACATATTTATCAAAACTTGCCCCTAGAAGTATTTATGCTTCTGGAAAGGCATCATCTGCTGCTGGTCTTACAGCTGCTGCTGTACGAGATGAATTTGGGGAGGGACAATGGACACTAGAAGCAGGTGCTCTTGTCCTTGCTGATATGGGTGTTGCATGTATTGATGAGATTGACAAGATGGATGAATCTGATAGAAGTGCAATTCATCAAGCGATGGAACAACAGGAAATTTCTGTTGCAAAAGCAGGAATCAATGCAACTTTGAAAACAAGATGTGCTTTGCTTGCAGCCGCAAATCCTAAACTTGGACGATTCGATGAATTTTTACCAATGCATGAGCAGATTAACATGCCACCAGCACTTCTTTCTCGTTTTGATCTAATTTTTTCTATAATCGATAAACCTAATAGAACAACCGACACTGCACTGGCATCACATATTCTACTTTCTCATAAAGCTGGGGAAGTAAGTGAACAAATAATAAGATTTAAGGAATCTGAGCATACAAAAGAAGAAAAGGATAGTTTAATGAAAAATGTTATGCCGATATTTAATCCTGAATTCTTACGAAAATACGTTGCATATGCAAAAAGAAACATTTTTCCTGTTATGACAAATGAGGCACTTGAAATGCTAAAGGAGTATTATGTAGAATTTCGTGCAACCTCTGAAGAAACTGTTACTTTTACTCCTAGGCAGTTAGAAGCTTTTGTTAGACTTACTGAGGCTAGTGCTAGAATGAGACTTAGTCAGGAAGCAACCGTTGATGATGCAAAGAGAGCTATATACATAATCGATCAGTATCTCAGAAGGGTTGGAATGGATAGGGAGACAGGTAGATTTGATATAGATATTATTGCTACTGGTATTTCACATACTCAACATGATAGAATGAGAATGATTATGGATATTATCCAAAGGCTGAGCAACGAATCAAAAGATGGCAATGCATTAAGAGGAGATATTGTTCGAGAAGCTGAAATTGAGGGTCTTGAATCTGGAAAGGTCGAAGAAGCACTAGACAGACTAAAACGAAATGGTCAGATATATGAGCCTGTACATAGTAAATACAAAATTACAGGACATTAATCAGATTTTGGGTGAGGAAAGCTTCCCTATTGCTTTTTTAACATTATTTCTTTGTTTTTCTCCTAATTCTGCAACGATATAGTCAGTAAATTTTGTTTTAATATCATTCCAATTAAGTGTCGTTACTCCAAAATCATGTTTCTTTTTACCAGTTGAAGCTTTGAAAACATTGGGCGCCATTTGACGAATATCGACATTATTCATATGTAAAATATAATTTTTCTGCAGTGTTTTTTTTTCTAAAAGATATATTTCGAATTTTCTATTGAAATAGTTGTGGGTGGTATCCTTATCATAATAATGATACTCGAGTTCATAATTTTTATTAATTGGAATAGTTCCTCTATCCATAGTGCATCTCCATATGTTACAATAGTATAATTGGTATAACATAACCATTATTATAATATTTTTTGATTTTTACGGACCTAATAATAGAAGAAAAAAATTTGTCTTTAATCCATATAGTAACTAGCTGGATTGGGTTCAGGTTTAAGTCCTTTTCTTTCTCTTATCTGTTTTACTATATCAGGTTGTAACTGTCTTGGTAATGGTTCAAATCCAAGGTTTTCTGTGTTCCAAAGTACCCTGCCACCTGTTGCTGATCGTATTGCTGACGCAAATCCAAACATCTCTGCAACTGGTGCTTTTGCATCAATGTTTACCATATCTTTTTCTGTTATCATATCTCGAACTACTGCTCGCCTCTGATTCAGTTCTCGTGATGCATCTCCCATAAGATCCTGTGGTGTACTAATGAAAACCTTCTGCATAGGTTCAAGTATAATTGGGTCAGATACAGTTATTGAGCCATATAATGCATTTCTTACAGCAGGTATTACCTGAGCAGGTCCACGGTGAATTGCATCTTCATGAAGTTTTGCATCAACAAGTCGCACAAGCATCCCCTGACAAGGTTCAGATGCAGTTGGACCGCTTTTCATAACCTCATCATATGCTTCTTTGATGAGTTCTCTTGTTTCATAAAGATACTGTATACCTTTTGTAACATCTGCTATAAGGTTTAATCCTTTAATTCCAAATACTCCTTTAGCAATTCCTTTACTCATACCAAGATCCTGTAGTTTTTTAATTACCTCATTTTTATTTTTTTTGACATTTTCCGGTATCTCATTATTGTAAAGAGCTTTAACCATATTTTCTGGAAGTGGTTCAACTTCAATGTAGAAACGATTGTGTTTGTTTGGTGATTTACCTTCGAATTTCTGCGAGCTTTTCTTTGCAACAGATTCTCTATATACTACAATTGGCTCTGATGTGACGATGTCCACACCATATTCTTTTCTAATTCTGTACTCTGTGATTTCAAGGTGTAGTTCTCCCATACCAGACATAAGATTTTCACCGGTCTCCTGGTTGATATCTACTTGTATACTAGGATCAGCTTTTGAAATGATCCTTAAGACTTCGATAAGTTTGGGTAAATCCTTAGTATTTTTTGCTTCAACTGCTACTGTTACTACTGGTTCTGATATATGTATAATTCTTTCAAAAGGCTCTGCATCTGGATTATCAGTAACAGTGCTTCCGGCAAAAGCATCTTTAATACCTGTAGCAGCTACAATGTTACCCGCGCTTACAAATTCAACTGGTATTCTATCTGCCCCAACCATTAAGTTCACCTGTTGTACTCGGTTAAGCCTAGGCATACCTATCACATAAACCTCATGTCCTCGCTCTACTTTCCCACTATAAACTCTACCTACTGCCACCTCTCCTGCATGTGGATCCATTACAATCTTTGTAATCATTATTGAAAGAGGACCATCATTATTGGTTTCAATCATGCTTTTTCCAAGTTCACTAGTTGTGTCACCTCTCCATATATGAGGTATCCTATATTTCTGAGCCTCTTGTGGAGGTGGAAGATGATCAACAACCATGTCTAGTAAAACCTCATGAATAGGCGTTTTCTTTGCAATTGCTTTTTGATCATCATTATGACAGAAGTCAAAAATATCTCTGAAACTAAGACCTGATTTTTCCATATAAGGTGCAGAAATTGCCCAATTGTAATAAGCTGATCCAAATGCAACACTTCCATCTTCAACTTTTACATTCCATTTTCCTTTGAACTCATCCGGGACTGTTTTGTTTAAAAGTTCATTGAACTTAGAAATGATTTTAATAAAACGTTGTTGCATCCCCTCTGGTGTCACACGGAGTTCATTTATTAATCGATCAACTTTATTTATGAAAAGTATTGGTTTTACTTTCTCACGAAGTGCTTGTCTAATTACTGTTTCTGTCTGAGGCATAGCTCCCTCAACAGCACATACAACAACAATGCAGCCATCTACCGCACGCATTGCACGAGTAACATCACCACCAAAGTCAACATGACCTGGTGTATCCAAAAGATTTATTAAGTATTCCGTCCCTTCAAATTCGTGAACCATAGAGGCAGAAGCAGTGTTAATTGTTATACCTCTATCTTGTTCCTGTTCATCGAAATCAAGAACAAGTTGCTTACCGGCAAGTTCCTCACTCATCATTCCACAGCCAGCAAGCAAGTTATCAGAAAGTGTTGTTTTTCCATGGTCAATATGAGCAGCAATACCAATATTTCTAACATAATCTAACTTGTCCATTAAATTTTTCGCTTTCTTGATGTTATCTTCTTTCTTTCCCATACTAACAACCTCAATTTTTCTAAATTAATAAGTCCCCATTAACTTCATCTAGCTGATTTTGCAACACGTTCGATATCATTCTTTTTTGCTACAGCAAATGAAGATACATCGTTCTTAGATGCTTTTATTAATTCATCAGCAAGACAGGCTTCAATACTTTTCTTATTTTTATGACTTGCAGAAACTGAACTCATGCTGATATTACGAATAGCGATATCTAAGCGTCTCTGTGGCGCAATATCTACTGCCTTGGGGACAGATATCCCACCGAAGCGTAATCTTGTTGTTTCCTCTTTGGGTGCAGCATTCTGAAGGGCATCGATAAAAACTTGCATTGGATTAGTTTTAGTTTTTTTATCAATTATTTCAAAAGCCGCGTTTATAACTTTATACGCCTTGATTTTTTTACCAGTATATTGCTCAGTTCTCATGATGTTATTTATTAGACGCTCAATAATTGGAATCTTAGATTTTGCAAATAGTTTATTGGAGTTAATTCCTCCAAGGTAAATGATTTCTGTTTCAAGATTAATGTATCTTGCAAGTCCTTGATCTTCTATTTTGACTTCTTTCATATCATATTTTGAAAAGACTGGAAAAAAATTGTTGCCAATTGAATCACTTTTTTTTGTTTTCATAATTATCGTCTCATTGCCTTCTCAATTTTTCCACTGATCATTTCTTTTAGTGATACATCATTAACCTTTATAACTTTAAAACGAACACCAGGGATATCACCATAACTTCGGCCCATTCTACCCCCAATTCCTTCTACTAATACTTCGTCGTGTTCATCAATAAAACTAATTGCATTATTTCCTGGGGCAAAAGCTGTTATTTGTCTTCCATTTTTAATCAGCTGAACCTTTACACATTTTCTGATAGCAGAGTTAGGCTGCTTAGCTTCTATACCAACTTTTTCTATAACAATTCCTCTAGCCTGAGGTGTTCCCTCTAAAGGATCTGCCTTTTCTTTTAAGTGTAATACTCTTTTTTTATAGTATCTATCATTCCAGTGTTGTTTTTTTCTGGATTTTTTAAGTTTTCTTGCTGCGTTTATTCCTCTGCCCATGTTTCACCTATTAGATAAGAGTAACGCTGTATGCGGTTTTAATATTTAAATTCTTAGGGTCATAATTCCTAAATTTTTTATGACTTAATTAGATTTGTGTTCTTTATCAAATTCTTAAAGTTTAAGGTGTCTACTTAAGGTTTTTTATATAAGTTATCAGGAGATAGTATTTGTTAGAAATTGCTTAGACTGAAAGTCTTCTAAATTTGTTTATATGCTCTTTTACTATTTTCATCAATAACAAGTTGCTGATTTCTAATTACTGAATAATTGGAAATATCGCAATAGGAGTAGGCATCTATTATCCTGTTTTCACTATACATTCTATAATACACTCCTGATAAAGAAATATTCAATGATTCATTACTACCATCATCCTTAAACACTCTTAAATGTTCTACATCTTCAATACCAAAATTTTGATGAATCTCACTTTCGACTGAATTTGCAATTCCTGCACATTCAACAGAAATCCATCCATCATCGCCCAATTCACTACCTACAAATACCTCAGCCCATGCATGAGGAATAGCACTATTTTTTTCTACTAAAAAGCCTCTAATAAATCTTGCTGGTATTTTTAAGGATCTACAAAGAGATATATACAAAAATGAAAGATCGTCACAATCTCCTGTTTTACATTGGAGTGTATAACTTGCTATTTGAACGTTATCATTATCAAAATGAGTATTATAGGTTGTATATTGCTTTAGCCATTTGAAAAGTTCTTTTGCAACAAGAAATGAATTATTTGTACCTGCTCTAAATAATATCTGATAGGCAATATTAGAAATATCAGGATCATTTGGATCGATAAATATTGTTGTATCATTTGACTGAGCCTGGGTGAATTGACTAATAATATCTGGATATCTATTATTTATTTCTCGAATGCTAAGAGCATTTCCTCCACTTAAATCAGAAATAATAAAACTTTCAGCTTCAATGGTAGCAGTAATTCCAAGATCATATTCCTTGTTTAAGTTACTACTAATATTCCAACTTTTTACACTGTTCCATGTTGCTAATAATTCATCATAGTAATTCTCGTTGTGAATAATTATATCTGTAATTTGCCCCCTCAAGACTTCTGGTAAATCACATTTGTAAAAGATACTATATTTACCCGAACCTGAACAATTTATATCATATCCATAAGATATTGTATACCGTACAGAATTTGGATGTGTTTCATAGGTGGTAGAACCATCTATAGTAAAAAAATCTAGACAACCAGATAAAGCTGAAACTACTAAAACAAGAAAAATAACTAAAACAATAATTTTATTTTTCATTATTTTCTAAATAATCCTTTTTTCTCCTTTTTTATAGTTGATCGATACTTACATCCCTGATTCATTGGACAATTTATACATTTAGGATTTTCAATATAACAAAAGTTATTAGCAAGTGATGCAAGTGACTCAAGATATCTGTAAACATTTTCTTTCATTTTTTCAGCTTCTTTTGAAAGTATCTTTATTGCTTCATCTGGATCGTCTGTTGTAACCCATCCAAGTCTCTTTGCGACCCTTCCAACACTTTCTGCTTTATCTGTAAGCTTACTTTCTTTGGGTTTTGGATTTTCGATTATTGGTGCTTGAATTTTTATTGGAGGTGGTGTAACTGGCAGTTTAGGAGGTTTATACATTTCCTCTTCTCCACCGCCTGGTTTTGATATTCCCACTGATTTTCCTCCATGATTTGTTTCACGAGTGCGTATCTCTGACATAATAGGTATTTGAAGACCTGAACCTGAGATTAGTGCAATTCCTATCGGTAAACGCTGTATCTCGTCATATGTCTGTGTTGTTAGACCTTCGACAGATTGAATAATAGCTTTTAGATCATTTGGATTTGTAACCTTTAAAATGATATTTGTGTTACATTGAGAGATAATATTTTTATCTACTTTAGCAGGACGTTGACTGACAATACAAAGCCCCATTCCAAACTTTCTACCTTCTGAAGCGACAGTGCGCAGTATATTTGAGGAGACAGCATTACCAAATCCTCTCTCAGGGCAATAGTTATGTGCTTCTTCAACTACTAACAGAAATGGCGGGATTTTACCAGCTTTTCTGTCATCAAAAAGTTCCTTTGTGAGACGTGCAACAACAACATCCTGCACATCAGGTGGAACACCTTTCATATTAATTGTAGAGCATTTTCCTTTGATTACAAGATCATTTGTTGAGGTTCCATTTTCAGAAAAAACACCAATAGAATCCAGTGATTCTAGGGATGCTATAACGTTCCAGCGAGCATTACTTTTACTACGATTTACAGCATCAATTATATCTCTTAGATTCCACATCTTCTTGTATTCTTTTATTTCTTTAATTGCCTGATATAAGACACCTATCTGTGGACCTGAGAGCTTAGATGATAGAAGATCAATAATTTCACGAGCTTCAAGATTTATACCACTTAATGTAAGATGCTTTGCTTTTCCTTTTGAACCAACTGGTGTATATTCATTAATTTGACTTGAATAACCCTGTTTTGTTATTCCAAATCTTTCCATGTTTTTCTGATCTTTTCTACTTTTATTTGGCTCTATCAAAGAATGATACTCCCCATGGGTATCAATTATTACCATTGGTATTTTATGCTTTAAAAGCTCCTCAATGAGAACACCACAGGCATAACTCTTTCCACCACCTGTTTTTGCAAGAATACAAATATGTTTTTGAACAAGGGCATCAATGTTCAGATAAACACGGAGATTATGACCTTTTAAAAGACCAATATATGCTCCATTTTGCTTTGAAGCATTCAAACCAAGAACATCCCTTATAAGATCTTCATTAGCACTCACTATGGCAGTTCCAGCACTAAAAGGAGAACGTGGGGATTGCAATAATCCCTTTTTGTCCCTATATCCAATAACGCCTGCAAAAGCAGAAAGTCTAGTGCTAATAGGGCGAAGTTCCCCTCCTTTCATAATACTATCTGTATCCTTAATATTCAGATCAGAATATTCTCTGATATCCATAATCTGAGCAAGCATATTTCCTTCTTTATGTGGAGCAAAAATATAATCAAATTTCCGAACGTTTTGTCCATCTACTGCGAAATTGAATTCAGTTGAACCTACATCTCCATATATATAACCAACAATTCCTTCTTTCTCGTGCATCATATATCCCCGATATTTCAAATAATACCCCGGATAGTTATTATAGTTTTTGTAATTTTCTCACCTGTTGTGCAGGTAGTTGTGCAAGTATTTGTATAGCTTCAATTTCCATAAAATGAAGTTTTCCAGGTATTACTAATGTATGAAGAGGAGGTCCAAAGTCTTTATCAAGTATATCTTTGATTATACCAGCTAAAGCAATAGGTTCAGATGATCCTGCACGAGCAACAACACAAATAATATCTTCTTGTTTTATGATATTCCCTTTATGTTTTTCTTCCATTTTTAGGAGAAGTTTCATCCCTTCATTTGCGGTCATATATCTTTTTTTATCTGATTGAATATCTAAGAGTACTAAGGTGTGTAAACCCATCTCTTTGTTTTCCTTTATTATATCGTATGGACTTGTTGGAAAATAATTCTTTTCAGGAAATGCAAGAGTTGTAGCTCTACCAAACTTATAATTTTGTAATCCTAATAAACCTGGAACTGCAGTAACAATGCTGCTACCATGTATAATTCTTGTTTTAATTCCCATTTTAGCAGCTCTTAATCTAATATCAACATGAGTAGTAGCAGTCATCGGGTCCCCGCAGGTTAATAAAGCTACTGTTTTCTCTTTTGCTATGTTTAGGATTTTATCTCCTTTTTCAGTTTCCTCTCTGGTTAAAACCTCTATAGTTTTTCCAACAGTTTTTTCAATTTTATCTATATCGGTTCCTGTTAGTTTTGCTGTATAGAATTCTGTAAATACTTTATCACAATTTTTTATTTCTTCAAGACCTTTTAATGATATATCTTTTTCATCGTATAATCCTAAGCCAATAAAGATTAAGGTTCCATCAATCATAGTAATCCAAAGAACCATTAATCAAAGCATAAAGAAAAAGGTTTGTTATCAACTATCAGCAGGAATATCTTATAGATTTAAAGGTTGAATTTGTGTAAATATAAATTCAATCCATTCTATACTTCTTATATACTCCTTTAATATAATTAGTTTAATTTACTTAGTTATTTAAACAATAACTCGTGTTTACATAAGTTTTATATACTCCCTGAGTATTAGGTATAGCTAAGGGAAATGTAAAAAAATGGAAAACAACAACGAGATTTTGAAGAAGTTTTTAGAATATAGGCAATTGTGTAACAAAAGTCAATCTACTATTAAATTGGATAGTATAGTAATATCTGAGTTTAGGAGATTCACTAAAGACAAACCTTTTGGAGATGTAACAGAGCAAGAAACTAAAGGATTTATAAAAAAACAGAAAGCTCTTGGGACAAGGACTTCTTATGGAACAAGACTTATAATTTTCTTCAGATGGTTAAATAAATTAAAGAAAAGACAAAGACCTAAGATAATGGAGTGGTTCGAGTTCCCGACTGCTGCTTTGATACGTAGGAATAAAGACCCAGATGTTAAGAAATTCTTAATTGAAGATGATGAGTATGATAAGATACAACAGAATATCGGACACGACCCAAAATGGTCAGCACTTTTTGAATCCTTATATCTTAGTGGAGCAAGACCAAATGAAGTAAATCAGATGAATGTTGGCGATGTCGATATAGAGGAAAATGTTATAACTATTAGAGAGAGTAAGACCATTGCCCGAAAAGTTCCTTTACCCGAATCACCTAAAATGCTTATCAGATGGTTAGAATATCACCCTAAGAAAGATGATAAGAATGCCCCTTTATTCCCTTCTGACCATCACGGTCATCACGCTAATAGGATGGCAACGACTGCTATTAATGGAAAGCTTAGTGTGATAATAAGACAAACAGGTATTAAATCAACTCTAACTCCTCATTGTTTTAGGAAGACACGAGCAACCATTATGTTTTCTTCAAGAAATCCTATTTATGATGATAGTGAAATTGCTAAATATTTCGGATGGAAAGCTCACACCATTTCTGACCGCAGAGAGCAATATGATTTAAGGAATTTCGATGACCTCAAAGAAAAGATTCAGGGAAACATACCCAAAGCTGAAACTTATGATGTTATTAAACATGAAAGGGATAAATACGAAAAAATGGCGAGTAAATATAAATCACTTGAATCCAATAATAAGCATTTGATAAACCTTGTAAACAGTCTTGAAATAAAAATAGATGATATGGTACACAACAGAGAACAGGAACTGGAAAAAGCTGAACGCACAGAAATAACAAATCAGGAATACACCAAAAAACTCGCAAAGGACTATCCTGGCGAATATGCCCAACTGGTCAAAACTGTAAAGCTATTAAACAAAAAGCTTGGCATCCTTCCATTATAGCCAATTCTTAACACGCTAGAACCAACGATTGGGCTTGTGTGTATATAATTCGTTGCGATGTTGTAAAAGTGCCTCATTTCTGTCGTATTCGTGCTAATTATTAATGGGAGTTTAATATTGGGAATCGTTCTAAAAACCATTAATTTAAGATCCGCATGATAAGAGCGAGGTAACAAAGTAGTGACCATACAATTTTTTTTCGATAATATTGTTGAAATTCCTACTAAATATTATTTATATGTTCCGACAAAACATTTTGTACGTACTTGAGAGATACCGACAAATAGAATTCTACTGTAAAAGGTAAAAAAAAGAGGGAAGAAGATTATGGAAAGCTACCCTCGCTACCCACTGTAAATAAAACTCCGTCTCCAAAATTAGGATAGTTTCGTGTATATCCACAGACAATATATCCATCTGAAATTTGTTGAATAGAACGACCTACACCATTTTTGGTTGGAGATCCCCCCCATTCTGATTTACCATCTGCATCCACTTTTAAAACACATATCTTACTCCACATCGGGAACCAAGGTAACTGTATATTAAACAAAGATCCTAGTCCTAATCTACTTCCTGTTCCAATATACCCACTATCATCTGTTTGTATCGCACTCCAAAATGTATCTGAAATCAATTTATACCCATATTCTTTTTCAAATTCAACGTTTCCATTAGAATCTATTTTAATTAACCATGCATTACAACCAATTAAACTCATTATAAGTGGTCCTTTTGAACCTGAAATTATAAATCCACCATCTGCTGTTTCTTCAATACTAACTGTTATACCATTATGAGTTCCTTCAAATGATTTATTCCAAAGCTCATTTCCATCTACATCCGTTTTTACCAGGTACCAAAAACACCATTCATCTAAAAGCCAAGTCTGTCCTGTTAAAATAAATCCACCATCAGATGTTTGACGTGCTCCTTTACATTCTGAAAAATAATCATCTCCCCCATATGTATTATTCCAGATTTCATTTCCATTTTGATCTATTTTTATTGCCCACATATGATATCGACCCTCAGGAGCATATGATTCTGATAAACCTGTAACAATAAATCCATTATCAGTTGTTTGCCATATTCCATATGAAAAATCATCTTCACTTCCACCATATGTCTTACTCCAATTTTCATTTCCATCAAAATCAACTTTTACAACAAAGACATCACCATCACTACCACCAGCAATTATATATCCATCTGAAATCTTTTGAATCTGATGGAATCTATCATCACCTGTTCCACCAAAAGTCTTCTCCAATACAAATGTACCTGCTGCATCAGTCTTTACCAACCAACCATCATAAGATCCAGCTCCAATTGAATTTGTTAGACCAGCTGCCATATATCCTCCATCTGGAGCTTGTTGAACACCATAAAAACCATCATTTCCATCGCCACCATACTTGTTATACCAGATATCATTTGGTGTGTTAGTTTGATATTCTTCATCTTTAACACTAGATATTAAATCTGCTGAAATCGGGATAACAGTCGTAATCAACAGCGTCATTACTAAAATTCCAACTAATTTCTTATACATGCTTCTTTTATTCCTCCCTTAAAATTATAGATATGTTATATATTATTTTGATATAAATGTAACTGAAACAAAATGATTAAATGATTTCAACCAGTTCTAATCAATGTTAGCAGTCTTTCCAGCATTGGGAAATTATCAAAAACCATATGAATATCGGACTTGAGAATCGTTGATTGTTACTGCTATGATGATATTGATTGATGTTTCTTTGGAGTTTAACACTATTCAATATCGTAAAGCTAAAAAAAGAATTATATATTCCAAGAAGTTAAATAAATTCATACGAAATATTTTTTAAAAAATCAGTAATGGTGATATAAAAATGGCAAAAAAATCTAAAAAGTCAATTGAGAAGGATGAAAATAAGATTTTACATGAGCTTCTTAAGGATTCAAGTCAAAACATAGATACAATAGCTAAGAAATTAGGTTTCTCCCGTCAGAAAATATGGAGAGATATAAAACGATTAAAAGCAGATGATATCATTTGGGGTTATACCGCAGTGATTAGCGAAGAAAAGCTGGGTATGAATAATTATTTTGCCCTTGTTAAAAGATCAATGCATCCATTAAGTGAAGAATTAACAAATAAAATCATTGAAAGAGATATAGAAGATACAGCAAAAAATATAGGGGTTACAATTGAAAATAGTTGTTATACTCATGGTAGTTATGATTGGTTAATTGGTT
>DAOVGR010000006.1 GCA_030672305.1 Thermoplasmatales archaeon | reverse complement strand
AACAATCAAAAAATAGCGCAAAAATAGGCAAAAAACCTAAGGAAAATAAGAGATAACCACAAGATAATACAGGATTTAGCATGATTTCACACGTTAAGATGGAAAAATGAATAAATCAGAAGGTTATTCAAAACCCTCTATATTATAACCAATTATAAACTTTATTAAATTACAAGTAGTTCCGAATGTAAAAATCTACGAAGGAATCAAAATTTTTAAGGAGGAAACGTGCAAAAAATTTATGCAAATAATAAGATATGTTTTATTATAGTCATTCTTCATTTATTTATCAAAATAAGATTATACTCTTGGTATTTTTATTTTACCACCATACTTTGAACACCCCATCTTGAACACCGTTACATTGAACAGAACGAACTTTTTAACTTTTTTTAATCAAAAGATTCAGCATTTTAAAATATAATCTCTATAGCCATTGCCAAACAGGTCTTATTTGTGAAGCAAGTGTATTAGATGGTATTCCTCCTGTTTGAAGAATCATAGGCGGTGGAGTATTTGCTGGTTGATTATGGATAGTATTGGCATTAAGTAACACAATATGCCTGATTGTCCATCCTGCATTAAGAAACGCCTCAATATATCTTGATGCCTCAGGATAAATATTTATTGCTCTTAATCGAAGAGCGACAAGTACATTTTCATAATTCCTATCTTGAATGGTATTGATAAAATCCTGCGGTGTAATATGTTTTTCTTGAAGCGACCTTACTTGGATATAAACATTAATGTCTCCTTGATTGGTAGTTCCAACAAGACTACTATAAGGTCGTGCCATAGAGACCCCAGTTAAAGCTCTGACAATCCTTGATTTTCCCGTCTGACTCCCTCCAACAATGATAAAGATATTTGGTCGCATATTTTATCCCAATTCCTAAATTATATAACCAATATTTAGTAATTTGTAATAAATAATTACATTGTTGATTGTTCGGGTTGAATCATGCTCAAAAAATACTGATTTTAAATCCTAAACATAAAAATTATGATGTTTTGCAAGTTCCTGCATTTTCCTTTGCCCTACACTGATTATCAAGTTCTCCTGTAGATGGTCTTTTACCCTTTGGTAAATCTATTTCATCAAAATCCTTTGTAGGCCAATTGGAACAATTGGTGCACCAATGCCAAGTATCATGTTTATCACCTTTCCTTTTTCGATATTTTACCATTTTTTATAACCTCCCATTGTTTTATATATGTTCTGAAACAGTAGAGATATAGCAATATCCCCCAACGCAACGGAACCTCTATGCGTAGGCTTTGTGTATTAAGTCAAGATAAGCACCGACTTTTTACACAGAATCACTTACTTTTTACACAAGTGCCACTATTTACACAAAGCTGGAGAAGGATAAAAAGGGTAGAACACATCTATGGTTAATTGGGGAATAAATAGTACTTATTTTAAAGATTTATCTTTCCTTATTTTGATAATTAATCTGAAATTGTTTAACGCCCGTACTGTATTCCTTTTATTTTTATTGTTGGTTCATCATCAGGATCAAACCAGATATTCTCGTCATAAATTGACACACCAACTCTTGCTTTTTCAACAATATCATATGCACATTCTTTACAGATGAACTCCCCATAATCATTTTTGTGGAGTTTTCGGTTGTGTTTGCTGCATATTGCCTTACGTGGGTCAATACCTTTTATAGCCCAATACAGGCGGTTTTCAAAATTACCGAAGTCATCTGGTTTTTCTATGAGCTCTCTCTTCATCTTTTCTATTTCATCCAAGATTCTTTCCAAATGATCTTGGGTTTCCTCTTTCATATCTTCATTCATATTTTCGCCTCTGTAAATTATTAACAAATTTTTATTGGAATTTAGTCTTCTCTTTACTTCCGGTCGGTGATTTCATCTGTATTAAATGGCAGACTATTCCAAAGATCATAATAGCCCGCTTCCACGACTAATTCTTGGAGTAATATTACCTAGACTTTATCTATCTCTATGGGTAGTTATTCTATTTGTACACGTAATTTCATTTTTGTTTTATTTCCTCCCCATTCATTTCTATTTTCCTCCAATCATATTTCAAATACTTTAATTTGTATTTATAAATTTGGAGCGTTGAGATATGCTTTGTGTAACAAGTAAGATTATATACTGACTTTATACACACTCTGATTACTTTATACACAGAAGTGCAATCCGAACAATCAACAATATCGAAATTTTTAAATTGACAAACATTATCTTATATTTGGGAGGTTTCTATGATAATTCCTTTCTTTAAAATCGGAGCATCAATCTGCATCCTAATTTTTTTTAGTTGCATTATCACTGTGATTCATCATTTATTTTATTGGGAGTATACCTATGCTTATCCAGAATTGCTTTTTGGAATTGTTGTAAGTATTATTGTATTGTTACTTATAGGGATACTTTATGTGTTGTGGGAAAGAGAAGTAAAAATTTTTTACAAATGGAAAGAAAGTAAACGAAAATAAAATCCTCCCGCATTCACCACCCGAGTTAGTCACCACCTGCTTTGCACAATAAACCATGCTAATATGTGTTTTGCACAATAAATACCCATTTTGCACAATAAAGATTTTTGATTATAATCTGTTATTGTAACATTTAAATATCATATACCAGATTTATATTATGAGGGAGGAATTAATTCTGAATAAAAATGTCCTTGCAATTGGGATTACGATTCTATTTATCCTTTCAGCATTTACTCCAATAGTAATTGGATATAAAATTACCAAATCTGATAACAAGATACTCATTCAAGAAGAGTTAATACAACCAATAGATAATCCATATGAATCAGATTGGCCTATGTATCAACATGATGCATCAAATACAGGTTATTCTCAAGCATCATTTCCTGACAGTTTTAACCAGATATGGTTTAAATCTTACGAGGAAGATTTTAATAAAAGTATGGATTCCTTTTCTGCTTCTCCAGTGGCAAGTAATGGAAAATTATTCATTGCTGGTGAAAGTTGTGAACAGGAAGATTTGGGGGATGGGGTGATATGTGCTTTAAATCAAAACAATGGTAGTTTAATTTGGAAAAAGGTAATACCACCTTTTAATGATAATGCAGGGTTTTGTTTTCATGGTTGGCGTAGTCCTGCTGTTTATGAGGGTAAGATTTTTACTACCTTAGGATGTTTTTTCACTTTTAATTGTAGGAGTAAAATTGTTGCTTTGGATGAAAATACTGGTGATATTTTATGGGAAAAATCATTTTTTGGTATGTCTGGTTATTCATCAGTTACAGTTGCTGATGATAAGGTTTTTGTTGTTGGGCATTTAACCTTCCTTCCGATTAGTTGGTTGTATGTCTTTGATGCTGATAATGGAGATTTGTTATGGCGGAAAACACTATGGGGATATATAGAAACTACTCCTGTTGTATATGATAATAAGGTTTTTGTCGCCCCTGGGAAAGTTTCACCTATGCTCATTACTTTAGGTTCATTTCCATTATATTCAGGGGACTCAAGAGTATATGCATTTACTATAGATAATGGAGAAGAAATATGGATGAAACGAGTTAAAGGGCATCTTTTACAGTGTTCTCCTGTGGCTGCAAATGGGAAACTGTTTGTACCTTCGAACATACTGTTATTGAAACGATGGTGGATTTGTAGAATAAGTGCTTTAGATACAGATACTGGTGAGGAAATTTGGTATCACGATATGAATCAAGAGAAGGGAGCTAGTTGGCCTTCAAGCATTTCAACTCCTTCCGTTGGTTATGGTAAGGTTTTTGTGACTGATTCAGATGGATGGTTACGAGTATGGGATCAAGAAAGTGGTGATTTAATTTGGAAGAAAGAAATATATCCTGATGACCCGGATGCGAGTTGTGATGCCTTTGCATCTCCAGTCATTGTTGATGGAAAAGTTATTGTTGGGGCAAATTCTGAAGTCAGTACCAAAAATAATGAACTTTTTATGTTCAACGTAAGTAATGGAGAATATATATGGAGTATCAAGTTGGATGGGAAATCTGGTGCTCCCTTTATTGTATCAAATGAGATGTTGTTTGTTAGCGATGGTTGGAATGGTAACGATAGTTTGAATGGTATTTACGCTTTTGGATAAGATAATTTTAAGAGAGCGAAATAACCATATGATACATAGGTTTTTAGAACGATTTCCATTGCTAAGTAAGTTGTTATATCTTTTAAAATAGGACTTTGGGTGCAGAATTACGACTTTGGGTGCAACTTTGAATAAGGGTGCAAAGCCCCAAATAGGCAAAAAGTCGGCTTTGCACAAATAATCGGTAAAATGAGGTATTTTTTGTGCAGAATGATGATTTTATGTGCAGACAGTACTTCCGAATGTAAAAAAATGCCAAAGAAACGTGCTCCAACTGGAGGGAAATTACAAAAACCTCTCAAAGAAAAATTAGTTAATTCTTAATGAAAAATGCTAAGGAAATCAAATACTCCAAACCTAACTTATTATCTTTCTAATAATATAAATACTTGTTTACAGATTTATCAAAAAAATACTGAAATAACTTCATATTGATTCTTTTCATGAGCAGAAAAATAAAAAGAATAATAGAGAGAGAGGAACTATACTTAAACAATGTTAATTTATAACATTATACTTCCTTTGTGAAGTGAAACCAGAGAAAAATGATTCCTATTAATCATCAATCTCTATCCAGATTATTGCATACGCCATAATACCATTATATACAACATTCGACCAAGTTATAGGTTTTGTAAGAGTTGGTTCAAACTCACCAAAAGCTAAACCAAAAAAGGAATCATAATGGTTCTCGGTCACTCTATGTGCAAAAGAGGGTCCACTTATTTGCCGCCCCCTGCATTCATACGTTACATCTGCGCCCCAATTAGTCCAACATATATAATACACAAATGGTATTTCACAGTACCAATTCACTATTGGGAAATTTATTTCAGTATCAGTTAATTTTACCCTAGTTCCTTCAAGCGCTAGAATTAAAGATGGTCGTTCGTCTTCCATTTCTTCTTTATACTCTGTTATATTTTCTTCGAGCATATCTTCATATTCACTCCACAAGTCATCGCAAAAATCTACCCAATCGCCATATGTTTTATTTGCTGGAATAATACCGTAGTCTTGTAAAACCTCAAAATCTTCTTGATAAGTGCCAGCATCGGCAAAGTCATCTAAAAAATCAACATAGGTTGATAAAAGTATTGATACATTTTCACAGACATAATCATCGGTAACTCCATCCCATCGACATTCGAAAACGTCAATATACACTGGGTCTGATTGTACCGGTGGAGTTATTGCTAAAAAGATAAGCAGTGCTATGATTCCAAAAACAAATCCTTTTCTCCCTTTATTCGATTTCATTTTTTCCTCCTTAATTTAATTTATTTTTTTCTCTATAGTTCTGCTTTGACCTCCCAAGAAAAAGGTTCCTTTATGCATATTTTTTCCGTCTCGGCCGTCATACCAAATATTATTATACAATTTGAAAAAATGAGAACTTTTAGACTGGTAAAATAAATTTATCTTTCTCAGCCTCCCTCAAAAATAAATTTGATTAAAATCAATAACAATATTTAGTTATTAATGTTTGTATAACAATTGTTAATATTAATACATGTTAATAATATTTGTAAATTATTTTTTACTCAACAATACTATTCATACTTAATTTCTTTAAGCTGCTTAACCAAACTTTCTATTTTATCACACCGTATCTTTGTCTCAATCCAAAGCTCAATTAGCTCATCAACCAGTTGTTTACCTTGTTCCATAGTATATTTCATATTTGGATAAAAAAGCTTCTTGGTAGTTCAAGGTTATGCACAAATTTATAACAAAAGTAGGATAAGAATGTTATGATTTGAAAAATCGAAACTGCGGGTATAAAAAGGTATTCAAAATCGGGGCTTTGGTGTGCCCAGTATCTCAGTATGACTGGAGGGTGAAAGTCCCTTCTGTGCTGTTTACCTGTAACGGTGCAGTAGTCGAAGATGAGTCAAAAGCTCTAATACCTTAGTAGAGGTAGCCAACATATCACAGTGATGTGATAT
>DAOVGR010000068.1 GCA_030672305.1 Thermoplasmatales archaeon | reverse complement strand
TGATAAGTTAATGGTAAATTTATCTATGATAATTAATGAAAATATAACTAAAATTATACCAGTAGATAAATATAATCCAAATTGTTTCTGTATCTTTCCCAATTATAACCTTTTAATATTGATAAACTTGATTCTAATGACATTTTATCTCATTAATAACATGTTTACACCTTTTGAGAAAAAACGCTTTAAGAACTTAAATTTAGATACATATTCTTTGAATATTTACACCTTCATTTTTCTTTTGACAATCAACATTTATTTTTTCGTTATACATTTCATGTTTGAGAATATAGCTTATTTTTTAGGTTATTTGTAATTAATCTTGATTCAATATCCAATTTATCAATATTAACATAATTGAAAATACTATTATGAATAAAATATATGATACAAATGGGTCATAAACCTGTATAGATGAGACTAAAAAAACCATTCCAAAAAATATACCGAAAACTAGGAAAATGTTTATTTTTGTCATAAGTTAACTCCTCTTATCACAATTACAAGTACTATTAAAACTACAATGAATATCAATGCTAGTAAAAAGTCGCCTTCTTGACAGCCCGGGTTTCCAAGTGTCATTAAAGTCCAATTAGAACATCCATAATTGCATAGTTTTGGATCTATTTGTGTGAATGTTTGTGTTGCACCGCCTGTAATACCTATTCTAGTTCTATTAGTAATTAAAATTGAATTTTGGCATGTGATTGATGTAACTACAGGTAAAGTATCGCATAAATCGCATGTTATACTTGCGTTTATGAAACCCGGTATAGGTTCATTACTTATAAAAATTATTACACTATCATTTTCGGATCCACCTTCATTTTCAGCTACCCAATTAATTGTATATTCTTCGTTGCCAACAGATCTTGTATTAAATTCAATAATTGTAGTATTTTGTTTAGTATTTTCAGATAATAAGGTCGTGTTTAAAGATCCATCTTTATTTAACAATTGTATCGTAGAATTCCATCCGATATTTGATAAATCAATTATATTTGCAATAATGTTAATTGAATCAGTAACATTTGTTCCATTTAAAGGATTCGTTATTAAAACAATTGGTGGTATAGCACCTATTGTTAAATTCTGCTCTGTTGTTTCATATGTGCTTAATGAAGCATTTAATATATTCAAAGTTTCTCCTGTAGCTACATCAATAATTAATTCATATGTCTCTTCTACTCCAATATTCAAATTTTCACAATTCAAGTAAATCTTTGCTGTGCCTATATCATTATTATTTACTAAAGATCTTGGTGTACTAACTGAACAACTCCCTGATTGTTTATTTAAAGTAAAAATTGGTGAATCTTCAGCTTCTTGTTCTCCAGATGCGCTTTGCATTATAATTGTAATTAATAATTCTAATTGATCACTTGCAATGTTGGCATAATCATGTGAAATGATTATATTATTTGTTCCAGTTAATCCATTTATTGAAGTTTGATTTTGAAAACCATTTATTGCCCTCGAATCATCATCAACCATGCTCATTAAATAAACTGTCAAATTATTTTCAATTAATCCTGATATATCTGATCTACAAAATAAGCCCCAATTATCATTAATTGTAAATTGTTCTGATCTGTGATTCATTCCTGAACTTCCAACATCTCCTGCGCTTTCTAAGTACCTTCTATATGTTCTTGTAATTTCTCCTGTTGGAAAGTTTATGAAATAACATTCTGGGGTAATAAGATTTGTATCACTTTCGAAACTATGAGAAACATCTATTATTGTACTTGAATTTATTATTTTTGAAAAGGTATAATTCGCTATGTTAACATAACTTGTACTAGTAAACGGTAAATCAGTTTTTACTAATGTTCTATCAATATTGTTGTTGTCTTCAGATCTATCAACATCAACATGAATGAAGAAATTTGTAATATTTATCGCTTGTACACCAGTCTTTTTCATTTCAATGGATATTCTATTTTCTCCTATTAAATTTGATTTATTTACTATAGGTATTGTTGCTACACCTCTATCATCATCATCAATTAAAGTCCTAATTATTTGGTCTATCAATACATCTCCATTCATAGTTAATCTTAAAGAAACATCTGAAGGTTGAACTCCTGAAACTTTAGCTAATGACATTGAACCTTTTATTGTTAGAACATCTGTTAAAGATAAATTAAATGTACCATTAAAAATGGTGTCATAGTCTGAATCTGTAACTAAAAATGATTCTAATTCTAAGTCAAAATGTCTATAAGATGTATTTTCAGTAAAAAATGTTTCTACTTCCCCTAAAGGTGCATAATCTTGACCGCCTTCTGTATTATCAAACATTGCCCTCATTTCAATTGCATTTATGCTTCTATTGATTAACATTACATCATCTATCTGTCCATTAAAAAATGAGCTTGCCCCATTATCTCTTGCACCTATATCTAATTGTCCTGTTGAAGGATTCATTATTAAACTTGTTGAGTCTTGACATGTATCAACTACACCATCAACCCATAAGCAAATTAATGAAGAATTTAATGTCATTGCTACCAAATACCAATTATTAGCATTTACGTCTGTAGTTCCTTCAAATTGTACATTACCACCGCCTAATTTAGCGAAAAATGCATATATTTTTTTTGCTGTTGAAACACCTCTTAACAATTGGAAACCTAAAGAAGCTGAAGCGTGTTTAGTTATAATTGCTTCAGTTGTAAGTGCATCGCTATCTGGATTTATCCAAGCTAAAGCTGTAAATTCTGTATTACCATCATAAATAGCTTGATCTGAAACAACTAATTCTTCATCAATCTCCATGTCGATACCAAATCCGATTTGTCCTGTTGTTCTTGTTGGGGTATTTACCCAAGTTGCATTATTACCATAAATACTTGAATCAACTGATGGTGTAGAACTTTCTTTTAGATGCCACCATCCTAGTATATCTTCTGATAAAGTTCCATAGTTTGTTCCATTTCCTTGATCTATTTCCATAGTAACTCTATCTGTTTCTGCAAGATTTACGCAAGCATAATTAGAACTTGTATTATAATAAAAATATCCTTGAATGAAACGAGTATTATTAACAGTATAATTGCACCAAACGTATTGTTTACCATCTCCTAAATCGACAGCATCAGTATCATTTATTAAAACCATCTTTGTAGCTGTACCTACTGTAGTCGAAGCATTAATAGGATATTTAAAAAGAAAACTAGAATTCCACCAAATGTATTCATAATGACAATTATTATCATAACATAATACATTATCTATATTCATGAATGGGTTTTTAGTTGCTTCTATTTCTATTTCCCTACAATTTCCATTTGGTTCTTTTATTTTTAATTCATATTCCAGACCATTTATGTTTTGCTTAAATTCCAATTCTTTATTATTAGCAAATACAAAAGACAATTTTTCTTCTTTAAAACCGTTTTCGCATAAATTATATATTGTTTTACATTTATCTACATCTTTAATAGGGTCATATTGACATATATCAGTGTTATAAACCATATCAAGAGTTTCAGCAGAAACATAGTTTAAACTAAGCAAAAGTGACAATAATATTGCACCAAATTCATACTTTATCATTTTAATTTCCCCTCGCTAATTCTATTAAAGCCCATAAAAAAGCTACGGATAAAGGTAATACTACGAAAGCAAACAACATTTGAAATTCAGTTGATAATAATATTAAAGTTGAAAATGTTTGAACACCAAATACAGCAATATTGAATAAAAATGTTAATGAATCTATTAAAAAATTTCCAGTAGTAGGAACGGTTTGTAATTGAGCCAATTGTGCATTATCAATACCACTTATTATGGTTTCTCCCATGCTAGCGGAAAAAAATGTAACTATGGCTATAAACGCAACATAAAATAGACAATACGCGACTTTCAAGCTCAATTTTAACCGCCTCCAAAACCGAAACTTTTTAATTTTGCTGCTAACAATAACGATATTACAACAATCATAGCTATTCCTACCCAAATTGGTATTATTGGCGCTGTTGAATTAGGTAATGTTATTAACATACCTACAAATAAACCGAAAGCAAACGTAACACCGAAAGCTTCCCACGCTTTTACAAAAGCCCCTACTGCTGAACTTATTGCTAGTATTATAAAGAAATATATGAATATTGGAGATACTAAGAATAATATCCAATCTACCCATGTTTCAGCACTATCTAATGGTCTTGTTGTTGCTGATTGATTAACTGTATCAGTAATTTCTTCTATACATATATCAGAATTTGATGTTTCATCCCAAAGACCTGTTTCATTATTAAAAAAGTGTAAAGTTGTACCAATGCAAACATCTGATAAAGTTTCGAATGCTTCTGCTGTAGTTGTATCAGGCGCACATATTGGAGAGTTTTCTATTGTTGTAAACACACAAGAAGATCCTTGAACTTGAGCTAATCTAAGATCCAAACCTTGACATATTGTTTCACAACTTGGTAATGCTGTTTCTGTATAAGTTGCCCTAAAATTATCCATAAATATGCAATGAGAATTTGAATCGAATGAATTTTCGGGATTAACACCGACTGCAATAGTATAATTAACTCCTACTTCTAGACCTACATTTGATAAATCAATTATATTATCTCTTTGCCAAGCTAATTGTGCATTTCCGAAATAATCAACTACAATATCAGAAGTAGTTAAATTAACAAACTTTTTAACGTTTATATAATCAAAGGCTATTCCGAATATAGGACTTGCTGTTTCATTTGTTAATAATATTATATCTACAGGACTTGTTATATTTGACAGTGTTATTTCCACTAATTGTGGCACACCCAAAGGTGCATTGAATGAACCATAAGTCGTTGTATTTGCAGGATCAATTAATTTAACTATGCCTCCGGTGACTGTTGAATTAAAAAATATTTGAATTACAGTTCCATTTTCAAAAGTATTTCCATCTATTATTGTGATATTTTCGTACTTTCCAGTTGACCAATCCATACCTCTATTCGTTGTATAAACTCCATCTAAAACACTGGTATTTACAGTATCATTTATATTATTCCATGAAAAAACATTTATTTGTGGATCTATATCTGTTAATTGACCTTCTAGCCTAACTAACCTTATTCCATATCTACCTCTAGGTTCAGCAGTACAGTTTGTAGAATAGCATCTTTTACCGCAATTAAATATAAAATCACCAGTGTAATCATATTGCACAACGGGTAATTGACATTTCTTTACATCAAATCTTAATTGAACAAAAGGCGATGCAAATGATACATTTTGCATGACAAAAAGTGATTCGTTATAAGGATGATCAACTTCAGGTGATTTTCCAATAGTTGCATTACCGCAAATAGCCGTTCCTGCTGAATTTATTGGTTCTTCTGGTTTTGGAGGAATATACCACATTTTCAAAGAACTTGATCCTTCTGTAGAAAAGTCTTGTGACATATCAACATAATTTTCTAAAGCTGCCACATTAGTAGTTGCATCAGGTAAAATTGTATTAACCACAGTCCAATTTCTAGGATATTTTGCCTCAATAATATTCAAGACACTTAAACATTGCACTATTAACCAATTTGATTGGCATGTATATACATCTTGTGTATCAAATTCTTCAAATCCTAGTCTTAAATCTACTGATGGTGTATCAAAGCAAGTTTGAGTTTCAATTAAATCTGGAGCCACCCCTAAAGAATCAACACATACTCTTGATTGTGTTCCATTTATACAATCTCCGAATGAACCACATACATAATTAGGCTCAAATGTAAATATTGATAAATCCATTATTGGGTTTGAATAAGCACCAACACTAGAAGTAAATCCTAATGGATTAAACTTTATGAAAGAAACTGAAAATAAATATAATCTATTTGCAGTTAATGTTAAATTTCCGCTTTGAGCAGCAAAAACAATCGGAACCCCTGAAGATCCTGATTGATTTTGTGAAAATATTACGCTTTTTGTTCCACTTGTTAAATCCAATAGAACTATTGTATATTCAACTGAAGGTGTTCCACCAGTTACAGAACTTGTTAAACTAGCGCTTGAAAAAGTATAATTTATAAAACCTCCACTGGAATTAAAGGGGTACATGAAATTTAATGTTCTATCACTTGCTGCAAGTCCCGATGTTAAAGCCAGACAGCCATTTTCAGCCCAATTGTTAAGATTTCCACATGAATTATAATTACTTAATAATTGATTATTCCAAGCTATTCTATTTGCTCCTGTTCCCCCTCTTGTCCTCCAAACACAAAAGCCTCTAGAATCATCATCCCTTCCAACTGTAAATGCTGTAGTTTCTACTGTTGAATCACAAATATATCTAGTTTGTGTATTTACAAAACCACTACTAGCTGAATGAGAAACACTCCAAGAGCTTTCATAAGTTTCTGTAGAAGTTTGAGAAGTATCCTTTATTGCTGTTTGTCCGTAGCTTAAACAACTTGTGTTCGATAGACCTGTTAAAGTGGAAACACCCAAAATATTAGAATCTGGTGATCTCCATGATAAAGTAGAAGAAAAAGGTGCAGCAGAAACAAAACTATTTCTAGAAGACATTTGAACATCGCAATTTTGTGAATAATTAAAAGTTAATCCAGTTTCAGAAAGATCTAAAGAAGAAGCATATCCTATAAAATCATATTGACTTGAAGCTGCAAGTGCGCTATTTGGAATAATAAGTAATACTAATATTATGATCCAAATATTTCTGAACATGTTATTCCTTCACCTTTTCTTTCTTTTCTTTCTTCTTTTTTTACCAGTAGGATTAAATTCAATTCTTATTCTCCTTTTCTTTACTTGTTTTTTAGCTTGCTTTAAAAGAAAACCTTCTAATTTTGTTATTGAAGATGGTTTTTTAGCCTTTGAAATCCTTGCTTTTTCTGATGCTATTTGTCTTTTTAATAATGCTCTACCTTCTGATTGTATTCTTTGGGTTCTTAATTTTTTTAATAAAGCAGCTTCTTTTTTTACACCTTGTTTAAATTTCTTTTTTTCAGCAACTTGCCTTTTTCTTCTAAGAGATTGAATTTCCCTGAATAAAGCTCCTCTTAATGGCATGATTTCACCTTAATTCCTTCTTGAATACAATTTCAATCGTTTCTATAATTTTTGAGCCTTTATAACCCTTCCGCTTCTTTTTTTAATTACAAATATAGATGGAAGTTTTTTGAACTTTCCTTTTCCTAGTACTACGTCTCTTTTTTGTTTTTCAGAAAGTCTTGGTAGTGGTTTAAATTTACCTTAAGTGTTGTCCTTGCTCGTTTTTTAATTGGCATTATTAATTGTTTAAAAATTAAATATAAATTATTATGGGTCTTTTATTATATTAATTTTGCGCTATTTATTAAAAACATTCACCGCAATCTTTACAGCATCCGCATTTTTTACAAACATGATGTTTCTTTTTGTTATTTTTTGCCATGATTGCAACCCCAAGCAAAAATAACATTATTTCCAAATATAGTAATATCAGTGCATTTCCTCGTGAATTTTTTCTTTGTATATGCCCTTTGGATAGTAACTTCTATTTTTGTATCATCAAGGATTGCAGTGGCTAAATTCATTATTTGATTTGAAGTAAATATTCTCCTTCTACGAATAGTATAAGGCTTTATTCCACTTTCTTCTTTATCAAAATTATTATATGTTGAAATGAAGTGAAATTTTAATATTTTGCTATTTTTCGTAGAATTCATAAGATCTCCCTATTATAAAACCATTCAAAAAGAAAAATAATATTGCAAATCCATAAAAAGCTTTTCCTGTACTTAAAATTCCTAATATTCCAATAATAATATATATTGCTATAAATTTATTACTTATTTTCATAATCTTATTCGTGCTATTTTTTTCTTTCTGCATGCTCATTTATTTCTCTCCTTAGATTATCCTTGAATTCGTCATTTCTTCCCATACTATAGGCATTTATAAGGCATTCGCAAACAAGTTCAGATAAAGACTTTTGTTCTGAACATGCTTTTTTAAATTCTCTTTCGAACATTTCACCTATTCTGACATTCGCATCTTGAATTGTGCCTTTTTCTTTCATGCTAATAAACACCCACATTTTAAACAAGTATATTGATCGATATCCTTTCTTAAGAATTCTGATTTATTTTTAACTTTAACAATTTCCATTGAACTGCATTTTCTACATGTTAATTTAGTGCTATTTTTTGTCATTTGAAACCCTCTCAATTTGTTCAGCTAAATTTTTATGCCTTTCACTACAATAACTTTCTGTTGGCTCTATCGGTACTCCACAAAATATACAAACATTATATCTTGTTACAATGTTGCTATTTTTTGTCATTTTATCACAACTCCTGTAAAATTATAAGGACACATTTTACCGTAACATTTTGGTGGTGATATCATAGATCCATTCCAATGCCAAACCCCTTTGATGTAAACAGGAATAAAGTATTCATCACCTTTTTCATATTCATATTCTTTATTAATTTCACGATTTAGATATTCTATTATGTCATCTCTAGGGTACACTCCCTTTTCCTTCATTTCATCGAGATAATACAACATATAAAATATACCAATTAGCCCGCCAATAATTAAGCCTATCAATACCCCAATTCCCAAATAAGTTAAAACTGGATATTTAATAGTGGGTTTATTACTTTCCGACATTCTCAACCTCCGGTATGAAGTAAAAACCTTCTGAATCTTTTATATAAAATCTTTTTTCTCTCGGTATTGGTATCCCTGTAAAATATTCTATGAAATCGCCTTGTGGTGTAGCAATTACAATAGTTTTACTATACTTATTATGACCACAACAACAAGCAAGTGTTGGATATGCTTCAGCGAGTCTTACTACTTGTAATGCCATACAACTGTCAAGTCTTACTTCTTTATTTTTTAAAGTCCAAAAATCTGTAATATTTCTTCTGTCTCCGATTCTCTTGCAAATATGTCTGGGTTTATTTGACATAAGCTAAAACCTCTTTCTGTTTATCATGAAAAGCAGCGTTGAATATAGCCAATCCTAATTTTGGATTTACTAAATTTCTTAGTAAAGTTCTTTTATTATCAATTTTAAACTTAGATATGTCAAATCCATAAAAGTTCTCATTACCGGTAATATGAATGATTTTCTTCTCTTCTTCTATTTTTACTTTATTTAATAGATAATTAGACCAAAAATAATGTCTATCAATTTGCGTTGGTCTTATCAATGGTTTATAATATGATACGACATTTTCTATCACAAATTTTCCATTAAAGAAATTATTCAATAGTATTATTTCTTCATATAATTTCATATCTGGATATATAGGATCAACTTGTCCTCTTTTTACTCCACATCTTCTAATATCAGAATGAGAAGGACATGGAGGAGAACTCCAAATAAAATCGAAATCTTCAAAGTTATTTATTAGGTATTCATGCGCATCGGCTATAACTATATTATCATTTGGGAAAAATTCTTTGTATATATTAGCTATAAATGGATTAATTTCAATAGCCGTCACTTCAACATTTTCCCATAGTTTTCTATTACCGCCAATTCCAGCATAAAGATTTAAAACTTTAATTTTACCCTTAAAACCGATACTCTTAGAGCCTATTTCTTTCTCCTGGGGTAGCCTATTTGATGTTTTTATTTTAGTGGGTTTATTATTATTCATCTATATCCCTCTCAACCATTATAACTTTTCCCCACACTATTACTCCATTAGCAGTTGCTTCAATTAGATTTTCGCCTATCTTTTTTGCTATATCGATTTCTGTTATATTTGATGCTGTTGTAATACTGGTCTTTAAGCCATATTCATGAAACAAAATCCATTTTATTTTAGTGGGTTTATTTTCTTTCATTTATACACCTTAAATTTTTAGGATCAAGTTCTATAGGAGGAATACAACCTGCTGCCATTGTATCTTCACAATCGCAATAAAAATGAATGCCACCTTTTTGATATTTATTATAACCACCACCTAAGATAGCAGAAAGTAAATGAGAACATCTATTTATTATACAGAACGCTATTCCACCTTCTTCCCAGTCCCAAGGCATTACTGTTAAATCTGTGCTATTTTTTGTCATACAAATGCACCAATTAGTTGTTTTGCAATACATTGCACACAAAACTTACAATAAAATTCATGATACCAAATACCGTCAAATTTGTAAATACTAGGTTTACCATTTCGTTTTATAATCTGTATCCACTCATGCTTACATTTATTGGTGCTATTTTTTGACATTATCTAACCCCCATAAAACGCCAATATAAAAACTAACAATACAAACACCAAACCAGGCTACTGATTCTATATTCCTTTGTGTAACGCATACGAAGCTTGAATCGTTATACCAAAATATTAAAAATATTCCTATAAACGAAATTATTGCTCCTGATATTCCAATAGTATTTAAATGTCTGGGTTTATTCTTAACCATTACACACACATCCAAATAATGAAACCATAATTATAACAAATCCTATTATAGGTAAACCAAATAAACAAAATACTGCTACTATAAATTCCCATTCAACATAACCTTTTAATCTGGGTTTATTTTTTAAACTCTTAGATGAATTATTATTGTGTTTACAGGCATCGGGGGCTTCTTTTTCAGTTTTTACCGGGAATCCCGGTAAATTCTTGCCTTTTTCTTTCATGCTAACAAACACCCACATTTTAAACAAGTATATTGATCGATATCATTTCTTAAGAATTCTGATTTATTTTTAACTTTAACAATTTCCATTGAACTGCATTTTCTACATGTTAATTTGGTGCTATTTTTTTCTTTCATCTTTTATCATATCCTCAATTTTGTTGTAAGCATCCATTATCAAACATTGTAATTCAGCTAGTCTCCTTTCTCTTTCTGACATTTTTGAATATAGATCGCAAATGTCATTGGTGGGTTTATTTTGTTTCATGATATCTCCCCTCTTCCTTTTTCAGTCCAAAAGAAAGTTCCACACAAACACCAATACTTTTTATTGAAGTATTCAGCATCAGTTCTTCCACAGTCAGGGCATGGTGGTTTATTAGGAATACAATATCTACAATATTTATCTGATGTCTCCCTTTCTCTTGGTCTTTTACAATTTGGACATGGTTTAATTGTGGATTTATTTTCTTTTGCAATCATATTCATCATGCACTCCTGTAATTAATTCACCACACCTATTACAAGGCTGATAATCTGTTAAAAATTCATAACAATTCATGCAAATTAGTCTTCTATTTCCATCAGTTTGTTCCTTGTCTCTTTTTATAAATTTTCCTTTCTTCCAATAAGCATATACAAACCTTCCTCTTTCCGACTTTATTTCATCATGTCCACAAAATGGACATTCTTTTGGTATATTTTTCCAGTAACCAGAACGACCATCATTCCTCAAACATTGTTTATGTTTGTGTATTTTCTTTGGTTTATCTTGTTTGATTTTGCAATCTAAACATAAACGAGTGTGTTCCCACAGTTTACTTTCAGTAGTACCACACACTTCACATTTTAAAATCGGGCGATTATCTGTTTTTTTGTTTTCCTTATTGTTTCCTTTCATTTTTCAACAATCCTCCCCTGATATTTTTCTACCGTTTTTTTAGCAGCGTGGCGCATCCAATAACCTGATCTTTTTCGCTTGTATGTGTCCTTGCTTCCGGGAGGTCTACCCAATTGTTTGCCTTGTGCCTTCGCACGACTTAATCCATCAAGTGTTCTTTCTCTTATAAGTTCTCTTTCAAAATCTGCAAAAGATGCTATAATATTAAATTGTAATTTTCCTGATGCTGTAGAAAGATCAATATTCTCTCTAATAGATATAAATCCTATTTTCTTTTCAAAAAGTTCTTTAACTTCCAATGTAAGCTCTGTAAGACTTCTAGCCCATCTATCCATCTTAAGAACACAAACAGCTTCAAAATCACCTTTTCTTAGTTTTTGTATAAGATCATACTTTATTGGTCTTGTTTTTCTACTACTTTCCTGTTCTTCAAAAAAGGTGTAATCCCATTCCATTCTTTCAGCATGTTTCCTAAGAATTAATTTTTGATTTTCATTTGTTTGTCTTCCTGTGCTTACACGACAATATAAAGCAACTTTTTTTCTCATAAATGTTATTAAAAAGGGACATTTATAAAGGTTAATATAGATACCTTTTTAAAGTTATTGTTTTCTTTTATAATCGTCCTTTACTCTCCTACATCTTCCACATATTGAGTTTTCTGTTATCCAAGGCTTATTGCAATTTGAACATGGATACAATCCTCTTTCTTTCCATGTTTTATTTTTCACTATAATCCTCCAATTAATGCGCCTATAACTATGCCTGAACATAAGCCCCACATGAAATATAAGGCTCGTTCCTGCTTTTCAGTTTTCATTATCATTAAAAACCTCCTTTACTTCTTTTTTTGATTTTCCTTGCCCTTCCCTCTTAATTCTGGCGCTTTGAAAAAAGTTAATGCATATAACATAAATAATGCCCAAAGTAACATTCCCGAAATTTCCGAGTCTATATTTTCAAAAACTTCTAAAAAATATGACATATTAAAAGCTAACATTATCAATACGACACCAACAGAAACAAATCTAATCATTTCTAACCAAAAAAATAAATTAAGATTTATTTCCATTATAATCCTCCATATCTTGAACATTTTCTGCATAATCTTGATAAGCAATTCTTACCTCTAGCCTTTTCTATTTTCCAAGGCTTGAATGTATTCTTGCATTTCTTGCATTTTCTCATAGTCATTTTATCATCCTCAAATTGCATGGATGGGTAAATCACTGTGGTGAATTTCATAAACGGTTACCGGAGTTCACGAAATATCCTTTATGCTTTGTTAAGGTTGATTGTAAGATTGATCTCTGGTTTTATTGTTAACTTTATAGGGAACAATGATTCTAGATTAGATTTTAAAAAGGGCGCTTTTTCTTCTAAAAATGTTCCTAAAAAGTTATGTATCATATTTTCAAACATTGTCAGTTCTTTTTTCTCCATATTATCCTCCAATTAATTTTTTTTCTTTTACATCATGATCGCAAAAATAATAATTCTGAACAGCTTGATCTACTTTAGCAAACATCTCTTCTATTGAAAGATCTGTAGTATCAATAACAATATGACCGTTTTCTTTAAGCCATAATTCCATTTGTGATGTCTTGAATATTTCCTCTTCAAATTCTACAAGTTTTCTTGCGCTTTCATTCTGATCATAATCGTCTTTTCTATCTATACACCTTTGTATTCTTTTTTCTTCATTTGCAAATAAACCTATTAGAATAAAATCCCCTGTATTGAATATTTTAGCTTCTGTAATTGATTTTACACCGTCTATAATAACCCTATCTGATATTCCTGACATTTCGAATAAAAAGTTCTCTATTCCCATGTTTCTAGTTTCCCTGCAATATTCAGCAGCTTTGTAATCAAGCATTTTCAGATTCTTTTCTTTCTCTTTGTTTGGATACAAATGTATAATATTAGATCTTATAATATCCCTTCTTTTAATTCCTGTAAATCCATGTCTCACATAATAATCATATGTAAAAGTTTTTCCGGCACACATTTGACCACACAATACTATTTTCATTATAACACCATTAACGTCTCAATATCAGATATTTGCACATGAAATCTTTTTTTGTTGTTTTTTGCCATGTCTGTTTGCATCCTTGTATTCCGAATTTAATCCTATTACACCCCTTTCTTTGCATCTTTTTTTCTTCTAGATATTCGTCAAGTTTCCCGCAATAATAGCGCATCTAAACCCTACTTAATACCAAAAATTTATCTTTGTATTCAAGTAAAAGGAATTTGTCGCCATATTTCTTTCTCATGATGCTTGGAATAACAAATCTTCCCTTTTCATCTAAGCTTACAACTTTGACCGGAGTGTATCCCTTTTTTCCCATTTGTGTCATTGCCATAAGTTAGAAATAGAAGTAAGTTTTATAAATCTATGTTATTCTTTATTTTATCTCTATGCGCTTGCTTGATATGCCTTTTTACATTATGTTGTGTTGAAAAGTCTCTATTGCAGAATAAACAATAATAAACTGGCACTTCTTTCTTTCTTTTTATCTTCTTTATTATTTTATAGTATTCCATATTATCCTTTATTTTGTTTTTTTATATATTTAGCAATTTCGCTTATTGATTGTCCTATTCCTTTCATCAAAACTTGTGTGTCCTTTTGGACTTGTAAATGAAGATGTATTTGTTTTGTTAATTCTTCCATAGTTGGAATGAAAGTTTGCGCTATCTTTTCAGTGTATTCAGGCATCATTAAAAGCTTTTCTTCGTATAAGAAATCATTTGTTTCTATTTCTGGAAGTCCTTTTGAATGATCTATCCATGCTTTAGCTTTAATTTCTGTTGGAAATACAGATTTAGATATTCTAGCAAGTTCCATAACAGTTGTTTTATTCTTATCAATCTTCTTTTCAAATTCAGGAGATTCATTAATTAAATGCTGATCTGTAACTATGCCAGAGAATATATCTATAGTAATTTTATGTTCTTTTTTTAGATAATAATAAGCATACGTTGTACCTCTCATTACATGTTGAAAAAATTCTGTAAGGCATCTAGATTTCTTTGTTTCGAACTCATGAAACATTACAATAATACTTTTTGTGGTTTTCTTTAAAGTTATACCAATTGGGAACTTAATCGATGTGTAGCTCTGTATCCAGTTATTAATTTTATAATTTTTGTCGAATTTAGCCTTTAAATTGTTATCGGTTATTTTGAACTTAATATTGAGTCGATGCATCCTTGTTTTGTCCTTTCCTCGTAGGTAACGAGAAAGTTGGGCGTTGTAAGAACTCAAAGATATATATCCGAGTCTAGTTATTTTATACAAAGTACAAGAAGTTTTTACATCTATTTTTATCAAACCAATATCAATAAGCCTTTTAATTCTATTATGCATTGTTTGTCTTGGCGTTTTTAACTGTCTAGAAATTTGTGCTTCATACATTCCCTTTTTCAAACAAAGTAGCAATTTATACTGATGATGCCCTAGTTTGATGCCCAAGTTGGGCTTTCGGTCAAATTTCATAATTATATCTAAGAATAAGAAGTTTTAAAAATAATAGTAGGGGAATTAGATTCCCCATTTAATTTTAAAGTTTTCCAGTTATCTTAAGACCGATTACTGCTAGCAACGCTATGAATATTACTATAATCGCAATTATAGGTAAAATATTCCAAAGTATTAATGTTTCTGGTTCCCAAACAACTTCTCCTAATGATTCATTTGCTTCTGCTGCTGTACCTGATATATTAAATACCAGATTAATCGCTACACCGCCAAGTGCTGCAATTAGGATTAGCGCTATCGGTATCAAAACAACTGCCGATAAAATATTGACTGCACCTTTCTTTTTCATTCAATCACCAAAGGGGAAGTCAACCTAAATCTTACCAGTTATCTTAAGTCCTACAACAGCAAGGAATGCTAAGAATACTGCGATGAGTGCTATGATTGGAAGCAGATTCCAAATTGTGACTGTTGCTGCGTCCCAAGTATCTGTGCTTACATTAAAGATCAGATTAATTGCTACACCACCAAGTGCTGCAATTAGGATTAATGCAATCGGTATCAAGACAACGGCAGCCATTACGTTAACCATATTGAGTCCTCCTATTGAGTAATATTTATCATTCTCTTTATTATACCGTTTGCATCAACCATTTGTTTTTACTGAAAACCTTTGAAAAGTTCTGAATCTAATTAATTAAATATAAAAAATAAAAGAAAATATATAAATATATAAACCGTAATATGTTCTATGACACAAAATAAATGGATATCACAAAAGAAACTAAGAATACTCCGTGTTTTAGAAATAATAAAATCTAAACCTGATATTAAAACATTTGAATTAATTTCTCTTCTTACTGTCAATGAACCTTATCTCAGTAGAAATTCAGCCAAACAACTTTTAGAAGATCTATATTATGCAAAGAAAGTAAAAATCAATGAAAAGGATGAGGTTAAGATATGCCAATAAAGATAATGCAAAAAACAGAATATAGAGAAGTAATTAAATTCGGAAATAAGACTATAGATACTAATTTAATATTTTTAATTAAAATATTCAAAAGAATTAAGAAAGGTTATTCTCCTCTTCTTTTAATTGTAGGTAAACAAAGAGTTGGTAAATCATTCATTGCTGTTTATATAAGTTATATTTTTATGGAGATGTTGAGCAAAGAATTTAATCCAAAAGATATAAGTAAATTTACATTTTATGATCCAATTGAATCAATTAGAAGATTGAATGAAAAAGAAAAAGAACCAGTAATTATTGACGAAGCTGGAAGTATACTTACAAAAAGAGAATGGTATAAAAAGTCTCATATTGCCCTTGATAAAATAATTCAGACACAAGGTTATAAAAGTAATCTTTATTTGTTTGTTTCACCTTTTGCGATTGATATTGATAAGACATTTCAAAAGCATTTTGATTTTTTAATTAGAGTTGATGATAGGGGTAATTTTAAAGTATATCAATTGTTTAAAAAGTATGATGAATTAAGACCTGAGAGGGTAATAAGAAGGATGTTTTTAGAGGATGTTTATGTACATAAAAACGCTGTTCCAAAAAAACTTTGGGCTGCTTATAGTAAATATAGCATTCAACAGAAAGAAAATATGAGAATAGATACTATTGAAAAGAATACTGAAATTGAAAATCCTATTGAAAGATTAAAACAAAGGTTGGTGTTTTGATGTCTACGGCTGCTGATCTTTTAACTCCATTAAATATTATATTAATGATAAGCATAGTTGCTGCAATTTTTTTAGTTAATAAATTTTTTGGATCTAAAAAAGATGTCTTTTCTAGTTTCAAAACAAAATTATTTACACAAACAATTTATGATGAAATGAAAGAAAAGTTAAAATTACAAGGTACTAAAATGAAAGGTAAATTATATATAAGTTTTCAGAAAATAGCTTTAATTGAACGTTATTTTATTTCCTCGGGATCCCTACCTGTTTTTTATTGGGATGAAAAAGAAAGAGAAATGATAATAGATGAAAAAAAGAAGGAAGATTATAAATTTTTAATATTGAGATGCAAAAGTAATAATCTAATTTTCAGACTTTTCGGCTTAAAGAAAATGTTCTTTATTATTAAATGTAATGATAAAGATAATATTGATTTTGATAGAAAGGAGCATAAAATATATTTACCGATAGGAACAGACCTTAAATCTTATGGTAATGTATGGTTAAACAGTGAAATAGGAATGGAATATGTAAATGAAATTTCATTAAAAAGAATGGTTGAACAAGTAATGACACATGTTGAAAATACTCCTGATAGGGTAATCCATTTTGATAATCAATTGGCTAAAAATGAAAGACTTGCAAGAACTCTTTCAGATATAGAGAAAAGTAGATACGAAAAGACAAAAACGTCCGATGAAACGGTGATAAGTTAATGGTAAATTTATCTATGATAATTAATGAAAATATAACTAAAATTATACCAGTAGATAAATATAATCCAAATTGTTTCTGTATCTTTCCCAATTATAACCTTTTAATATTGATAAACTTGATTCTAATGAC
>DAOVGR010000062.1 GCA_030672305.1 Thermoplasmatales archaeon | reverse complement strand
TGATAATGTTCAAATATTGGAAACTGTTCTTCTAATATTGTATAATCAATTATTGCATATGCCCAATTACCTATTCTATTTAAAAAAGTAAATTCGTGTTTTTTTCTCTTTCTTCTATCAGAAATTATTTTCATTTGATATGTCATAGGCTGGTCTATGAATGTTGGCTCTTCTAAAACAATTTCTACACGGGAAACAAGAAAGAAATATTTTCCAAGCTTTGGATATAATTTCATCATTACCCCGATATTAAGCCATTCAGCCCAGTGAATCAGATGAATATTTTCCATTATTATCAGTTTGTTTTTTACAAGATGTGGATTAATCATATATCCATCCCGATATTCATCTTTCATTCTAACATCTGCAATGTATTCATCGGATGACGGATTATAATCAATAGCATCAAATATCAAGCATATTAATATCTTCAAGTGCTCCAGAATGACTACGCTTTTCACCTACAGTGTCCCAGAATGTTTTAAAATCTAGAAAATGTTTCTTTTTATCTGTCATAGTTCATTTCCTCTCTCAACTTATAATTTCATAACAGCTATTGTGTTATAAAACTGCTTTTGAGATATTATAGTAGAAAACTCAATATATCTTTGGTATAATTTTGTAAAAAGTTGCTAACAGGAGAGAGCCTGTATTTTTTGCCATTAAAATGGTGTTCAAATCCCTTCCCCTGCATCTTATTTATATTTTCTACCAAACATTTAAATTAAACCAAAAATATAACAACTCTTATAAATTAAATATTTTTGGGGGCAAATATGAAAAAGAAAATACAGATTTTTTTTACTTGTCTTTTATTAGTATCAGTAATTTTTTCAGTTCCAGGGTCAACAAATATTTTAGCTTATAGTGATGGTATAACAACTGAAAAATTAGATGACACAATATTTGATGAAAATGTCAATGAGCAAATCCAATCTTTAAACAATTTTGAATATGAAATTATTAGGGATGAATATGGAGTTCCTCATGTTTTTGCAGATAGTAAAGAGGGGCTTGCATTTGGAGCAGGTTATGCAATTGCTCAGGATCGGCTTTGGCAGTCTGATGTATTCAGACGTCAGGCGACAGGTAGACTTACTGAGTTAGGTTTAGTTACTATAGAATACGATTATTGGAACAGATTAAGTGGATATTGTAAGGAAGAAAATACCGAGTTATTATTAGATTTAACATCCCCCTATAAGGAAATGCTTGAAGCCTATACTGAAGGAATGAATCTATACATATCTGAAGCTATAGCGGACCCTATTAATAAAATGCCTTTTGAGTATCTAGAACGTGGAATTTCACCTGAGCTCTGGACTGAGGAAGACTCATTAGCTATTGGTCAAATGATGGTTAGACGTTGGGGTGAAGGTGGTGGTAACGAGCTTCTTTTTGCAGCTGTGCTAAAAACTCTTATGGACATAAATGGAGTTTTAAAGGGTTGGAGAATCTTCAATGATGTCTGCCCCCAAGTAGATCCTGGTTCAGATACTACATTAAATTGGAGCGGGGAAGTCAATCAACCTAGATTATCAAATTTCCCACCATATGTTTCTGATGTTGTTATCGAATCAGCTAAGAAGATAGAGAGTTTGAAGGAGTTAGATAAAAAAACCTCTGAATCACTAGGTTTGCTATATCATTTTGGAAGTAATGGTTGGGTTGTGGCACCCTCGAAGTCCGCAACAGGTAATACACTTTTATTAGGTGGTCCTCAGATGGGACATTCAATTCCACAGATTGTTGTTGAACTTGGTATGCATGGTGCAGGTATTAACGCAACTGGCATGACCTTTCCAGGTGTTGGACCAGTAATTGCTATTGGTGTCAGTGAATGGGGGGCATGGACTACGACATCTGGATTGTCAGATGGTGTGGATACCTACATTGAAATTTTACATCCTTTTAACCAGACAAAATACCGTTTTAATAAATCTTGGCTTGATATGGAAAAAAGAATTGAAACTATCTATGATGCAGAGGGTGTACCACATGAGTTTGAATTTTATAGAACTGTCCATGGGCCAGTGCTTGATATTCAGTGGAAATCTCTTCTTGGTGGGATTGCTATTAGTCAAAAGATGACGTTCTGGAAAAAAGAACATCAAACTCTTGAGGGGGTAATGCGTTTTCAAGAATGTACCAATATTTCTGAGTTTGAAGAGGGAGTAAGCAAAATTGTTTCTTCTCATAATTGGTTCTGGGCGGATAGGAATGGAGATGTGGGGTATTATCATGCGGGATGGTACCCGATACGCCCTAAATTCGGTTTGTTTTGTCGTAGAATTGATGATAGATTTCCATTGATTGGTACTGGAAAAGAAGAATGGCAGGGTATTGTACCATTTGATGAATTGCCACAAGGAAAGAACCCTGTAGAAGGTTTCTATGCAAACTGGAACAATAAACCTCAGGCTGATTGGCCCTATGCAGAAGCTGAAGTGGGGCCTATGTGGGGGGAGGGACATAGTGTTGTGAGAATACAACAGCTATTAGATGAAGATGATGAGATTACTTTTGACGATATGATAAATATTTGCCATAATGTAGCTTATCACAATTCATATGGTACATATTTCAAACCATTTTTACTAGAGGCAATTGATGTTGTTGGAGGTATTCCACCACAAGTGAAATCTGCACTTGAGCAATGGGATTGTTATTTGAATGATGAAAATGACGATAGATTCTATGACGATCCGGGATTAACTATATTCAACAAATGGTATGAAGAAATCTATGATGTAATATTGGTGGATGAACTTGGGGAAGATGTCGAGGAGTATGCCCATAGTATATTACTTCACCTGTTTCAAGGAAAGGAATCAAAATTAAAACTCAAATATAAAGATTATTTAGACGGAATTTCCCAAGATAATGCAATTGTTAATGCATTAGAAAATGCTTTGATTGTTTTAGAAGATGAGTTTGGTTCAGATAATATTTCAGAGTGGCTTACACCAGTAAAAATGAAATACTTTTCTGAGGTAGGAGCACTTCCGTCACCTGAAATGCCGAAGATGGACCGAGGAACTTATAATCAGGTTGCTGAAATGCCACTTTGGAGCATTTACAATCAATATGAATCACCTATTGCTTTTAATGTTCTACCACCGGGTCAAAACGGATTTGTAGATTATTATGGACAACCAAATCCTCATGCATATGACCAACTTGATCTTTACATTAATTGGCAATTTAAACCAATGTTATACAATCTCTCTCAAGTTTAGTTCATAAGATATTTTTTTAAAAAAAAAATGGATGCTTCAAAGCATTCCACCATTTGGTTTAGTACACTCTAGATACCAAATATTAATGTAACTAGATGTAAATTCGCATGTTGTGAAATACGAATTAATACTTATCAGATATGGAGAAATTGCATTAAAGGCTAAACAAACTAGAAAACGTTTTGAAAATACTTTAGTGAACAATATAAAAGATGCTTTAAAAACTAAAAATTTAGAAAATAAGTTGAGAAGGGAATGGGGTAGGATATATATTTATTCAGATCAAATTGAAAAATGTGTCAGAGTTCTACATAAAGTTTTTGGATTAACATCAATTAGTCCGGCAATACAAACCGATAGTAAAATTACTGAAATATCTAAATTTGCTAAATCAATTTTTAAGGAAAAATTAGAACGTGGAAAAAGTTTCGCTATTCGAGTTAAAAGAACTGGAGATCATGATTTTACAAGTCAAGATGTAGCAGTACAAATCGGAAATGAAATAGTAAAAGCATCAGGAGCAAGTGTGGATTTAACAAATCCTGATTTTGAATTATTTATCGAAATAAGAAATGATGAAGCATATCTTTTTATTGAAAAAATTAAAGGATATGGAGGTATGCCAATAGGAACTCAGGGAAATATTCTTGCTTTAATTGATACACCACATGCAATATTAGCATCATGGTATTTGATTCATAGAGGATGTAAGCCGATATTTTTATCTATTAATGGAATCAACAAAGATGTGTTAGATAAATTTCTAAATTATTGGTTTATAAAATCAAGAAGTATTGAGATTAATTCTAAAGAAAGCTTTTATAAACAGATTAATAAAACAGCTATTGAACATAACTGTGATGCAATTGTTTCAGGCCTTACAATATATGATAATTCTGGAAATGTATTAGCAAATATAAAGCAACTTAAAAAGCAAACAACTTTACCAGTTCTGCATCCATTAATAGCAATGGGTAAAGAAGAAATTAATAGAAAATTAAAAGAGATAGGTCTATCGATATGAATATAATTATATTTGGTGCTGGCGCAATTGGTTCCTTATTTGGTGCTTTACTGTCTAAAGGTAATAATGCCATATTGATTGGAAG
Organism: Thermoplasmatales archaeon; assembly: GCA_030672305.1. GTDB lineage: Archaea > Thermoplasmatota > E2 > DHVEG-1 > DHVEG-1 > SG8-52-3. The sequence goes on along the minus strand of DAOVGR010000062.1, from coordinate 10,346 downwards.
AAAACCTCATATTACAGCTATTAAAAAAAATGGTTTAAAAATTGAAGGTAAAACAAATCTAAATGCTAAAATAAAGGCAGAATCTTCAGTTGATAATGTTACTTTTAAACCTGATCTTTTGATTTTAACTGTTAAGTCTTATGACACTGAAACTGCAATAATACAAGCAAAAAAGATAATTACAAATGATACAATTGTTCTATCTCTTCAGAATGGACTTGACAATATAGAAAAGATATCTAAGCATATAAGTTCTGAAAAAGTCATTGCTGGTATTACTACACATGGTGCTTTTTTTTCAAAACCTGGTGGCATTAAACACACTGGAAAGGGAACGACAGTTCTGGGAGAGTTAAATAGAAAAAAAACAAAACACGTAGATAACATTGTAAAACTTTTTAATGAGGCTGGAATAAAAACTGCAGAAAGTAAAAATGTTATAAAAGATGTATGGGGCAAAGCAATAATAAATTCTAGTATTAATCCATTGACTGCAATATTTAAATGTAGGAATGGTTGCCTTTCAGAAAATCCAATTCTTGAAAAGTTTTTAGAAATTATATGTGAAGAATCAGTGAAAATTGCTAATGCAGATGGAATTGATCTTTCATATTCAGATATGCTTGCTAAAACAAAGGAAGTAGTAAAAAACACATCAGATAACTATTCATCCATGCTTCAAAGCGTAATAAACAGAAAAAAAACTGAAATTGATTCAATAAATGGTAAACTAATTGAAATTGGAAGAAAGTACAATGTTAGTACATTGATTAACGAGATTTTAGTGAATTCTATTAAATCTTTATGAACTAGAAATAACTTTATAATTTCTTTTCTTTACCATATTATCTAATTTGGGTGAGTAAATATTATGAAAATATTTGTAACTAGAAAAATACCAGAATCAGGTCTTAATTTATTAAAAAAAGGACATGAAATTGATGTATTTCCACATAACAGAGTTCCAACAAAAGAAGAAATAATAAATGGTCTCAAAGGAAAAGATGGCCTCTTATGTTTACTGTCTGATACAATTGATGAGGATATAATAAAATCTGAACCAAAACTAAGGATGATTGCAAATTATGCTGTTGGATTTGATAATATTGATCTTCAGTTAGCTACAGAAAAAAAAATACCTGTGAGCAATACGCCGGGTGTTCTAACAGACACGACGGCTGAGATGGCATGGGCACAACTATTTTCTGTTGCAAGACGTATTGTTGATGGTGATAAATATACAAGAGCTGGTAAATTCAATGGATGGGGGCCACTTCTTATGCTTGGACAAGACGTTTCTAACAAAACATTGGGTGTTATTGGAGCAGGTAGAATTGGAACAGCATTTGCACTAAAAAGTAAAGGTTTCAATATGAATGTTTTATATGTTGATGAGCGTGTTAATAAGACATTAGAAAGCGAAGTTAGCGCTAGAAAAGTAGAACTGGTTGAGCTATTAAAAAAATCTGATTTTATTTCAATACATGTTCCTTTATTAGAAGATACTTATCATTTAATTTCCGAAGGGGAACTTAAAATAATGAAGAATAATGCAATCCTAATAAATACATCTCGAGGTCCTGTTGTTGATGAGAAAGCACTTGTAAAAGCATTAAAAGAAAAATGGATTTTTGGAGCAGGACTTGACGTTTATGAACATGAACCAAAGGTGGATGAGGAGCTGAAAAAACTTGATAATGTAGTTCTTCAACCCCATTCTGCCTCTGCAACATTTGAAACCCGTTCAAAAATGGCAATAATTGCTGCAGAAAATATGATTGCTGGACTAAAAGATGAAATTCCACCTAATTGTATAAATCCTGAAGTATTTGAAAAGAAATAAAATTACAGTGTAAAGGTCCAAATCTCACGATCTTTCGGTAAATCATCCTTTTCAATATCTATTTCATTTCCAACATGAATTACCTTATGTTTGGATTGTTCTAAAAATGGATCAATTCCTGAAATTGGAAGTGATAACCCACCGATTTTGTAATGCATTGGAACAATAATTCTTGGTTTAATTTTATTTATCACATTCCAAGCTTGTTTGTCATCTACAGTAAAAGTTCCACCAATCGGTATAAATAGTATATCAACCTCACCTATTTCTTGGACAGCTTCATCATCAATATCATGACCTAAATCTCCAAGGTGACAAAATTTAATTCCATCTATATTGAATTTATACATTATGTTATTTCCACGTTTTGCACCTTGTGCTTCGTCATGAAAAGAGTCAACGCCACTTATTTCAATATTTGATATGTTTCTTTTTCGTCCATCAGTAACAACCTTTGATCCATCTTTTTCAACAGACTTTACACTGTTATGATCATAGTGGTCATGGGATACCAGAATAATGTCCCCTGAAACAGTTGGTGCAGGTATTCCGATTGATTTTCCATCATGTGGATCAGTAACTAACGTCAAATCATTTGTAATTTCAAAACATGCATGACCATGCCATCTAATTTGTAACATTTTTCCTCCCCAGACAATTCACACTAATGGCAAAATGGTTATAAAAAATTATGGCCGTAACCGCCCAAATTTAATATAATCAATTTTGGTTTTATCAACTCTTGCAAAAGCAATTTCCTTATTTACAGAATGAGCAAGTCTTACAGCTCTGCTAATCTCTGCCCATGTACTCTTGAAACCTTTAGCTACAACATGTACAAGATATTCAGCGTGAGTATCTTCAGGTTTTTTAGTATATGCTCTAAAATGAGCTCCAAACTTAAAACCGGTTTTAACAAGGAGACCACGTTTTTTCAAATCTTTAAAAACACTAAATCTTAAGTTAATGTCAGGTTGTTGATCTTTTACGATTTTCAACAAATTTTCTTTTGAAACCTTTTTATCATCAACTGTATAAATGTCAATTACATCTTTTTCTTGAAGATACATTGCTTCAACAATGGATAATTGCAGACCTTCTCCAAATGGTTTACCATAAAACTCTTTTTCATGTAAATTTTCAGATGCTTTTCTATTAAAAATTACAACTCTATCTTTTAATAATATACCCTTTATTTTTGGGAAGATATGCTCTATATTTTTACCTTTGATATCTAAAATTGACATACTATAATAAGTTAAATCCCCTTCTTCATCTAAAATACCAATCCATAATTCTTTATTTTTCTTCTCTACCTTTTTTATCAATGCTTTTGAGTCATCTATTTTTAATAAATCTCTTTCTGAATATGTTGAGACAAAGAATGTCTGATTAAAATTATAAAAACTAATGTTTTTGTCCTTTTCATAAAGTTTTATTGCATGCCCTCTATTTCTCAAGTCCTTGAAAGCATGATATTTTACTTCAAATTCAGAAATTTTTTTTGCTGTAATTTTAGTTAAATTTTCAAAATCTATTCTTTCTTTATTATGAAAAATTATAATTTTTCCTTCTTCAAGTAAAAAAATCCCTTCTAATAAATCAAGTTCGAGCTTGTTTCCACTAATTATTTTTCCAATATGACTTTTATTGTAAAGTCTACCTACATCTTTTGGTTTTTTAATTATAATTTTATTTTCTATTAGCTCTCCAGATATTTGCATTGTAGAAACCTATAATTGAAAGCTTTATTTTTGTTTTTTGTAATAATCTTTTATGCTTCTTGGTATTTCATTTTCTGTAAAATAAGGATTCTTTTGTAGCTCTCTATTTTCATAAACTTGTTTTCCTTGACCTTTTCTATGTTTTCCTTCTTTTTTTATAACTACTACACTTATTATTATTCCAACTATTATTCCTACTGCACCAGCAAGAATTACTATGGAGATTACGACTCCAATATTTTGTAAAAGCAAATTAAGACTTGAAGGTTCAAATATTTCTGGAACTCCGATGTATCTTGATGAGGTTCCACCAGTAAATTCTGTGAGTCCCAATGCACCTGCAATCATTCCGCCATACCTGAAATATAATAAAGCACTGTCATATTCTGAGTCATTTGCTAAACTTTCTGCAAACTCATAATAACTTACAGCAAGTACAGGCTCGATTCCTTGCTGCCGACTCTTAGCAATATTATTATTTGCACTTTCACTTGCAAGTCCAATTTTATCTTGAGGTTCAAATCCTATAGTTTCAATAGCAAGATTTGCCCTAACAGTTGCCTCTAAAGCTTCAAAAAATGCCAAAGCTGGATAATCGTTATCTAAATTATTTCTTGCTGATACCAATAAATCTTCTGCTAAGTTCAAATAATTAGACGAATCAATAGCTGATGATCCTATCTCGCTTAAAATGATGCTTGAATAGATAGTTGCTTGCTGTGCTTCTTCTATATATTCCAATGCAAGATCATCAAGATTATCTTTATCAAGCTCTCCGGTTTCATTAAAATTTGATCCTATATTAATCCACCAGCCAATACTATTGCTTCTTTCAAAAATAAATGCGATTTTATATAGATAATCTAAAACCTGAGAGTATAAAAATAATCCATTATTAAACATACTCTCTGCACTTTCTAATCGCTCTTTTGCTTCTGTAGCTCTTCGTTGTGCAGCTCCAACAGTTTGAAAAGATATATATCCACTGATCTCAGCATTTTTAGCTAAGTTTGCTGCATCATTGTATTTAGTTTTTGCATTATTAAGTAAATCCTGTAAAAATGTATCATTATCTGGATTCCAATATTCACATGTATATATTATGAATCTTGAGTAAATTAAGGATTGGAAAGATTCACTTGTACTAGTGTAGTATGTTTCATTTTCATATGCTTCTTCAGATTTTTTTAAATTATCCTCAGCTACTTTCAAACTATCAACTAAATCATATCGGTAATAGGTTGGATAATTATTCGGAATGCTTGTATTTTCAATTCTTAAGCTTGCATTTTCATATTCTTTTCTGGCATTCTCTAGTAGAGTTGAAGCCAGTGGCTTTATAGCGAAAAGGTAATCGTCGGTTGTAATATTAGTTTCTGTCTCATTAAATAAAAAATTATAGCCTGTGAAATTTCCAAGGGCTTCATTTATATCTGCCACTTCTATAACAGTCATTCCATAATTTTCCATTGCATAATCTGCAATATTTCTGGTAACAGGTTTTACTGTTGTTATCCATCCATTAACAGTAGTTGCTATCATTTCTGTATATGTCCCTTGACCTTTGGGAATTAAAAAATGTGTAGCACCAACTGAACAGGCAGCATCAATTTTCTGAGGAATTCCTCCAATTGGACCTATACTTCCATCAGGATTTATCATACCAGTCATAACTGTCCTATTATCCATCTCCCAATTTTCAAGCAGGGATATTGTAGCAACAGTCATAATCCCTCCAGCAGATGGTCCTCCAATAACTGGGGCAGAAGTTCTTACAACGAAAAAATAATCGAATTCGGAAGGATTAACATCACAATTTTCATCATTTTTAACTAGTGCACTCGCAACTTTTACTGCAAGACGAGCAGAGCCCTGCATGTCTACCTCAGTTAAAGGTAATGTGTCAACAAAGACTCTTCCACTGCCATTGCTCTGTATAGTAACAGTTATTGTTGATATTACACCAACATAACCATTATCAGTACTTGCAACAGCTGGAGCATAAACTGTAACATTTCTATAAATAATTGATTCATCTCCTTCGTATATCTGGCCAGGATTTGATGTTGCTAAGGTAATTTGTGAAAACGAAGGACAGAGAATAGCTATAATTGCAATTATGAATACAATTTTTTTTATTGTCAATAACCCCCGAAATGTTCTTAATTTAAGTAAAGCATAAAAATAACTAATTAAAAAATGTTTTCCGAAAAAATTATAAAAAAATAAAAAAGAATGGATCCTACTTTCTAATCAGATCCAATGAACTAAGTTCTGCTGATAACTTATCTACAGCCAATGAGACATCCTCTGTCCGTCTTGCACCAGTGCAGACAATTTTTCCAGAACCAAAAAGTAACATTGCAACTTTCGGGTCTTTAATTCTGTAGACTAGTCCAGGAAACTGTTCTGGTTCATACTCCACATTTTCTAAACCAAGGCCCATTGCAACTTCGTTTAGATTTAGCTCTGTTCCAAGATCTGATATGGCTACAATGTTCTGTATTACAATCTTAAGATCCTTATATATATCTACACCTAATTTCTTGAGCTTTTCTGCTATTATATCTACAGTTTTACGCACGTCCTCAACATTCTTTGCACCTGTACAATTGGCTTTACCGCTTCTAAATAGAAGTGTTGCTGTTTTTGGCTCACTTAATCGATAAACAAGACCTGGAAATTGTTCTGGCTCATATTCAGCTTCCTCTAATGATTGCGCTATTACGTCTAAATCTAGTTTATCTGCAAAAGATGTAGACGCTACAATATTTTCTACCTTTACTTCTGGCATAATCTATCTTCTCCTTTGTTTATATAGCCCCTAATGATGAAAGCTTTTCTTTAATCATTTCAATACCTTTGGATGCATCGTCAAAACTTTTTGCTCCTGTACATACAATTTTACCAGAGCTAAAGATGAGCAATATTACGCCGATGTCATCCATATTATAAATTAATCCTGGGAACTGATCAGGCTCGTAATTTACATTTTTTAACAATAAACCCTTAGAAATAGAGTTCAGATCTAACTCCTTGTTTAAATCTGTTGAAACAATAATATTTTGAGTTTCTATTCTTGGATTTGTATTAACTTCAATTCCTACATTTATTATTTTCTCAGTTACCTTTTTAATTGAAACTTCGACTTCTTCTATGTTGATTGCACCTGTACAGATTGCTTTTCCACTTGGTAGAATTAAAATTACAGTTTTCGGGTCATCAGGTTTAAATGTTACACCTAAAAAATCGTCAGGATTGTATAGAAATTCTGATATCTTTTCGACAAGATTTTCTATATTAAAACCTTGTGATATTTGTGCATTAGCAACAATGTTCTCAATTTTTATACCATTCATAGAATACTATCCGTCCCTTCGCGAAGTATATAAAGGGTTTTTATAAACGTTTCGTTTACCATAAGGAGAAAAACTGATATTAACGAAGATTACCAAACTTCATCAATATCTAGATCATTTTCACTGTCTTTTTTCATAGTTTTTGTTTTCTTTTTATTTTCACCAACTCTATCAAGCATACCTCGGAATTCACCTGTATGATACTCAATACGACGCTCACAACTTGCAACAGCAAGTTCACCTCTAGTTCTTTCTATAAGACCTCTGACCATATCCTGTTTTTTCTTAATTGGAATAAGACCTGAGGGATAGTCAAAACGAATAATAACATCATAGATTTCTTCCATCATGTTGAGATTTTCATCAGCTTGTTTTGCTTTTCCTGCTCTTATCGAATCTAAAGCAGTTCTTCTTAACTCACCTACTAAATCACAGAGACCTAAAAGATAAGAGCTATATGTTGTTTTTATTTCATCAGGATCTGGTAAATCTTTCCCGCTCTTTATGTTAAATAGACAATAAGCTTCTACCAGTTCTTGAGCTGCATTTTCTACAAATCCTGCGTGGTATAGATCAGGATGATTTTTAGTTAAACCATATAATTCCTGAAGCTTATCTGAAGCTTTTTTAATATTGCTTTTTGCATCCTTCATCAGATTTTGATGAATACATTGAATAGCTTTTCTACAATTAATAATAATTTCTCTGGAAAATCTTAAAGCTTTCTCTCTAATTTTATCTTTGTCATCAATGCTTTTTTCAATCTTATCAACAATATTATTTAAATTTTTCATATGTACTTCAAAATATCTTAGATAATTATATCTTTTCCTATTGTAGAAACTTTTTGTTCACACAGTAATCTGGTTCTTTACCTTCTAAGGCCTTTATTATTTGTTCTGCACAAACTGTTCCTGCCCTTATTTGCCCTTCATTGGTATTCGCTCCTAAATGTGGTGTTAACACAACATTTTCCAAAGCCAATAGTGGGTTGTTTTGAGGTGGTTCTTTTTCAAAAACATCTATTCCAGCACCAGCAATCTTTCCATTTTTCAATGCATTGTATAATGCTTCCTCATCAACTGTACCGCCACGTGAACAGTTGATAATATAGGCAGTTGGTTTCATTTTTGAAATCATTTCTTTATTTAGGATGTAATGTGTTTTAGGTGTATGTGGTAAATGAAGCGAGATAAAATCAGATTTACTAATAACTCCTCCTAAATCTTCTTTTTTTTCAATACCATCCTTTTCCATGTCTTCCTTTGAAATAAAAGGGTCAAATCCAATTATTTTCATTCCAAAGCATTGTGCGATTTTTCCTGTGAGTTTACCGATATTTCCGGTTCCAATTAGACCAAGTGTTTTACCATATAACTCGTTTCCTCTTAGTTGTTTTTTTGCCCATTCGCCTTTTTTCATCGTATTGTCTGCCTTCGTAATATTTCTTGAAAGACTTAACATATGAGTAATTGTTAATTCAGCTACACTAATAGTAGATCCTGTTGGAGCATTTACCACGGGAATTCCGAGTTTACCTGCCGTTTTAATATCAACATTGTCAACGCCTATACCTGCTCTACCGATTACCTTCAGATTGCCCTTTGAGCCTTCATTTACGATCTCTGTTACAACTTTTGTTCTGCCCCTTACCATAAGAGCATCATATTTCCCTATTTCTTTCAAAAGTGTGTCATGATCCATTTCACCAAAGGTAACCTCATGACCTGCATCTTTTAAAAGTTGAATTGCTTCTTTTGCCATTTTATCAGTAATAAGTACTTTCATAACATTTCCTCAATTGCCGATATATAAATAGTCCTAAAAATGTTTATGCAAGGTGATCCATTCGAAAATCAATACCAGGGTACTCAGCTTTTTCGCCTAATTGCTCTTCAATTCTTAATAATTGATTGTATTTGGCATTTCTATCACTTCTTGCAGGTGCTCCAGTTTTAATCTGACCAGAACTTGTTCCTACAACAAAATCTGCAATAAAATTATCCTCTGTTTCACCACTTCTATGGCTAACAACAGCTGTCCAACCTTGATCATGTGCCATTTTAATTGCATTTAATGTTTCAGTTACAGTTCCAATTTGATTAAGTTTTATTAAAACAGAGTTTGCTGCACCCATTTCGATTCCCTTTTTTATTCGTTTAGTATTTGTTACAAATAAATCATCACCGACGATCTGAACTTCAGTCCCAATTTTCTTTGTAAGTTCAACCCAAGAATCCCAGTCATCCTCTGCAAGACCATCCTCAATACTTATTATAGGGTAGGTTTTACAGAGATTCACATAAAAATCAACCATTTCTCCCCCGGAATATGTTTTTTTACCAATCTTATACTTACCATCATAAAAAAATTCACTTGAAGCAGGGTCCAATGCAATATGCATCATTCTATCATATCCTGCATTTTCAACTGCTTTAAGCATTAAATCAAGACGTTCATTTACTGTAATAATCTGAGGCGGAGCAAAACCACCTTCATCACCAATCAGAACACCTCCAGCACCAAATTTTTCTTTTAAAAGTTTTGCAAGGTGGTGATAGCTTTCAGATGCTATTCTAATTCCTTCAGAAAAACTCTTTGCACCCGTAGGCATCAACATATGTTCTTGAATAGAGTTCTCCTGCCCAGCATGTTTACCACCATTGATGACATTGCACATAGGAACAGGTAATTTATGTGGAATAACACCAAATAATGCTCCTAAATATTCAAATAATGGAAGATTTTTTGTAGCAGCACCGGCCTTAGTAACAGCCATTGACACAGGTAAAATTGCATTAGCTCCAAAATTATCTTTATTTTCTGTGCCATCTAATTTTAACATTATATTATCAATAGTTTCTTGATGTTTACAATCAAGACCAATAAGTTTTGGAGCAATTTTTTTATTAACATTTGCAATAGCTTTTAACGTCCCTTTACCAAAATATCTTGATTTATCTTTATCTCTCAATTCCAAAGCTTCATGTTGGCCAGCACTTGCTCCACTTGGTGTCATTGCTCTAAAGATACCTTGATCTGTTATTACATCAACTTCGACGGTCGGATTACCTCTTGAATCTAAGACTTCCCTTGCCTTTATTTTTATTATCTTAGACATAGGTTATTTTCTCCCCTACTGTATATATTCATATCATAAAACTATTTATTTTATTTTTTACGTTTTTACAGAAACACTTAATACAGCAATATCATATTTCGCAATGGAGGAATAGATTATGCCAGAAACATTGTTGTACATATTAATAATAATAGTAGTATTTATTCTGATGATAGTTGCATCTGCAATAAAAATCATGGCAGAGTATCAGAGAATCGTAATATTCCGACTGGGAAGATTACTTGGAATAAAAGGACCTGGTCTTGTTTTCATAATACCAATAATAGATAGTACAATAA
>DAOVGR010000074.1 GCA_030672305.1 Thermoplasmatales archaeon | reverse complement strand
ATTCCATCTAAAAACACCTTACAATGTGCTAGCGAGATGGGGTATACAATTAAAAAAATCCATGCTTGTTGTGCTCTTCCAAAAGAAATTGAAAAAGTAGCAATACTAAATATTTGATATATTTATTTTGTCGGTTTCCTTAACTGTCAAAATGCGTGCCCACACCACCAGTCAATAGACTGGTGGCATGCTCGGCTAACTTTGTTAGCCTCGGCGGGCACGCTCTGCTTAGTCGGTTCAACCATCAGCATCTAGGTCTAGGATGCAAAATCATCGAGATGCAACTGCCCTTGTTTAGGTGTGTGGTTTCGTGGTAGTCCCTGGTTTCGCGCGTATGCATCCATATCGGTGATGGTTCTTTCACCGAGGCTGTCAAAAAAGATCGTTGGGCTCCAGAATCCGCTTCCCCAAAAGAATGTTTTCTTTATGTAGGGAAACTCGCTTAGAATTTTTTTACCAGAAGTTCCTTTGAGAGCTTTAGCAACATCTTCTGGTCCTTTGGTCCCTGCGTCGATGGTGATATGGACATGGTTTTGATCAAATCCAATCTCTCGGAGGATCCATCGATGTTTTTCGCAAACCTCTCGGAAAATCTCTTCGCAACGTTTTTGCACTTCCGGAAAGTTAAATACGTCGTGGCAGTATTTGGTCTTGAAGCTTAGGTGCAATACATTTCTTCCAACACTTGAGCTATGATGTCGGATTTCGGCATAGCCTTCGCTAACACGATCCATAAAAATTTCTCCTGGTGGTGTCTAGCTGCTGCTCATTCGGATCAACAAGAGCAGTGGCACCACCAAAAGCTATCTAATGAAAACAGGTTTTATTGTTGTTTCTCTAACCACCGGTCACCGCTCACTTCGTTCGCTATAGACCGGTGGAATTCTTTCTTTAAAACCACGTGGTTATTCTATCGTAGACTTAATTAAAAATATTTTTACTGATTCTTAATTTCCTTAACCCGTTTATTAAGGGAGTCCTTAAGCTCTTTTGAAATATCTCTTTTTGTAAATACATCTGCTTTTGCTGCAATCGCAATCTTTGTTGCAAATGTTCTTGCTATTTTACCCCTAATCTCTTTCGGTGTTTTATTTATTAAAGAGTGTTGGAATATTACACCATGTTTTGGAGGTTTTCCGCCTTCTTTTTTATATCTAAAAAGAGCTTTTTCAGCTCCTAAAACCTGAATAGTAGAAGCAGGCATTGTTGCCAATTTTATAATACCTGAAGAATGAGATATTAGGCGTGCACCGATAAGGGGACCAATAATATTAGTTATGTTAGGAGCAATTCTTACCATGTCATTTTCAATTTGTATTTCTAGTGATTTTATTTCGTTATTAATTGTAGAATAAGCATTTTTTAAAGGTTGAATTTTTTCCTTAGGGGTAGGAAGCATAGACCAACTTTCAAGACGTTCATATAGTAAATTTGATGTTTGTATAAAATCGTCTAAGGTATTTACCATTTGGATTATTTGTAAATCTTCTGATTCTAACTTTTTATCAACATTAATTTTAGTTGCTAAAAGTGTAGCTTTATGAAGAAGCTCTTTTGAAAAATCAAATTCATCAGCTTTGATTTTAAATTTTTTAAAAAAAGTATTTGAGGGTTTATATTCTCCGAGTTTTTTTAATCTTGTCTCATTTACAATAACATCCTTAACATTTTTTACAATTTTCTTTTCTTCAGTAAGAATCTCATTTTGTTGTGTTTTTATAATTTTTTTTGAGATTACCTTAACATCTTTCGAAAATAGTATTTTATCAATTATACTTTCTTTATCACAAAGAAATATGCCAAACCACTTAGTTATTAGATACATTTTAAAAAACCATAATATGTATTTTTTAATGTATTTTGCGTAAAAATGATTTTAAATATTAGTTTTTACTTTAAGGGTGAGGTGTTAATCTGGTAAAAATTGGAACAAGTATAGCATCTCTTAAATTAGATAACCCATTAATTCTTGCATCAGGTTTAATGGATAAGGATGCAGGAAGTATTGAGCGTGTTTTTAATAGTGGTGCTGGTGCAATTGTTACAAAATCTATTGGATTAAAACCTCGTAATGGCTTTCCAAATCCTACTGTAATAGAATTGGAACATGGAATTTTAAATGCTATTGGTTTACCAAATCCTGGAATAGATAATTTTAAGGAAGAGTTATTAAAACTTAAAAAATTAAATATTCCAGTTATTGGAAGTATTTTTGGTTCAGATTATAAAGAATTTGTAACGCTTGCTGAGAAAATGCAAAATTATGGAGTAAATGCTTTGGAACTAAACTTGAGCTGCCCTCACGCAAAAGGTTATGGATTAGAAATCGGTTGTGATCCTAATTTGGTAAAAGAAATTACTTTTAAGGTAAAAAAATCTACTAAGATCCCTGTTTTTGTGAAGATATCTCCAAATTTAGCAAATATTACAGAGGTTGCAAAATCTGCAGAAGAAGGGAACGCAGATGGAATAGTAGCAATAAATACTGTGAAGGCTATGAAAATAGATCTTGAATTACAAATGCCAGTACTTTCTAATAAAATTGGAGGTTACTCTGGAAATGCTGTAAAGCCAATTGGAATCCGTTGTGTTTATGAAATATCAAAAAACATAGATATTCCAATAATTGGAGTTGGAGGTATAACAACAGGAAAAGATGCAATAGAATATTTTATGGCTGGAGCATCAGCAGTTCAAGTTGGTTCGGCGATATATTATAGAGGACTTGATGTGTTCAAAAAAATTTGCGATGAAATAAAAATCTGGATGAAGCACCATGAATACAATAATCTATCGGATTTAATAGGGGCAGCACATAAATGAATTACCCAAAAGTTTTAAAAATAATTGAAACAAGAAACGAAACATCAGATATCAAAACAATTATGTTTGAATATCCCGAAGATATCACTCCAGGACAATTTTTTATGATTTGGATTCCTAATATTGATGAAATTCCAATGAGTGTGTCATTTATTGATAAAAAAATAAAAGGTATTACCTTTAAAAGAATTGGGGATGCAACTAATGCTTTATTCAAGTTAAAAGCTGGAGATAAGATGGGTGTAAGAGGTCCCTATGGGAACGGTTTTAAGATAAATGGACAAAGGATTTTATTTGTAGCTGGTGGAACTGGAATAGCAATGATAGCACCTTCTGTTGAAAAAGCAATAAATAAAGAAATTAAAACAAATGTTCTAATAGGGGCAAAAAACAAAAGTGAATTATTTTTTGAAAATAGAATAAAGAAATATGGTGCTGAATTATTTGTAAGCACAGATGATGGCTCTCAGGGATACAAAGGTTTTGTCACAGATCTAGCAAAAGAAAAAATTTCTAATAATAAATTTGATCAAGTTTTAACATGTGGGCCAGAGTTGATGATGAAAAAGTTGTTTGAATTATCTCAAAATATTTCTTTTCAAGCATCATTGGAAAGATACATGAAATGCGGATTTGGAATATGTGGACAATGCTGTGTTGGAAAGGGATTAAGAGTTTGCAAAGAAGGCCCAGTTTTTAATGAAAAAACTTTGAAAAATATTGAAGATTTTGGTGTCTTTAAAAGAGATGCTTCAGGACGAAAAATAAAATTTTAATAAAGGCGGTATAAACCATGAGCTCATATAATAATGAAATAAATATAAAAACAAAGGGAGAAGTAGATATCATAGATATAACAAGTCAGATTCAAGGTATTATCAATAAATCTAAGATAAAAAATGGGATTGCTTGTATATTTGTACCTGGGTCAACTGGATCAATAACTACTATGGAATATGAACCCGGTCTAAAGAAAGATTTCCCTCGAGCTCTTCAAAAAATAGCACCAAAAGATAATCATTACGATCATCACGAGACCTGGCATGATGATAATGGACATTCCCATGTTAGAGCAAGTTTAATGGGCCCTAGTTTAGCTATACCACTAATAGATGGAAGATTAATTCATGGCACTTGGCAACAGATTGTTTTTATTGAATTGGATACAAGCCCTAGAAATAGAAATTTAATAGTTCAAATAGTTGGAGATTAAATTCACCATTTATTTCTATGTATTTTTGAATTATTGTATCTATCTACTCTTGATTGTTCAACTACCGGATATCCTAAAGATATCAAAGAAAAAGGTATTACATTTTTTGGAATTTTTAACATTTTTCTAAGACCACTGATTCTATCCTCTCTTGGATAAACACCTAACCAACAGCTACCAATTCCTTTGGCTCTTGCTGCAATTAAAATATTTTCAGTTGCAGCTGAACAATCTTGAATCCAAAAACCTTTATTAGTTTCTAAATCTAAATCTCCACACACAACAATTGCCTTTTGAGCAGCAAGTAGCATTTTTGCATGAGGATGAAAATCTGGAATTTTATCAATTAATTTACGATCATCTAAAATTATAAAGTGCCAGGGTTGTTGATTTCCAGCAGAGGGTGCACTAGTACCTGCTTCAATTAATTCATCAATATGTCCATCTGAAACTTTTTTATTTGAATATTTTCTTACACTCCTTCTTGTCAAAACAGCTTCGATTGCATCCATAATTACACCTTTAATATACAAATAATAAAAACGGCTATCATATAATTAATTTTTGAAGTTTAAACAAATATTACTAGCTTTTTCATTGCCATATAAAATACTTACTCTTTTTCCCAGTAAAAAACCATAAATAAATAATTTAACAGATTGAAATTCTACATTTTGCTCAATTTTTCCATTTAATTCAATTGTTTTTTTATTCCAAAATTTAAAGATGCCTAACTTATTTTCAGCTTTTGAAATCTGTTTATTATTAATATCATAAAGAACCATTTTTATCTTTGTAAGTCTTGTCAACCATGGTTTATTCAAATATAACGTGGCATTCCACGAACATGCTGAAATGTTTATTGATTCTTTTAACTCATAAGTTAGCGCCTTTGAAGGATTAGGATTAATTATCCCGATAGATGTCTTTACATAATCTTCAGAGAAAGATGGTTTTTCTAATTCTAAACCTCCAGATTGGAAAAATAAATGATATTTATTTGGATAAATTTTTATCTCATGACTAATTCCAATTGCTGCTCCCTTGTTATCCATTATCAGCAGTGAAGCTGTATAGATTAGAGGATAATTTATTTTCAAATCATTCTCAAATTTATATGAATGTTTGACTTTATTTCCCTCAGCTGTTTCTCCATCTCCAAATGTCCAATAATATAAAACTATGTTACCATCAGAATCATAAGAGTTTGTTGCATCAAATTCAATAGAATCTTCAAAATAGGCTTGATCAGGAGCAAATATTACTGCTACTGGATAGTAATTGTCAGATGAATTTGAATGAATATCCATTGATTCTGATTCATTTAGACAACCAGAAAGTATCAACGATATAATCATTAAAATCATAATAATCATGGATATTTTTTTATTCAAATGAATTCTCCTTTCCAATTTCAGCAATTATAATAACAGGTATTATATAAAATTATGTTTACAAAATATTAATATATTATTAAAAGAACTTCTATATATATCTTGGATAAAAAGGTGACCTATGCGTATAAATAAGATATGGTTAGTTTATATTTCATTAATACTTCTAATATCACCAGTCCTAACCATTTCTTTATCATCTCAAGAACCTACAATTCCCGACTGGAGTAGAGATTGGTTATTTAGACAAGAGATAAAACTACCAATATCTACAAGTCAATCCCACGCTATATATCAACCTATTGATTTGCGTATAGAATTTATCAATCCATGTTGGGGAAAAAATGAAAATGAACATTCTATAAGAGTATGCTCCTGGGATGGATATATATGGCATGAGCTAGATTCACAAGTTTATGACCTTGAATTCAAAGATCCGAATCATATACTTAATTGTAGATTAGTTTTTCTCGTCCCTAGTTTTGCTAATGGAGAAGAACTCTATTTTGTATATTACGATGACAATGAAAAAGTATCTCCCGAGTATATAGATCATGTTCTTATTGAGGATGCATATTATTACTATGCCCCAATTTCAGGAGTCTCTATCGAGAGTGATTATTATAAAATTACTGAAGATGGATATTGTGTTTATGGGATTGGACAAAAAGGTAAGATTATTTATCGAGGATTATCTCAAGGCATAATAAAAATGAAACCAAATTCTAGAAATTTTGATACAGCAAATTTTGATAATTTAGCTTCCTTTATTTTATCGTATCAACATGGTACTGAAGATGAGGATGAGGTTTCATCTGATCAAGTTTTAATTTCAAAAGAAATCATTGTTGACGGTAACCTGATGGTTGAATTTAGAATTGTTAGTGAATCAAATAGTAAACATCTACGTACAAATAATTTATACAAATACTATTACTGTCCAACAGATGAAAAACGTATTTCTGTTCATGTTAAACATCAGGTATTTAAGGAATCTGAAGTAACAGGCATTGAAAATGTTGATGGTAGGTATGGTGTATTAGCTTCTGTACAGTCAAAAAGTGGAAGAATAAAAAGAATGCGTTTTGGAGAAATCCTACCATATATCCATATTTTTAGTGAAAACAATAATATTAAAGAATATAAATTAAACACAGACCCAGAAAATATAGAAAGGGAGTGGGTAATTCCCTATACGGATGATTGTGATCTGGGAGAAGATGCCTGGATTTCTTATGATGAAGGTGAAAATGGTAAAGCTTTTGGTATTATATTTTCATCTAATGAAGATATTGTTAAATCTGGAACGGATGAAAGAGATGGAATTCAAGTAACATCTGCTGAAAGAGAATATTTGAAAATTCTTGGAACTGAGGTTGATTATACTTCAATTAGCTTTGGAAGGAACTCATTTGAAAAAGGAGGCACTCATGATAAAATTATTGCGGGAGATCTAGTAGTTGAATATGATGTTGAGTTTTATACATCTGAAACTGGTGGATATAGAGATGTTATTTTAGAATCAGAATGTTTTCCAGAACTAATCAAATATCGTCACGAGGGTGAAGATGACTCTGAGAATGGAGAAAAAAACATCTACACCTTAACAATATATCCAGATCTTATAGGAAGAATAATAAACATTCCACCGATAAGAAGTATCTTTGATCGATTTACCTTATCAGCAGAACTTTACCAAAAAGACGAATTATATTCAAAAGGTGAATATTTTAAGCCAATTATTGACGAACCTAGATTTAAATTCACTAAAATTGCTCCAGGAGATTATATTGTAAAAATATTTAGAAGAATAGGCAGTTGGGAAAGAATAATTGGATTAAAACCTATAACAATAAATCATGATGAAGATACTCGCATTTATTGTACATGGCAAAAAAGAATTAAAATTTCTGGAATAGATCAAAATAGAGCAAGAATTGAAAATATAGAATTGAATTTATTGCAAAATGATTCAATAGTCTTTATTAATAACACTAAAAAGGATGAAGATATTTTTCTAAAACTTCCATATAACCTTTTTGAACGATATGTCTTAAAAGCATATTATAAAGGTTTTAAAATATTTGATAAAGAACTTTCAAAAAGGGTAAAGAAGTTAGATATCACTTTAGAGTTATATGATTTGACAATAGATGTTGAAGATAAGTTAGGATTTTCACCAGGAGTAAATTTAAGACCTATATTAACAAGTTCTGAAATGGAGAATCCAATTGAATTAATACCTCAAGATGTAGGAGATGGTATCTATATTTTCAATGACTTACCTGCGGCAAAATATAAGTTTCATATTTCTTACGGACGTTTTACTGATGAATTATATATTGATGTACCAGAGGATGGGGACTCTACTCGTATTAAATTTACAGCGTTATTTGATCTAAATACCAATTTGCTAAATTCTAGAGGAATTCAAATTCAAGATGAGAATTACAAAATAAATGTTATTAGAAGTGGAGAAATATTATTTGATTGTATATCACCAGAAAAAACCGTAACAATTCCACCTGGAAAATACACAATTCAAGTACATTTAGAT
The DNA here is from genome assembly GCA_030672305.1 of Thermoplasmatales archaeon. Taxonomy (GTDB): domain Archaea; phylum Thermoplasmatota; class E2; order DHVEG-1; family DHVEG-1; genus SG8-52-3. Next base: position 47,197 of record DAOVGR010000074.1, on the reverse strand, counting down.
GGTGAATTGGTTGGAACAAAAATTGTTGAATTGAGTAGTGACAAAGAAATAAATATTGTTACAAAAATAAAACCAATTCTTCCAATATTAATTACTGGGATTGTATTACTATTTATTTGTGAAATGGTTGTATTGCTATTGTTTAAGAAATTCTCGTTAAATACATTTTTAAAATTATTAGCACTTGCATTGGTATTTCTTTCAATATTTCAACCTTGGTGGACTTTAAATGGTTATAGTGATACACCTTTTGCTGAGAAAAATACTGAAATGTATATTGTCTCAGGAACTATGGTAGAAAAGATTGAATACCCAGAAGAAACGCATCTTGAACTTGCCACCTTACCAGAACTGTTTACAGATTTTCTTGGAATACTTTTACTTATAATTTATTCTGGAATAATTTTACTAAGCATTAGTTTTATTCCAAATATTCTTTTAAGAAGAAGGTATTTTTTAGTCCTTATATCTGCAAGTATTTTGTTTTTACTTTTAGTTTCTATTGCTTTTTCTTATGGGATGTCTAAGATAACTGAGCTTACGCTAGGAAGTTTAAATGGTGAAGCAATCCTTGATATAATAATACCTAATGGTGAAACAATATGCATGCTATCAAATTGGGGATTAGGAATAGGTTTCTATCTTTGTGTTCTTTCCTCAATAATACTTCTCTTTGCTGGAGTCATCGATTATTTAAGAATTAAAAAGTGGCCAAAAGAATTTTTTAAGAAGATATGATTTTTACATATTCATTCTGATAAGCACCTAATTCTTTCTTCTCCATTTGAATTTTTTATTATTTTAAATACTTCTTGAGGAACTAGATCTTCCCATAATTCATTATTTTTTATTTTACTTCTTATAACTTTCCCAGAATATCTTTCTTTTTCATATACTGGTGTTTGTTTTACAATAAAACCTCTATCTGAAAATAACTTTTTAGTAAAATCATTATTTGATAAAACAACATCAAAGTCAGATATAATTGACAACACATGATCAACCCATTTAGGTGGGTTGTGAATATCTGGAATAAACACAATTTTGTAATTTCTTATACCTATATCTTTTAATGAGTTACTAATCATAAGCTTCCTTTCATCATTTGTAAAAGGATTTTCAATTGTGTTACTATATTGAGATGATCCAATTCCAATTATAATCTCACTGTATTTCTTAGAAGCTTCTTCAATAATTTTTAAATGTCCATTATGAAAAGGTTGGAATCGTCCGATAAATAAAGCTTTCATAATAATACATAAAAAGAATACAATGGAAGATATAAAACGTTAATTAAAAACTTCGGTTAAAAAATTAAGATTAGTTTTACTCTTTTTTTGTTTCAGGGGGGTATGCTGAAATCTTTTTTTCTGATTCAAGCTCTACTTTACCTGTTATGTTTAGAGGTTTCATTGCTTTAAGTTTACTAAGAAGTTGTTTCTTACCTGGGCCTATAAGAGTATTTTCAATAACTTCTGTTAAGGTTTCAACAGGAATTACTTTTATTTTCTCTTTTAAGTTATCTTCTATTAGAACATCATTTAAATTGGATTTTGGAACTAATACTCTTTTAATTCCAGCTTTTGCAGCTGCTTCCACTTTTGCTGTTGCACCACCTATAGGTAGTACTGTTCCCCTAATACTTAGAGAACCAGTCATTGCAGTATCTTGTCTTACAGGTACATTCTCCATTGCAGAAATAACTGCTGTTATAACTGATAAACTAGCTGAATCACCTTCAAGTCCTTCGTAAGTACCAATAAATTGAATATGAATGTCAACTTCTGTGATATCTCTACCCATATATTTCTTAATTATTGCAGAAATATTCAGAACAGATTCTTTTGCTATTTCACCGAGTTTTCCAGTAGCAATAACCTTTCCTTCAGATTGAGAACCAGCAGGGGTAACCTCTGCAACAATAGGCAATACTAATCCAGAAAATTCACTCATTGAAGGATCAGCTGTATGTACAGCAAGACCATTAACAACACCAATTTCCTCGCCAGTTGTTTTAAAAGAACGATAATCCTTTCGTTGCTCTATTGCTCTATCTACAACTTGCTGCTCAAGTGATTTTGAAATTATTTTTGCTTTCATTACATGATCTGTTGTAACAATCTTATCTCCAGACTCATATGCAACATCACCCGCAGCTCTAATAAGACCTCCTAGTTCTCTTAAACGTAATGATAATTTACCTTTTCTTCCAGCACGTCTTTGATCTTCATGAATAATTTCACCAACAGCTTCACGATTAAAATGGGGTATTTTTTCATCTTTTTTAACTTCCTGGGCAACAAAGCGGATAAGTTTAGTTCTATTCTCAAAATTATCGTCCATATTACTATTTAGATATACTTCATAACCATATCCTCTAATTCTTGAACGCAGAGCTGGATGCATACCTTTTAGAGCATCGAGATTGCCTGCTGAAACCAAAATAAAGTCACATGGAACGGGTTCTGTTTTTACCATTGCTCCAAAGCTTCGTTCTGATTGTCCTGTAACTTGAAATTTTTTTTCTTGTATTGCTGTAAGCAAATGTTGTTGAGAAGGCAAATTAAGAGTGTTTATCTCATCAATATAAAGTACACCTTTATGTGCCCTATGTATTGCTCCAGCTTCCACTAACTGATGAGGAGGAGTCTCTAAACCAGCAGATTGAAAAGGATCATGACGAACATCTCCTAATAAAGCACCAGAATGTGCAGCTGTTGCATCTATAAATGGTGGTAAATCGTTTTTCTCATGAGCAACAAGTGTTTTTGGAACCTGCTGCAACTCTTTACGCTGAAGTAATGCACCTCTTGAAAATATTAAAAATATCATAAACGCAACAATTATACCTATAAGAGCCCATTGTATCTGTACTTTATTAGAATCGAAACCATCTGCAGTCATTGCAGGTGCAATCGCTGCAAAAATTGAAAGAGCAATTATCATAAAAACTATGGTTACAATCATGCTACTTTGCTGTTCCTTTTTTTTCTTTGATTCATCCCTTTGAGCTTTAACAATCTCTTTTGCCTTTCCTGCAGGAACTACCCGTATATGTGGAGTGTTTGAATCATCAACATTTGGATAAGCAATTATATCCTCAAGCTCGCCCTTTGGAAGAAAGGCAGTCATTGCTCTTGCAACCATAGATTTTCCAGTTCCTGGATCTCCAATTAGCATAACATGTCGTTTTTGTTCTGCTGCTTTTCTAACAATTGCAACTGATTTATTCTGACCAATCACTTGATCTAACAAAAGTTCGGGAACCTCAATTTCTTGTGTTGTATCAAAGTTTTGAGATTTAATCCACTTATCAATAGAAGGCATTTCTTTTTTGTTTTTTTCATTGAATTGAGAATCTAATTCTTTTTTTTCTTCATTATCTGATTCATTCACGTTTAACACTGTCTTAAATAGTTAATACTGTTGTATAAAAGAATGATATTTCAATGTTTCTTTTAATAAAAAAAACTAGAAAATTTTATAAGCTTATATTTATTTCAAAAGAATAACTAAAATTTTGGTGGAGGAGAAGGATATGGTAAAAGATATTTATACCAAAATTGGAAGCTGGGCATTTCTAATTGGTATTCTCATTGCATTATTAGTCGGTCTCTACACAGCTTATACAATGGAAGCAGAAGGTGAATTAACATTCATATATACTGATACAGGTGGTTGGGTAATATGGCTTCTAGTAGTAATTGGTGCAATAGTAGGAATACTAGCATTTATTGGAAAAGGAACAATAACTTCAAAAGAAGGACCGAGCTTTTTAACGGCTGGAATCGCCCTTCTAGTAATGGCTGGTGCTTTCTGGGGTTGGACCAGTTACATAACTGGGCCATGGATAGGATCTTTGTTAGCTGGCATCTCGATATGTCTTGCAATATTTGTTGCTCCAGCTGTTGGGCTTTTAGCTATAAAGGCAATTTGGAAAATGGGAAAGGACATCTAATCCTTTTTCTATCTTTTTTTATTTAAATAGATGCCACAATAATAACGAAAAAATCCCTATTATTACAAAAATTATCCAAAGAATATAAGCTATTTTAATACGAACCAACCATTTTGCTTTTTTCTCAGGCGTATCAAAAAATCTTCCTAATATTGGGTCTTCTTCTAATTTAGTCATTTTATTATTTTTTTGATTCAAGTATTGCTTTGATTCTTTTTCTTCTAAGAAAATCCTCTCGTTCTCTTTCCTCAAGCTGCATCTCAATATATTTACGTGTTGCAACTAGTTTTGGAATCAAAACATTTTCAAGCACATTTACTCTTCTTTTTGTTTTTTCTATTTCAACAGCAAGAGATTTTATTCCAGCTTCAAGATCTGCTAGCTGAATAAGTTTCATTAAAATATTATAGAAACTTACTTGTGCATCGTCCAATTTTGAACACGTTTCAAAAAATCCATATGAAGGTTTAATCTCAGTTTTTAAGTTTTGTGTGTTTATATTAGGAATTTTTACTCCCATAATATTGTCTTCTTCAAATAAGATCTCCCCAATACTTTCTGTTAAAAATGATGATTCTTCAACTTTACTTTCACCCAAAATCATTTGAGCCTGAATTAAAGATAAGAATGCTTCTTTAAATTCTTCACCAATATCCTTTGATAACTGATTTTTTTTATCAATAATATCAAAGAATCTTTCAACAAGAGCATCTCGTTTTTCTTCCAAAAGTTTATGTCCTTTTTTAGCAAGAATTAATTTTTTTCGAATATCAAGTAAATCCATTCTTGTCGGGCTTACACCCTCAATTATTTGTTCAGCCATAATTATTCTTTTCTCTCAATTTTTGGATAATATTTCTCTATGTATTTTTCATCAATTTTTTTAAGTTCAGATTTTGGTAACCCAGAAAGTAAGTTCCATCCAATTGTAAGAGTTTTTATAATACTTCTATTCTCATGAGTATCTTGAGTTACAAATTTTTTCTCAAATTCATCTGCAAATTTTAAGAATTTTCTATCTCTATCAGATAATGCATCTTCACCAACAATAGCAACAAGATCTCTTAAATCACATCCCTCAGCATAGGCAGCATAAAGTTGGTTTGATACCCCGGCATGATCCTCGCGAGTTCTATCCTTACCTATACCTCTATCCATCAAACGAGATAAACATGGTAAAACAGCAACAGGAGGGTAAATATCTTTTTTATGCAATCCTCTATTTAGTACGATCTGTCCTTCAGTGATATAACCAGTTAAATCTGGGATTGGATGCGTAATATCATCATCTGGCATTGTAAGCATCGGAATCTGTGTAATTGAACCTTTCTTGCCCTTGATTCTACCTGCTCTTTCATAGAGTGTAGCAAGATCTGTATACATATAACCTGGATACCCTCTACGACCAGGAACTTCCTCCCTTGCTGCTGCAATTTCACGGAGAGCTTCAGCATAATTAGTTAAATCAGTAAGAATAATTAGAACCTGCATATTGAGATCAAAAGCAAGATATTCAGCACATGTAAGTGCCATACGAGGCAGGATAATTCTTTCAATTGTTGGGTCATCAGCTAGATTTAAAAACATAACTGTCCTTTCAAGAGCTCCAGTATTTTCAAAATCTCTTATGAAAAGATTAGCTTCTTCAGCAGTAATTCCCATAGCACAAAAAACAACTGCAAATGTTTCTTCTTTACCTAATACTCTTGCTTGTCTAGCAATTTGAGCAGCCATTTCATTATGAGGTAAACCTGCTCCTGAAAAAATTGGTAATTTCTGACCACGAACAAGAGTATTAAGACCATCAATTGTAGAAATACCGGTTTGAATAAATTCACTTGGATATTCTCTTGCATAAGGATTTATTGGATTACCATTAATATCTCTCCTATCATCAGGTATTATTGGCGGAGCATCATCAATTGGATTACCAGTACCATCAAAAACCCGCCCTAGAATATCCTTTGCAACTCCAAGTTTCATTGTTTCCCCAATAAAACGTGCTGATGTGTTTTTAGTGTCAAGTCCTTTTGTTCCTTCAAAAACTTGTACAATTGCTTTATCCATAAATGCTTCAAGAACCTGGCCCGTCCGTTCCTCTCCAAATGATGTCTTAATTTTTACAACCTCATTGTATGCAACATCTTTTATTCCCTCAACAATCATGAGAGGACCAGCAACCTCAGAAACTGAAAAATATTCAATATCCTTATTACTCATTTCAGTCACCCCGCATTATAAGAGATTCTAACTCTTTATCGAGTTCTTTTTCTATATCTTTAAATCTTTTCTCAAATTCCTTGTTTGGAACCGTTTTCATCCTAGCAAGGTTTTCACAAGATTTCATAGCTAAAATGTCATCCATATGTACATTTTTCTCAACTGCTTGCTGAATTTTATCAGAAAAATCAAGCACAAGTTTTAGCATCTCATATTGTTTTTTACCTGGACAATAAGTATCAATTTCGTGAAATGCACTTTGTTGAAGGAAATCCTCTCGAATCATTCTAGCACTTTCAAGAAGTGCTCTTTCTCGTGGCGGAAGAGCGTCAGGTCCTACAAGTTTTACTATTTCCTCAAGCTCTGATTCTTTTTGAAGTAAAGCCATAGCTTTATTTCTTAGTTTAAGCCAATCCTCTCCAATTTCTTTATTCCACCAAGATTGGATTTCACCAAGATAAAGAGAATATGATTTCAACCAATTTATCGATGGAAAATGCCTTCTATCTGCAAGGTCAGCATCAAGAGCCCAGAATACTTTTACTATACGAAGCGTATTTTGAGCAACAGGTTCAGAAAAATCTCCTCCAGGAGGGGAAACTGCACCCATTACAGATACAGAACCTTCTCTATCCTTTGTGCCAAGAAGTTTAACTCGTCCTGCTCTCTCGTAGAACTCTGCAAGTCTAGATGCAAGATAGGCAGGGTATCCCTCTTCACCGGGCATTTCTTCAAGACGGCCAGATATCTCTCTCATTGCTTCTGCCAACCGAGAGGTACTATCAGCCATTAAGGCTACATCATAACCCATATCTCGATAATATTCTGCGATTGTAATACCAGTATAGACACTTGCATCTCTTGCAGCAACCGGCATGTTTGATGTGTTTGCAATTAGAACAGTACGATTCATTAGAGGTTCACCTGATTTTGGATCTTCAAGTTCAGGAAACTCACGAAGTACATCTGTCATTTCATTCCCTCGTTCACCACATCCAACATATACAACTACTTGTGCATCACTCCATTTTGCAAGCTGATGCAGCATTACTGTTTTTCCAGTTCCAAAGCCACCAGGAATAGCAGCTGTTCCACCTTTTGCAATAGGGAAAAAAGTATCGATTATACGTTGACCAGTAATCAAAGGAAGTGTTGGATCATATTTTTTAGCAATAGGTCTTAATTTCCTGACAGGCCATTTTTGCATCATTTGAAGTTTTATATCACCCTTATCAGTTGAAACTAATGCAATATCATCTACAACTGTATAATCACCTTCTGTATTGATTTTTAAAATTTTACCACTTACATCAGGTGGAATAATGATTTTATGCAAAATTATTGATGTTTCTTGAACCTCTCCAATCACATCACAACCATTGACTTTATCCCCTGCTTTTGCAAGTGGTTTAAAATGCCATTTCTTTTTTCTGTCAAGAGCTGGTATTTCTACACCACGCTCAATGTAGTCTCCTGTTTTTTCATATATACCTGGTAACGGTCGCTGTATACCATCATAAATATTAGTAAGTAATCCCGGCCCTAATTCTACAGAGAGAGGCATACCTGTAGATATTACTTTTTCACCAGGTTTTAAACCAACAGTATCTTCATAAACCTGAATAATTGCATTATCCTTATCCAGACGAATAATCTCTCCAATTAAATTCTTCTCTCCGACCTTTACAACATCATACATTTTTGCCCCACGCATTCCATCTGCTTCAATAACAGGGCCAGAGATTCTGATTATTTTTCCTTTTTGTGATTCATTTGTCATGCATTTTGCCTCCAAATATAATTATCTTTTTTCCACTTCAACTCCAACTGCTTTTTTAATTAATTGTGAAATAAAATCCACATGATCTTTCAATCGTCCTTTTTTATTCGGTATTTCAACAATTATCGGGGTATCATGGCTTACTCTGTAATCTTTTAGATATTTACCAAGAGCCTCTGCAATTTTCTCTGTGATAAATAATATTCCAATATCATCTCTCTCACATATTTTGTTCCAAATTTCTTTTTTACTACCATCTGGAATAAATACATCCTGTATACCTGCAAGTCTAAAGCCAACAGCAGTATCATTGTCACATAAAACTGCTATTTTCATGAAGTTGCCTCCTTAACTAAATAATTTTTTACAATATCGGTAGAAAGACCTTCACTAATCCCTTTTGCTACAATTTTTAAATTCTCGATTTCAAATTCTTTTGAAACAATAAACCTAATTGTAGGACCAATCGTTACATAATTTTTTGTAGAAATATCTTCTACTAATTTTAATAAATTAGAATCAAGAGCATTCTCCAGTACTTGGACTGATTTAACCTTATTGTACTCCTCTATTACATTTTTTAATGAATCATAATATGAAGTACCCTCAAGACCAGAGATTACATGTGGAACAGAATCAAGCTCTGCTATTTCCTTAAATTTCCATGAAGCAATTTCTTGTCCTTCACCAAGGAATAGTTTCTTACATGATTCCTCATTATATCCAAGTTGCTTTGCCCTAAGAATATTTTTTATCGTGATTGTATCCATTAAGGTCCCAACGAATTTATGTTTAGCACTTTCACATTTATATGGTACTTTGATATCCTTAAATTTATTTATAATGTATTTTTCAATTGTGGTATCAATTTTTAATAAATCAAATGTATCTTCTGTGACAGCATCAATTACATCTTTTTCAAAGCCATAATTTTTTAAAATTTCAGAAATATTTTGTTTTTCAGATTCCATTATTTTCTGTAGCAAAGTCTTTGTTGTTGGTAGTATTGCTTTATTTATTAATTCGTCATTAATTTTTTTATTTTCAAGTTTATATTTTATCGTATTCTTAATCAGATAGATATCAAATTTTTCAATGAATGTATTAAAAAAACCATTCATTTTTTTTGAACTCTCTTTTTGCATCATCTTTATTGTTTGAATTAAATTATCATCTAGTGATTGTTGTATTTCATAGGTATTATCACCAGACAAATTATAATCTTTTGAAGCATTTAATGCCTCCTTAAAATTTAATAAATCTTTAGTATCTATAACACGGTTTAGTTCTTTATCTGAAATAAAAGGATTTCCTATAGCTTCATATTTTGCATTAGGATATGTAAACATTACATAAGTTGAAAAAGGTCTGGATATTAAAGCTACAACTACAAATATAATTGTAACTATTAGAATCCAAAATGGATAATTATAAGGATCAAGAATAAATCCAAACAACATTATCTACCCCATTATTTATGAGAAAAGTATCTTTCCTACTTTTCTTCTTATTCTTCCTTTCTCTCTCTTAAGTATTCCATCAAAGGTATAATCAAGTGTTACTCTACTATCGATTGATTTAATTATTACTCCACCTGCGGTTTCAATACGACCTTCAATGGACAATCCTAGTTCTTCTGCTATTGTTTTATCAGATGCTCTAGAAATTAAAAGTGAACATTTTCTTCTAAGTTTATTCATCCCGTCTTCTATTAGTTTTTTAACTATTTTTTCGTAATTTTTTCCTTTCATAATCGATAATTCGTGATGTGCTTTTGTGAAACATTGCTCTATGATATCTTCTCTTGCGTTCATGATTTCTCTTTTAATATCTTGGTTTGCTTTAGAAATATGGATTTTTTTAATATTTTCACTTTGTTGTTTACCGTTTGACAGAATCCTATTGACATCTTGTTCTGCTTCTTTTTTGGTATTTCTGATAATATTTTTTGCTTGTTCCTCTGCATTTGTTATTATTTTCTTTATCTCATTATCTGTATCTATTTTGATTTGTTCAATGATTTTTTCTGCTGTCATATAACTTCCTTTTTATAACAATCCTAATCCAGTCATAAGAAGTATTCCTACAAGCAGTCCAAAGATAGCAATTGTCTCAGGCATTACAGTATAAATTATACCTCTAGCAGCAACGTCTGGATTTCTAGCAGTTGCAGCAATAGATGAGCTTGCTACCTGTCCTTGATTAGCAGCAGATATTCCTGTAAGTCCAACTACAAGTCCTATTCCAATTGCAGAAACTCCAAGCATAGGATTTGACAGATCTGCTCCTCCAGCACCTCCTAGTAATCCTGCACCCATCATCAGTAAGATAGCAGTTAGTAAACCATAAACTGCTTGAGTCATTGGTAACACTTGAAATACTAGACATTTACCAAACAAGTCTGGCTTTTCAGCAGTCACTGCAACAGCAGAAGAACCAGCAAGCATTAGCCCCATCGCAGAACCTATTCCAGCTATACCCATGGAAAGTGCACAACCTATTATTATCATTGATTGCGTTTCTCCCTCCACTCCTGTCAAAGGATCAGCAATTACGGTTCCCATTGCTATTACTAGGGCTATCATTGCTAATATCATTAATGATGCTCTTGCTTTCATTTTTCTTATTTTCATTTTTTTGTCCTCCTAATTTTTTTATTTTAATTCTTCTATTTTAGTATATTTTCTTTTTATTGAGAAGGGTTCAAATTTTTTTCCGCCTCCTTCATAAAATCTATTAAAAAATTCAACATATTGAAGTCTAAGAGAATGCACTCCAGCACCAAGAGTTTGAAGACCAAGGTTTGCAGCATGTGCAATAATAAGAATAATTGGAGAAATAATTATTCCTACAATTGGTATCATATTAGGAATAATCTCTGCCACTATATTAAATGCAAGAGCCATACCTGTTGTTCCTAGACCAAGCGCAAGCAACCTTGCATACGATAGCCAATCACCGATATAACCAGTAATATCAAAGAAACCAAGTGGACCTGAATGTTTTAATCGTAAAATAAGGCCGATAATTAAAAGAATTACTGCTAAATAGAATTCAATTGTTCCCAAATCCCACATATGAAATAAAAGCGACCCAATTAGTAAGCCTCCACCAATTTGAAGTGGCATCCAAGAAAGGTGTTGGGTAACTAAAGAATTAAAATCCTTTCTTTTATAGGATTGATAAATTGCTAAGATAATACCAAGATTAAGATGAATAAGACCAAATAAAAGTGCCATTACTAAAATTACAAGAGGATCACGGAGGGGCTCGATAGGAAAATGTGCACCAGCAATTGTTAAACTATAAAGTTGCTGGTTTGGATTATTAAAAATAAAACGTGGTATAAGATCACCGAAAAAACTATTGGTCAAGACCCCAAAAATTATAGTGACTAAGGCAAGCCAAATACCCATAAAAGACCAATTTTTAATAGTCTCACTGATTTTTGAAAATTTTATATATCCAAAAATTGAGAGAATAAGAAGTAAAAGACCATACCCAGCATCTCCAAGCATTATACCAAAGAACAATACAAAAAATATTCCCATGAAGATCATTGGATCTATTTCATTATATTTTGGAGTTGCAAACAAATCTAGAAATGTTCTGAAAGGTTTTGCCCATTCGGGAGTTTTAAGATGTACTGGTGGGTTATCAGGATTTGCAGATGGTTTTTCGAAATAATACATCACATGATCTTTAGACACATCTGTTAAGGACGCTCTCAATGTTTCCTCATTTTTTTCTAAAACCCAACCATTTATTATATATGTTGAATCTGTCATGTCAAAATTCTTAGATACTTCCTTTCTAACTCTCTCAATTTTTAATTCTTCTCTTAAAGCAAGCAAATCATCAAGTTGCTCTTTAGTAAAATTTCTTAAATCTGAAACGATTTTTTTCTTTTCCTTTTCAATTTCCTTTTTTTCATTTTGTAATGATTTTAAAAGTTCATTAGGCGAACCCGAAGTAACTTGTAAATCAAATTCTGTTATTTTTTCTCTGCATATTTTCATAATTTTTTCTTTTTCAGATATATGAACAGCAATCAAAACAGCCCATTGGACGTCCTTACCACTTCCGATCTGATGAGAAAAAATAATAGATTTTTCCAAAGCCTTGATTTCCTTACTTAAGGTATCAAAATCACTTGTTATACCCACCTTAACATAAAGATATGCAGACTCACCAATATATGATATATCTAAATCAAAATTCTTAATATACTTCAATTGATTGATATCATGATTTATTTTTTCAGTTCTATCGATAAAATCTTGTAATTTCTTATCGTGCTCTAAAATTTTTTTCTCAATTTCTTCTAAAAGACCTTCTGCATATGAATTCATTTCATCAAGACTGCGATCCTCTACAGGTTTTATTTCAGGTAAATCTGGATGAAATATTGCTTTTATTCCACTTTTTTTAGGTTTAATTTTTTTTAAAATATCTATTAATCTTGAAATACGCAATTCATAAGTAATGCAAGTTTCAGCATCATTTTGCATTTGTGAGTATTCATCATTTTCTAAAGCTTCTTCCTTTGCTTTTGAAATGTCAATTATCTCCATAACTCCAGTTTCATGGAGATTTTTTATCACATCATTTATATATTTTTGATGGACAACTATTGTAGTTTTTTTCATAGGCGTTGGAAATAGAATTTTTTAACCCCCCTCTTCTATCTCCTTGATTATTGCTTCAATAGCCTTTGTCATGTTCTTACTTGCTGATTCTCTAATTTTTAAAATATCTTTTTTACTTCCAACTTTTATTTTTTGAATTTCTTTTTTTGCTTCTAATTCTGCTTTACTGAAAAATTCCTTAGATTTTGTTTGAGCTTTTTTTATAGTATTTTGTTTTTCTTTTTCTGCATCAACTTTTGCCGTTTCAATAATATTTTTGGCATCCTTTTTTGCAGTCTCAATTTTTTCAAGAGCTTTTTTTTCAGCCTCTTTTATATCTTTAATTGATTTAGATACCATTTGATACCCGAATATATAAGATATTTATAAATTTTAATGTGCCCCAAATAATGAAAATATCAAGAAAAAATTACATACCCCAGAATTTATCAGTTTTTCTTTTTATTTCAAAAATTTTATTTAAGATATCTCTTTCATCAATGTTTAGAACGTCCATATCACGTAGTTTTTTTGCATCACTTGCAGGTAAATCAGTAAATAGAATATCATCTCCCTTAATCTGCCTTCCAACTGTTATTCCTTCAATAGATATTGCTACTTCTTGCCCTTGGATAGCCTCATTAATAGACTTGTTTTCTGATTGTATCCCTTTAATTGATCCAATAATTCTACCGTCTTCCTTCATCAATCGCAGTCCAATTTTTATTCTACCACTTAAAACTCTTACCCCGATTACTGCGGGATGACTTACTCTAAAGACATACTCAGGTAGAAATTTAATCATTCCAGGATGAATATAATCCTGGCGTCTTTCCCTTTCAAGTTCTGCTTTCTTTTTTTCTAACCATTCATCATAGTTTTCCATTATTGTATAAATGACGTCCTCATCAAAAATTGTGATATCTACCTTTGTAAGCTCTTCCTTTGCTTCGGGTAATATTTTTACATTAAAAGCAAAGATAATCTTATTAAAAGGATCAATAGTTGCATCGGTTTCTACAATATCTCTTTTTGAGACATTCCCAATTTCAGCCTTCCGAATCTTTATACTCTTTTCCCTTGATTCTTTAATTAATGCTTCAAGTGAGCCTATAGTATCAGCTTTAATAATAATTCCTTGCTCATCTAATTCAAAATCTATCTTTGTTTGATTTTTTATTTCATTAATTACTTCTTCAAGATTATTTTTTACTACTCTAATAGGAGCTCCAGGGATTACATTTTCCAGATTTGGAGATGAAATTTTAATACCACATGCCGCATGTACTTGATTAACATTATCAAAACGCTCGCGTGGATCACGAATCTCATCAAGAGGTTTAGGTTTTAAAAGAGCTTTAATACGTGTAACAACAGGTTCATCTGTAGTTCCAATCACAATCTTGTCATCAGTCCTAATTGTTCCATTATAAATAATTGCATCAATAGTTTTACCAAGACCAATTTCTTCTTTTACCTCCAAAACACTTCCTTTTCCAGAATCACTTTCAATATGAAGTTTATCTTCTAAAAATCTTTGTGCAAGCCCAACAAGTATCATAAGAAGTTCAGGAATACCTTCACCAGTTTTAGCAGAAATCGGAATAACACCTATTGTTTTTTTAAAATCAGAGATATTAAAATACAAATCAGCATTCAATTTTTGCTCAGAAACTGTTCCAATTATCTCATAAATTTTTTCATCAAATATACTTTTTACATTTGGTCTTTGACTATCTATTCGTGCATTCGTAGGAAAATCGTTCTTTTGCCAACCAGAAATTGCATCTATTTTATTTGCAACTATAATAAAAGGAGTTTTATATTGCTTAAGAATTTTTATTGATTCGTATGTCTGAGGTTTAAATCCTTCATTTATATCAACAATAAGAATAGCTAAATCTGCAAGTGATCCGCCTCTAGCTCTTAAAGTTGTAAAAGCATGATGTCCTGGTGTATCAATAAATAGTAAACCAGGCAGTGTAAACTTTTTTCCGTCCAATAACTCCCCACAAATTTCATATATAGCATCAATTGGAACTTCTGTAGCTCCTATGTGCTGAGTAATAGCTCCAGATTCCCTTGCAGCAACTGTCGTTCCTCTTATAAAATCTAATAATGATGTTTTTCCATGATCGACGTGACCAAGAACACTTACAATTGGTTGTCTAATATATTTTTTTGTATCAGTCATTAATTAATCCTGGCGATGTTATTAGCGTACCCTTTTTAATATTTATGAAACAAAGGTTATTGAAAATAGTTAATAATCATTTTTTTTAAAAAAATATTTGATATAAAATTAAATTATATTATACAAACATTTATATTTGGATTAACTATAATTAATTTTAATAGGGGTGTAAATTGAATGGATAATAAAAAAATTTCTATATTTATTTCAATTTTATTGTTGACAACAGCTATATTAGCAAATGGAATAAGTAGCAAATCATTTGAAGAAAATAGAGTATTATTAGTAAAAATTTATACAAATGATAATACACTTCCACGTGATTTTGAAATAATCAGTGTAAAACCTGGTGAATGGATTGAGGTTATTATCACAAATAAACAGCTTAAATCATTAGATAACACTAATCTTTTTTATGAAATCCTAATTGAAGATGTTTTAGATTATGAAAATACTATTAGAGGAGAATACCACACTCTTGTTGAAATAGAAAATATTCTTGGTAACATTGCAGATGATTATCCTGATATTACAAGTCTTTATAGCATCGGATCAACATATGAAGGTAGAGATATTTGGTGTTTAGAAATAACTGATAACCCTGGAGAAGATGAAGGAGAACCAGGTGTTTTTTTTATGGGACTTCATCATGCTCGTGAATGGCCCACTGTTGAAATATGTTTGCATCTTGCAGATGAGTTAACATCTGGTTATGGTTCAAATCCTTCTATAACTGATGTTGTTAACAATGTGAGATTGTGGCTAGTTACCTGTTTAAATCCTGATGGTTATTATTATTGTCATGATCAGGATCATGATTGGCGTAAAAACCGCCAACCATATTCTCCTTATATTGGTGTAGATCCTAATCGTAACTATGCGGGTTCATCAAATGGTGATCCCTGGGGTTCATGGGGCTCAGTTGATTCTGGGTCAATTAGTAATCATCCAAGCTCTGAAGTTTATTGTGGACCTTGGCCTTTCTCTGAATATGAAACACAAGCAGCGAGGGATATTTTTGTAAATAATGATATATGTGCAGCAATTAGCTGGCATACTCATGGTGAGCTTGTATTATGGCCATGGGGCTACTCATCTGATTATGCTCCTGACTCTACTTATTTATCACAAGTTGGTCAACAGATCGCATCGCGAATTACTCGTCAAAGTGGTAGTGGAACTTACACACCAAAACAAGCAGCTGGTCTCTATCCTACTACTGGAGACACAATAGATTGGGCATATGGTTATAGCCATTATGTTTTAGGCAGACCTATATTTGCTTATACAATAGAGGCCTGTTCCACTTTTCATCCATCTGAAAGTTACCTTGATCAAGTCTGTAAAGAAAACTACGAGGGAGCATTTTATCTCCTGGAGGAAGCTGAAAACATTCGTGATACTGTCACACCACGTGTAATCCCGCCAGTTATTGACGATATGGGTGAAGACGCTGATGGAGATTATACTGTTTCTTGGGTTGAACAAAATCCAAATGCATATCCTACATATTTTCAATTGGATGAACTTTCTGATTTATCGATGTTTACTGATGATGCCGAATCTGGTTCAAACTATTGGACAATTGAAGGTTTTACAATTTCTACCTCAAGATATCATTCGTCTAGCCATAGCTTCAAATCAAGATATCAAGATCAAGATGTTTCATCAATGGTAACAGTTAATCCTTTACCAATTAATGCAAATATGAATCTTTCTTTCTGGTGTTGGTATAATATTGAATCAGATTATGACTATGCCTTTGTTGAAGTTAGTAGAGATGGACGTTTTTATGATGTAATTGATAAATTTACAGGATCATCAGGAGCGTGGGTATTCAAGGAATATATTCTCGATGATTACATTGGAGAGTCAATTTTTATCCGTATACGATATATTACTGATGATTATACTCAAGAAGAAGGATTCTATATTGATGATATTTACCCCATTGCTGAATTTGATACAATAAACACACTTTCAGATACAATAACTGAAAATTATTTCGAAATTCTTGATAAACCTGAGGGTACATATTACTATCGAGTAAAAGGTTATAATTCTGCTCATGATTGGGGAGATTTTAGTACACTTGAGGATATCATTGTTAACTATGCAGGTGCACCAGAAATACCAAATATTGAAGGGCCAACTGAAGGAAAACCAGAAATAGAATATGACTTTACCTTTGTATCAACTGATCCAGAAGGTGATGATGTATTTTACTATCTTGACTGGGGAGATGGTCAGATTGAGGAATGGATGGGTCCATACACATCTGGTGAAGAAGTAATCAAGAATCACTCATGGAATAAACAGGGGATATACATAGTTAAAGCTAAAGCAAAAGATAATTTCGAACATGAGAGTGATTGGGGAATATTTGAAGTGAAAATCCCAAGATCAAGATTAACATCGATAACTTACTTACAGAAACTAATAGAAAATTTAAGTGGAATATTTCCAATATTTTACAATTTTTTATTGAAAAATATAATATCTAAATAAATCCATTTAATAGAAACTAAGATATAAACAATCGAAAAATTTATAATTTAACAATTGTTAACATTAATTTATTAGTGAGGGAATAAAATATGAAAAAAATAATACCAATTTTAATTGTAGGAATTTTTTTCCTATCTAGTTTTGGAGCTGTTGCAACTAGAAATGAAGTTAATATAAACCTATTAACAAATATTGAAAATGAACAAGATATAGATGGTTCAAGTGGCACACATACAGCTTTTGGCGAATATGCTACTTCAACAACATGTGGATATTGTAAATATGCCCATGGTGCACTTATGGAACTTTATTCAGAGGGACAATTGGATTTTTATTATGTTTCACTGGTATGTAATAAAAACACCAAAGCATCTACCCGAGCATCAGAATATAACCTATACGGATATCCAACTGTATGGTGGGATGGTGGCTATAAAGTAAATGTAGGTGCCGGTAGTGTTCCAGGTGCAAAAAGTGCTTACACTAGTAGTATAAACTCTTGTGTAAATAGAGATGTAGAAGATGTAGATATAGATCTTTCCGCCACATGGCTTGGGGGAACAGAGACAGATATTGATATTACAGTTACTAATAATGAAGCAACAACATATGGTGGTTATATTCGTGTTTATATTACGGAAATTGCATCAAGTATGGGATGGAAAGACACAGGTGGTCACCTTTATACATTTCCATTTTTAGACTATGCATTTAATCAAACTCTTTCTATATCCTCAGGCGGTTCATGGTCTGATTCAATAACCTGGGATGGTACTGCTAATGGTTATTCATCTGTAACTGAAGATAACCTCATGATTTTTGCAGCTGTATTCAATGACGAATGGAACCAAGGTTATTCATATCCACCTAATCAAAAGCCCTTCGATGCATATTATGTAGATGAATCTGCAGAGTATCGTGTTGGAAGTAACAGAGTGCCAGATACCCCAAGTAGCCCTAATCCTCATGATGGAAAAACAAATGTAGATATTAATGCAGATATAAGCTGGCAAGGAGGAGATCCAGATTGGTTTGATACAATAACATATGATATCTATTTTGAAGCGACTAATCCTCCATCACTTGTTGTATCAGATTCTGAAGATACTACTTATGATCCTGGAACTTTAGATTATGAAACAACCTATTATTGGCAAATCATAGCGACTGATCCATACGATGAATCTTCTGAAGGTCCTATCTGGGAATTTACAACTGAGATAAATGCTGCTCCAGCTACACCAGAGATTAATGGCCCACCAAAGGGATTACCTGGGAATGAATATAGTTTTACTTTTGTTTCGACAGATTCAGATGACTTTGATCTCTATTACTACGTAGACTGGGGCGATGGTACTTTTGAGGATTGGAATGGCCCACATAACTCAGGTAATATAGTTAGATTGACTCATACTTGGGATGAAAAATCAACCTATTCAATTAAAGCCAAAGCTAAAGATATCTTTGATGCTGAAAGTGCATTTGGAACCTTTGATATTGAAATACCAAGAAACAGAAACACACACAATACATTTATTCTTCACTTACTAGAGCGTTTTCCAAATGCATTCCCTATACTAAGACAAATGCTTGGATTATAAATCTTAAATAAATCCCTCCTCCTTTTTTTTTACTTTTTAAAAATATTATTACCATAACTTAAAAATTAAGAGTTACTTAGGATAAATAATAAGAGTGAACGTTTTTTAAAATTAATAAAGAGAACCACTTATTTTTTCTATATCTAAAGTTTGGGCTCTTTCACAAATATACAAATTAACGCCAACATGTTTTATGCACGCATCTAATACAATACTGGGGTCAGTAGGTATTCGGGTTCTACAAAGCTCCATTGTAAATGATAGTATATTATGCTTACCATATGCCCAATTCTCATATGTTCCCAAAGTCCCACCCAATCTAGGAATTACATAATCACCACCGGTCAAAAGTCGATATTTGTTAATATTAGACATATTTTCCCCTATGGACAAATAGATATCCTCATGTGGAGCTTTTTTTGATGTATGATACCATGGATAGAACATAACTTCGCTATAAGAATGAAAAGACATAGAAAGACTTATATTTTGATTTTCAACAAGAAATTTTACAGCTCTTGTTTCATTTTCAGAAAAAGGAGATGGCCCCCTATAATTGTAACTTGAGTCCATTGCATTTAAAAAAAAATGAAAACGTAAAGGAAATAAATAGTATAAAATCCAATCATATCCATAGTTCCGATTCAGATTAACACCATAAGAGGTAACTTCTTCTTTGTATCCAAAAGGTCCATAGTTAGGAACACGGTTTTTTCTAGAACCAAAATCACCATACTCAACACCATCAGGGCTTAGCATAGGAATTAAAAATATCTGAGTATTGTTAATTGTATCTCTAACCCTGTCCTCAGATGGATCCTCATCTACAAGACCATCATCATCATTATCAAAACCATCGATAGGATCCTCGTTTACTTGACCATCTACATCATCATCTGTATTTTCTTTGTAATAAAAATCAACCGTATGTCTAATAAAATAGATTAAAACTTCAAAAGAGGGCCATTCATTTCCGTGATGAGCACCAATAAAAAGGACACCAGGCTCCCCCTCATTTAAATCTACATTATCAGAAAGTTTTACCATCCAAATATCTCGTCCTTCATATGTATTTCCAAGTGAGACTACTGATAGTATATCTGAATTATTTTCTTCCAGTTCAATAAAAAGGTCAGTCATAGAATCATATGAGAAATATTGATAAGACTCGTCAAGGGAATTTATTTCTTCATTAAAAAAAACATTCATATTACTTGCAAGAGAATTTAGGGGAATAGTAAGGATAATTAGAAATATTGTGATTGTTAACGTTAAATAATTAATTTGAAATCGTTTCATGTTATTTCCGTAATTATATATTAATAAGCTACCTTTTATAACTTTTTTCTTTAAAATTAAAGAGATGTTGGTGATTTATGTTCAAGGTTTCGAATGTATAATTTGCCCCATGTAAATGATATAACCGACCCTGTTAGGTTAGCAATGACAATAGACCACCATATCCCAACGATACCTGCGTCCAAAACAAATGTAGATATCAAAGCAAGAACTATGGTAAGTACTATCGTTCTCAGTAGTGTTGCAATGAGAGCATACGTTCCTTTACCAGTTCCCTGAAACATTGCTGAAGATGCTATTCCAAATGCAGCTCCGGGGTAAAAAAAGCAGGAGATTTTTAAAAATAATTCTAAATCATCTCTTATAATTATATCCTCAGGTCTTGATGTAAAAACAATTGATATTAGTGGAGCTAATATAAATATCACTAGTGCAAGAATTATCTCAATAAAAAGTCCAGTTTTTGCTGCATACATATAAGCAGTGTTTAATTTTTCATAGGATCGTGCTCCAAAAGCTGCACCTGTAACAGATACTACTGCAGTTGCCAAACCAAGAATTGGAAGTACTGCAAACATTACCACTCTCCAACCTGTATTATAGATTGCAACTCCATCTTCACCACTACCTGCAATATTGATAATTATAATAATTGCAATCATGGTAAATGACATGGATAATTGTTGGACTGATGCAGGTAATCCCACTCTGAAAATATCCTTTATGATAACTTTTTTAAATTTAAACTGCCTAAATTTAAAAGAAACATAGGTATCTTTTCTAAAAAACAGCCAAAAAACAAGAATTAATGAAGTTATTGCCAAAGATATTACAGTTGCATAAGCAGCACCTGAAACTCCCAAACCAAATGTGAATATTAAGATTGGATCTAATACTATGTTTGTTCCGGCACCAATCATCATTGCATACATGGCTCTTTTTGCATCACCTTCACTTCTTAAAATTGCAAAAGCAATATTTGTAAAAAATAAAAATATGCTACCAGCAAAGATAATTCTTCCATAAGAAATTGCCATATTTGCAGATTTTTCTGCACCAATTATAATAAATAATCTATCAGCAAATATGAATAATAAAACTGAAAAAACGAATGCAAGTATTAGTGTTATTATAACCGAATGAATGGCAACATTATCTGCACCTTTTTTATCTTTTGCCCCAATACGTCTTGATATAGCAGATCCACTACCTACACCAACACCAACAGCAATAGATATTATCATCATAAAAAAAGGCATTGCAAAGCCAACAGCAGCAAGTGCGTCAATACCAATATCAGAAACCTCAGCAGAAGTAAAAATATCCTTACCAAAACCAGAAACCCAAAGTGCATCAACAAGATTATAAATAGTATGGGCAGACATAGCAATTATCATAGGTACAGCTAGTTTGATGATTGCTTTTTTTGGTTCTCCAAGTAAAGTCTCAACACCTTTAGTATTAGAATCATTATTTTTATTAGAATAAAATTGTGCTGCCACCTTCAGCGTCAACAATAAAGTTTATTTCAACTTTTTGGTTAAAAATATAAGTAAAATATAGGATAAAATAAAGGTTATTAACTACTTTAAATAAATAATATAAGATTATTAATTTCATTCGTCCATATCCTTTATATATATCTTTCCTATTCCGACTTCTAATGGCACTTTGGCAAGGTGACTCAAAAAGAAGTAAAACCGGAAGAAGAATTCGTTATGCACGAGGAAAAAGAAAATTTGAGATAGGGCGAGAAAGACATCTTACAACAATTGGACCTACTACATTAAAAAAGGTTAGAACAAAAGGAAATAATAGAAAAAAAAGAGCAAAAACGACAAATATTGCTTATGTTGTTGATCCAAAAAACAACAAAACTACTAAAACAGACGTTATATCTGTTGTAGAAAACCAAGCAAATATTCACTACGTAAGAAGAAACATAATTAATAAAGGAGCGATAATTGAAACTAAACTAGGAAAAGCAAAAGTCACCTCAAGACCTGGCCAGTATGGTACATTGAATGCTATACTTCTTTCTAAATAAATTGTTGTGATTATGTATGGTCTCTAGAGGAGAGGACAAGTACGTTGTTTGGCCAATTTATTTTGATATTTCAGTTTCAAAGCTTGCGGGTAGGAAAGTATCAAAAAAACAAGCAGTAGAAAAACCAAATATCGAAGATATTGCAAAGGCAGCTAAATCTCTAAAATTAAATCCAGTTATAGAAAAGGATTGTTATCACCCGTCAAGAAATTGGAGAAAAGAAGGAAGAGTACTGATTGATAAAAAAGATTTGAAAATTAAACTTTTAAGACAAATAGCAAGTCGTCTGTAATGGTTTTTAATTCAAGAGTTAATTATGTAAATGTTGTAAAGTAATTAGGTTTATTTATTAATGTTTGACATTAATAATGAATTTAAATGCTATCATGACACATGATATCAATACTAATAATAATGCTAAATTATGTCTAGCATAAAAATATAAAAAAGTGATAGATAATATTTAGCATACGATACTCTTATAAATTATAATTCGCTTAGAATTTTTGGATGGATGCAGAACCTGTTAGAGCAGCAATTTATACTAGGGTATCAACTGAAGATCAGGCTAAAGAAGGATTTTCGCTTGATGCTCAACTGGACAAACTAAGAGCCTATTGTAAAGCAAGAGACTGGATTGTTGCAGATAAATATATTGATGATGGCTACTCAGGACGAAATGTTAAGCGACCAGCTTACAATAGAATGATGTCTGAAATGGATAGATGGGACCTACTTTTAGTAATAAAAATGGATAGAATACATAGAAACTCTAAAAATTTTATGTTAATGATGGAAGAATTAAAAAAAATAAAAAAGAATTCGTTTCAATGTCAGAATCTCTTGATACATCAACTGCAATGGGTAGATTTGTAATGGATATTATACAAAGAATAGCTCAGCTAGAATCCGAACAAATAGGCGAACGTGTATACATTGGTATGGAACAAAAAGCAAAAACCAATGGTGGAATACTCGGGTTTAATATTCCTTATGGCTATGATTACATTGAAGGGCGACTAATTGTAAATAATATTGAGGCTGAAAATGTTAAAAAAATCTTTGAAATGTATCTCGAAGGTTTGAGTATGAAAAAAATATCAGATGAGCTCAATTTAAAAAATATTCCAACAAAAATGAATAAAACCTGGGGAACACAAACAATTTCCAGTATCTTAAAAAATCCGTTATATTGTGGATATCTACACTGGGAAGAATATTTAAATCCCAGTCCACATGATCCAATAATTGATAAAATCATTTTTAACGATGTTCAGAGAATTATCCAAAAGAAAAACATAAAAACAAATCATAGTTCAAAAGTTTTTATAATCGAGGATTAATTAAATATAAACCATGAGAACAGAGGATTTTACGCTATTTGTAAAAAAATGTGCTCTAGAACAAGCAAATTATCTATGTGAAAGACGTTGGACAATTAATAATTTAGAATTCCACCATAAAACCTCTATTTCAAATGGTGGTGGATCAACAATTGAAAACTGTATAGTTTTATGCCATAATTGTCATAATATTGCTCCAAAAGATCTCTTCTTATTAGATAATTATTTTTTAAGATTCTCTTCTGTTAAAGAAATGATTAAGCATTATAATGTAAATAATGAGGATGAGGCAATAAGATTATTTAGTAAAGAAATTGGAATTGAATATGAGGTTATGAAAAAAAGAATTGAAGAAGATTCTAAATCCCACATTGACACAATAAAACAAGGAATGAAAAAAAGAGTAAAAGAAATAGGTCATTCTGGATTTAATATTCCATTTGGTTATCATTATTATAATGGGATTCTGAAAAAAAATTCGAAAGAAGAAAAGGTAGTGAAAGATATTGTTAGATGGTATTTAGAAGGTAAAAGTCTAAGTGAAATTGTAAAAATGCTTAATTCTGGAAATATTCGATCAAAAAGGGGGGGTTTATGGGCAAAAAAGACTATTTCTACAATATTAAAAAATCCAGTATATTGTGGATATCACAGATTTGAGGGAAAAATAACAGAAGGTAGACATAAAAAAATAATTGACGAAATGACTTTTAATAAAGTTCAAAATTTAATAGGAAAAATGGGTGGCCGTCCAAATTTTTATAATTTTCGTTAAAAATTTCGTTTTAAACTATAGCAATATATCAATTTCGGTAGACCGAAGTTGATAATAAATATATCAAGATATTAAGGAGAATGATTTCTCCAACCATTTTTTATATAAAATAACTTTTTTATTGATAGGTATTAAATTCTATTTTTCTAAGTACAGTACAAAATAAAATTATATTCTCAAAGAAAATTTCAACAAATAAATATTATGCTAGAAATTATCTATCAATGCAATAATAAAAAAAAGTCGAATAAGTTGTGTTACACATTAGCATGATTACTTTAATTTAGCCTAAATCTTAAAAAATTAATCTTATAACTTAACAAACTTAAATAAAACAATATTAAAGTTTAAATGACTTATTTTCGACAATAGTCTAAAAAATTAATACAAATTATTATAAAGGACCTCGTACTATTATTTTATATTAAAAAACTGAGGGAGGTAAGATATGAATAAAATAATACCAATATTAGTAATAGGAGTCTTAGTTCTTAGTGGAGTAAATGCTATTGCAACAATAGAGAATAAAAAAGTAATAGATCCAATTTCAGACAATCTAGATCAATATCAAGATGTTATGACTGAAAATGCAGCCGTTCCTATTGGAAATGTTCCAATACCTGAAAACCCAATAAGTGTTCAAGTTGCTCAATCATTTATACCATCAAAAGATATTATTACAAGAGTCGAACTTTATATTGGCAAAAATAGTACAGCAACATTACCTTTAAACATCTCTATTAGAAAAGAACTAACAGAGGAAGACTTGACAGTCATTAGTATTGATCCAAGTATTGTACCAACTGAAACCTATGATTGGGTAGAAATAGATTTTGATGATGTTTTAATTACATCAGGAGAAACATACTATATCGTTGGATTAACCGAAAATATCACTGATAATTTTTATGCGTGGGGTGCAAATAATATATCAGAATCTTATCCATATGGATGTGCATGGTTTTCAGTAGATGAAGGAGGTAATTGGACAAATCAATCCTCATCATCAAATATTCAAAATACAGAATCGCTTTCATATCAAGGAAAATTAATAGGCTTTGAAGAAATTGCTACCTGGGATATGTGTTTTAAAACATATGGACGTAACAATAATCCACCTGATACACCAACAATTGATGGTCCTACAAATGGAAAAGTAGGTGACACTTTGGACTATATAATTTCCACAACTGATCCAGATGGCGATCAAGTTTATTACTGGATTTCATGGTTTGATGGATGTCCTGGTATCTATTGGGATGGTCCACATAATTCAGGTGATCCCATCACAAAGAGCCATACATATGATCAACGAGGTACATTTACAATAAGTGTGCAAGCAAAAGACATTTATGACACAAAATCAGATTGGGTAACATTAGAAGTAACTATTCCTAGAAGCAGAAGTTCATACATAAATCTATTTTATCGATTATTTCAACTGTTTCCAAATGCTTTTCCAGGACTTAAACAGATAATAAGATTATAGTAAAATTCCATTTTTCTATTTTTTTTTTCTCACTATAAAATTAGTATCCTTAATAAATAAAGATAATTATATTCAAAAGAATATAAAAAAAGCGAAAAGGTTATAAATTAACACGTGTTAAAATAATATAGGGAGGTGAAAATTAGAAATGAAAAAAATCTCAATTGGAGCTGGTGTGTTACTGATAGCAGCTGCTATGATTTTATCATCTATAGCTGTTACAGCAGACACAGAAGAACAAGTTCCAAAAATCTACTGTAGTGATGCTAGTGGAACAGCACCTGGTGTTCTAGGACCAGTTGTATGGGACAACGGAATGGAATATTATCTAATGGCTGCTGCCCAATACGAACCTACTTTTGGAGAATTAGGAACATGTGCAGATGATTTCCTTTTTGATGCAGCAACAGAAGTTGCTGATGTACACTGGGTTGGCGGCTACTGGGGTGATAATTATCAAACCGGTGATTTTGACTGGAATATAACCTTCTACTATGATCGAGGCGATGAGGAAGCCCCTGGAGACATATTTGCAGGGCCCTTCATAATTGCCTGGGAAGACATCATAGCAGATTTACTTCAGGACACTGGAACAAGTGTATATTATACACTTTCGGCAGACCTACCAGAAACTGTAACATTTCCAGCAGGTGAGAAATACTGGATTTCTGTCCGTGGTGAAGGTGTTTATCCACCACAGTCTGGCGCTTGTTTCCAACTGACAGTACAATTACACATGGGAGTTTGGAAATCTACCTATTTTGAAGTCTTTGACTGGCTTGACTCTGACCTACAGTGGCCAGAACACGGCCCTATGGACCTGTGCTTCCAGCTGACTGGCCCAACACCACCAACTGCACCAACACCACCACGTATTGATGGTCCAGGAGAAGGCCCAGCAGGAACAGAGCTTTGTTGGACATTCCACTCAAGCGATGAAAATGGCGATATGGTCAAATATTTCATCGATTGGGGAGATGGAACAACTGATGAAACAACTCTAAGTGAGCCATGCACACCAGTAGAAGTATGTCACACCTATGAAAAGGGAGATTACACAATAACAGCCTATGCCGAAGATGAGACAGGACTAGTAGGCGACTCAAGCACATTTAATGTTGTGATACCAAGAACTAGATCTGTATATCATCCATTGTTTTCAAGGTTGTTTGAACGCTTTCCAAATGTGTTCCCAATTCTAAGACAACTCCTAGGTCTATAATAAAAACTAATCTCTCTCTTTTTTTTCTTTTTTTTAACATTAGATCTTTAATAGAGTATGTTTATAATTTAACGATATTTATTTTGTAAAAATGATACCTTAAATCAAACAAAACCTTTAATAATAGGCATAAATTTACCCAGCCAATTAAAGCTATTAGCTTCAGAGGATAATATATGTATATAGTAATCGTAGGTGCTGGCGGAATAGGAAAACGACTTACTGAAATTGCACTTAATGATAGTAATCACAATGTTATAGTTATTGATAAGGATCAAGCTCGATGTGAAGAAATCGCAAGAAAATTTGACGCTGTTGCTATAAATGCAGATGCCACCCAAGAGGAAACACTAGAGGAATCAGAAGTTAAAAAGGCAGACGTTCTTGTAGCAACTACAAATGATGACGCTGTTAATCTAATGGTTATTTCTCTTGCAAAAAACAAGGGAGTTAAGCATCTAGTTTCAGTTGTTAATCAAGAGGAAAGTAAACCAATGTATATGGAAAAGGATGTGAAGATGATTAAAAGCCCAAATATTGTAATGGCTGAACATCTTTACAAATCCATTAAACATCCAAATGTTGAAGAATATATGAACGTTGGTAAGTATGCAGAGATATTCAGATTGCCAATTGCTCCAAATTCTAAACTTTCAAGAAGAACCATTAAAAAGATCGGCCTTCCTAAAAAAAGTCTGATTGTTGCAATTGAACGAGATCATAAATTCATAATTCCAACAGAGGATGTTGAATTATTTTCAGGAGATAAAGTCACAATTTTAGCACATAAAGACCAAGTAGATAGAGTTGCTGCATTATTCTCGGAGTAGAATGTTTATATACTTACGTAAATTATATATAAAGGTTATAAGATTCTAGGTCTTGTTTTTCTTAATTTTGAGGAATTATTATGGAAGAAAAAGATGTAACTAAAACAGGAACAACTACACTTGGAATGATATGCAAGGATGGAGTAGTAATGGCTACTGAAACAAGAGCAACAATGGGAACACTTATTGCTCATAAAACCACTAAAAAACTCTATCAAATAGATGAACATCTTGGACTGGCAACAGCTGGTCTTGTTGGGGATCTGCAGATTCTTGCTAGATATCTAAACGCTGAGGCAAATCTATACAGACTCAAACGAGATCAGAAAATACCTGTAAAAAGTGCAGCAACCCTCATGTCAAATATCTTAAATCAGAGGAAGTTTTATCCATATTATGTACAATTAATCCTTGCAGGATTTGATAATACCGGAGGACATGTCTACTCCCTTGATGCAGCTGGAGGAGCGATACCTGATAAATACACAGCAGGTGGTTCCGGTTCGCCTTATGTATTTGGTGTTTTAGAAGATACCTATCAAGAAGGTTTATCAACTGATGCAGGTGTTGATATTGCCATAAGAGCAATTACTGCTGCAAAAAATCGAGACTCAGCATCTGGTGGAATGATTAATATTGCAGTTATCACTAAAGATGGATTCAAAGAAGTATCAGAAGAAGAGATAAAAAAACGTATCGAAAAGTTGGGAAAATAAGATATTTAAAATAATATTATTTCTTTAATTAAAAATTATTCATATTAGATTTATAAAAAAATTATAGAAGGGTAAAAATGCCTGTAGATGATGTTTTACGAGAAATTAAAGGAAAGGTAAGAGGCGTTATTCCGCCTAGCATTGATGTTTCAGATGTAGAGTTTGAAGGAGCTTTAGTTGTTATCTATACAAAGCATCCAGACAAATTCGCAAAAAATGAAGAGCTTATTAAACAACTAGCAAAAATGCTTCAGAAGCGTATTGCAGTTCGTCCAGATTCATCCGTTATTACTGATATTGACACAGCCGAAAAAAAGATAAAAAAGATTATTCCAAAGGATGCGGAAATTACTAATATTTACTTTTTACCAGAGGTAGGTGAAGTAACTATTGAAGTAATAAAACCAGGAGTAGCAATCGGTAAACAAGGAACTCTTCTAAATGAAATAAGAAGAACAATTAATTGGTCTCCAAAAATTGTTAGAACTCCTCCAATTCAATCCAGGACCGTCAAAGAGATTCGTGGTTATCTTAGATCAATGAGTGAGGAACGAAAGGAAATTCTTAGAAAGGTTGGAAGAAGACTTCATAGGGGAGCATCAAACGGTGAAAAATTTGTTCGTGTAACAGCTCTTGGAGGATTTAGACAAGTTGGAAGATCTTGTAGTCTTCTTCATACGCAAGATAGCAAGATTATGATAGACTGTGGTGTTGATGTATCCTCTGAAAGTGCCACACCATATCTTCATTTACCAGAAGTATTACCTTTTGAAACTCTTGATGCAGTAGTAATTTCCCATGCCCATCTGGATCATTCTGGACTAGTACCATTGTTATATAAATATGGTTATGATGGCCCTATTTATTGTACTGCTCCCACAAGAGATATGAGTACACTTCTTCAAATGGATTATCTTAAGGTAGCGGCGGCTGATGGTAAAAAGATTCCATATTCTGCAGAAAATATCCGTGATATGATCAAACATTGTATTACAATTGATTATGGTGATACTACAGATATTACTCCTGATGTGAGGCTTACTTTTCATAACGCGGGTCATATTTTGGGTTCTGCTATTGCTCATTTCCATGTTGGAGAAGGACTCTACAATATTGCTTTCAGTGGTGATATCAAATATGAAAGAACCTGGCTTTTTAATCCTGCCATCAATCGTTTCCCACGTCTTGAAGCAATATTTATGGAATCAACATATGGTGGTAAAGAAGATTTCCAACCAAGTAGACAGGATGCAACGGAGCGTTTAAATGATATCATTCAAAGTACAATGAAGAAAAAAGGAAAACTTCTGGTTCCTGTTTTTGCAGTTGGTAGAAGTCAGGAGGTTATGATAGTTCTTGAAAACCTTGTGAAGACAAAAAAGATACCAAAAATCTCTGTATACCTAGATGGTATGATATGGGAAGCAACAGCAATTCATACTGCATATCCTGAGTATCTTAATAACAAACTAAGGGCTCAAATATTTCAACAAGGAGAAAATCCTCTGCTATCTGAAATCTTTAAACGTGTAGATAGTAATGAAATGAGACAGGATATATTAAGCAATCATCCTGAGTCATGCGTTGTACTTGCAACAAGTGGTATGATGAACGGTGGACCTGTTATGGAGTATTTTAAGGAATGGGCCCAGGATAAGAAAAACACTATTGCTTTTGTTGGTTATCAAGCTGAAGGAACCCTTGGTAAAAGGATACAAAAAGGATGGGAAGAAATACCATTAAATGTAGGCGGTAATATTGTAAATGTCAAGATGAAAATGGGGGTTGAAACCTGTGATGGATTTTCAGGTCATAGCGATCGCAGACAACTCCTAAATTACATAAACAATATGTCTCCACGTCCAGAGAGAATAATCTTTGGTCATGGGGAAGAATCAAAATGTCTGGATATCTCTTCTACAGTTCATAAGAGATATAATATTAATACTATAGCTCTTCATAACCTTGAAACAACAAGATTTAGATAAGATAAGAATTTTATTTTGATTTTAAGGGTTTAGCAAGGTCCCATAAGCTGTTGAATTTATAGTCCAAGACCTCTATATCCTGCAGATCTACATATGCAGTACCAACGTATGAGGGTTCATCACTTGTTTCTGGAAGAATCTTTATTCCATTTACAGCTATCTCTTTACCAAACACAAAGTTACGCATTGTTCCTGAAACTTTTTCTGAAAAGTATCTAACTTCAAGCTTGTCACCATACAGTTCAGTTAATTTTTTTATTGCTTTCATGTTTGTTGTGTTATCAACTATCAACTGGATTTTTGTATCAAGATCTAAAAATTTCTTAAAATATTTTAAGAAAGGATCATCAAAAAACCTTTCTCCACCTACCTGCATTTTAAGACCATTATTATTTTCCAAACAATTGCTTAGAACATTATAAAGTATCCATTTTCCACTATATTGTAGTGTAACATTACCATTTCTTTTAAGTTTAATTCCATACTTTTCAAAATTACTTGTATAATAATTACTATATTCATTTATACGATTCTCAATTACACTATATGTATCTTGAGCTATCACTTGTTTAAGTTCACGTCTTGCATCTTCCCATATAGCCCTTGGGTGTGCTGGCAAATAGCTTTCTCGTCCAAAATCCTGATTAGTCTCATTTGAAAATAAAA
The DNA here is from genome assembly GCA_030672305.1 of Thermoplasmatales archaeon. Lineage (GTDB taxonomy): Archaea > Thermoplasmatota > E2 > DHVEG-1 > DHVEG-1 > SG8-52-3. The sequence continues at coordinate 15,933 of DAOVGR010000074.1, read as the reverse complement.
CCTTAGCAATTAATCCATTTCTTAGGAGAGACGCACGACCAGTTTCTAAAGGACGTCTTGTAATATTTGCATACTCCTCAGCAACTTTTAAGAAATCAGAAAACTCCTTTGGGCAATCTACGACTAAGGTAACATAATATACTGCAGCCTCTCGAGGACGATCAACTTTCATCCTCTCAAACATCATCTCAAAATCCTGAATATGGTCTAATTTAACATGAGTTTTGAACTCACATCCCATCGATCTCACCAATCCTTTTTTATAAATAATTCTACTATATCCTGCTTTAAATGGAAAAATGTATTTGAGTTTTATATAATTTTTGGATGCATATTTACCTGCATAATCTATTAAAAATATATCATAGATATAAAAGTCTTAATTTAACACTGGAGAATATTAATTTAATTTTTTTACCAAAAAAGCTACTCTTCTACCGAGTTTTATTGCATTTATTGAGGTTTCTTCATCAGGTGCTCCAGTGCAAGCAACTCCGTAATGACCAGTTGCATCTAATGGATCACCAACTATTATCATACCATATATTAAAAAAGCTTGAATAATCGACATTATTGTTGTTTCTTTTCCTCCAGATTCATCACCAGCTGTAACAAAGGCTGCACCAATTTTATCACCCATTTTTTTACGGAGACTTACAAATCTATCAAATACATCTTTCAATTCCGCAGCCATTGAACCAAAATAAACTGGAGAACCTGCTATAATTCCATATGACGAAATAAAATCATCCTTAGTTACATCAGATGCAGATTTTAATATACACTCCACATTATTTACTTCTTTTACACCTTTAGCTATCATCTGAGCGAGTTTCTTTGTATTTCCTGTTTTTGAAAAATACATAACTAATACTTTATTTGCTGACTTATTCATTATAATCACCTTATTAAGAAATAAACCATAGAATTTATTAATATATAAAAATATAAGGTTTGGTTTCATGAACAACTAATAATTTATAACCTTTATTTTTATTATTTTTAATAGAATCTATGCGACCAAGACATAAACCACCTTTATATCGGAAATATTTTCATACAAAACGAAAAATTGATAAGAAAGACATGTCTTTTCTTAAGAAAAGGATAGCATTTTTAAATCAGAAGAAAACTAAAAGAGAACTTGAAAAAAAAGAAAAGTAATAAATCTTGTAAATATAAGTAATTTATACTCAACTTTTTTTAATTTCTATTGCTTTGAAATATTTTCGACAATCTCTTTTAATAATAGCTACTTGTTGTTGCGGAATTTTAAACGAGTGTTGAGCATATTCAAGTGCAAATACTAGACCATGGATAAAAGCACCAAAATTGTAATTCTTGTCTTTACTAAGTTTAAATATTTCATCAGCAACCTTAATTGCATCTTCAACAGTATACGGTTTAGATTCAGCTTTTGTTTTTTGTTTATTTTCTTGAACCATAACGCATCGTATAAACTTCTAATATAAATTTGTTTTCAGAAATTGTTGTTGGGAAAAAAGAAGGAGGGCCGGCCTCGATAGGAGGGGATGGGATGCACTCTAATAAAACTACCAGCCCGATTCCTTCCATCACCTAGTATTTCAATATGGTTTAAGTATCTTTTTCGCAGATGAATATGTAAGCACATATGTAGTTAAGTTTTCAATAAACTTTGGTTAAGTTTCTATCTATAGGAGTAAATATATGTAAACCTAACAAAATATGAGCTTATACATACACCTAACTATCTATAGTAGTTAAGTTTGTCAGACTGTTCCCTTGCTATTGACTCCTTAAGCTATATCCTATTTGTCGCCACCAATGTTAACTTTGATAAAGAATAATAATACCTTTGCACCTTGTGCTCTAGCATCTGATGGTCCATCAGGTGCTTCTGCAGTGACCCTTACTCGTGTTTTTCCGAAACCTAGGATCATCTTCGAGTTGATGGTTGCTTCTCCCCCCGCAGGAATACTTTCGATTACACCAGAGTTTTCTCCATTAAGAATTAATGTACCCTCATCAAGTGTAATACTCCAATTTACATTTTCTGCTACAAGATCTCCAATATTTTTTATCACTGTATTTACCTTGAATAATCCACCATTAATTCTTTCAATTTCAAGTTCTGGCCCACCTGAAATGTGAATTGTTAATGGAGGTGCCCATTCTGTTTCTTCACTTCCGTTATCATCTTTTGCTTTTACGCTTATATCAAAATTTCCAGCATAATCCCAGGAATGAGACTCTGTGACAATTTCTCCAGAAGGATATGCTCCTAGCCAGTTACTATAGGTTCCATCTCCCCATTCGAATTTGTATAAAATATCATCACCATCTGGATCAGTTGTACTGGTTGAGAAATCATATACTAATCCAGCTACTCCTCCAACAGGTCCATCTGGTTTTTCAGGGATTTCTGGTGGAGTACTCGAACTAGGAGTAGCGGCTATTGTTTCATCAACATAATAAGCATCAAAAGGATTTCCTGAAGGTGGGTCTGAATATCCTTGATGCCATTCAGAGTTAAAAACTGCAAGAATTACCATTATATTATCCATAGTTAAATCAGGATCGTTCCAAGAAGATCCATCCCAAATTGTACTAGCTGTAAAAGTTTCTCCAGCAGGTATCGAAATATCTTGATTAAATGCGAAATCTAAAAATCCATGGTGATAATCCGCACTTGCATAATCTTTCCACCTTGAAACTATTTCAACAACATATGCTCTTATATGACCAGAGTACGAAGTGGATTCGTTATTCTGAATGCTTATATCAACATCAATTTGTTCATCTTCAAGCCAAAATACGCGCATATCAGCGCATATATCTGGAACAGATCTTGCGCCACAGCTATCCATTTTTGTGGTATATTCAGTCCAAGTGTCATATCCACCAACTACTACTCCATATCCTCCATCAAACCAAGTTGTTGGATAACCCGCTATATTGAACTCATCAATTCTCTGTTGAGCTATCGGATTAGTATCAACTAGTTCAACATATTCAAAATTATAATCACCATTTGTATATATATCATACATAGCAGCATTAGTAAATTGACACCAGTAACACCAAGAACCAGTTCCCACTTCCGCTAAAACTTTATGTGTATAATCTCGTCCAATATCACCTGTTTTTTCCAAATTGAAGGTTTCCAAATCAAGTTTTTCATTGTCATTGTTTAATGCAGCTGCTCCAAATCCACTTAAGATAAAAACTCCTATAATACATATAGATAATATTTTTCTCATTTTAGACCTCCCTAATGTATCATATTAGTTTTCGAATATAAAAATGTTATATATTTAATATTATGTCATTTTGAGAGTAGATTATGTAAAGAAAAAAAATCTAAAATATCATTTTTTCTCATGGCCATATCATATATTGTAATAAAATATGATAGGCAAAATATATAAAAGGATATCTTATAATTAATAAAATAGAATAACAAAAATATATTATACAAAAAGTTAAAAAGGATATGATATATTTTAGGTTATAGGGGGTAAATCAGAATGGAAAAATTTCTACCAATAATAGTAGTTGGAATTTTAGTTATAAGTGGAATTGGAGCTGTTGCTATAGGCGATGACCCTATAGAGGAATATAAAATAAAAGAGATATTTGAACATATAAATATAGATTATACATCTTTGGAAATTAAGGAATCAAATGAAGATTTTATTGAGGTTGAATTAGATGATATTTCATCCTATCTTATGAGTCCTTGTAAACCTATTTTACCAAAAATAGTTAAAACTGTTGAACTTCCTTTTGGTGTTATAGATGTTAATGTTGAAGTAATTGCAAATAAGGTTAGACAAGAAGAAATCCCACAAAAGATACGTCCTGCACCAGTACATCTTCCATTGATATCTATTGAAAATAACATTTATAAGGATTTAAAAAATAAAAAAGATGAATCAGTATATTCAAGCTTAGATCAATTTCCATCTACATGGTATAAATCATTTGTTCGTTGCGGACTAAATTCCAAAAATGAGAGAGTTACCCATTTAACATTACATATATATCCTATTAGATACGCTCCGGCCATAGATGAAATTTTTATTATGGAAGGATCAGATATTATTATTACTTATAGATTACCAGATTCAAATCCATTTACAATTGATACCGAATATGACTTGGTAATAATCACTCCTAGTAAATTTTCAAGCGCTTTACAAAAACTAGCTGATCACAAGGACAGTTATAATATTAAAACCTTTATTAAAACAATAGAAGAAATATATGACGAATATGGTGATGGAGTTGACAATCCTGAAAAAATAAAATTATTTATTAAGGATGCAATTGAAACCAACAATATAACATATGTTCTTCTTGTAGGTGGTTTGAAAAATAAAATCTGGGCAAAGCCAAGAGATCATAAAAACCATGGAACACAAGGATGGCATCTACCTGTAAGATATAATAACTACATTGATGACCCTGAGCATCCTTTAACTATAGCAAAAATTCATGATCCTGGTGTAATTACTGATCTTTATTTTGCTGATATTTACAAAGAGGGAGGAGAATTTGAAGATTGGGATCCAAATGATGATGGCATTTTTGCCGCTTGGAATCTAGAAGGCTATGAAAATGATACAATTGATTTAGAACCCGATGTATGTGTTGGAAGATTAGCTTGCAGAGACGAAAGGGAAGTAAAAAATGTTGTTGACAAGATTATTAACTATGAAACAACAGCTGAAGGTAGTGACTGGTTCAAAAAGGTAATAACTATATCAGGAGATGGTTTCCTTGATCAAATAGATCTTGATTTTCAGTGGGATACCAACAATCTTACAGATGGAGAATACATTATTTTTGCGCAAAGTGAGAACAATTACGATATTGCAGGTCCAATAGAAGAAATCCATGTAACACTTGACCGATCAGTTGAAACTTCTATTACATTTAATCATAATGATCATGAAAGGATTACAGAATATCCTTCACCACCAATAGCTGAAATCGTATCAATTTCAGATGGAGATATTTTAGGAAACACAAATTATGCAGAAAACATTAGTGAAGGCTTAGCATATGGTAATTCAGTTACAGGTTGGGCTAATCTCAATTATACAGATGGAATTCTACATATCCGCGGAAAAACATACGATCCTAAACCCTATGGAGTTGAAACAGATATTCATGTATGGGTTGAAAATAACGACCATGAAATAATATTTTCAGATTGGAGATATGAATCAAAGACCTATTACGAAGGTGAATGGGTAGTTGGCGAAGAAATGATTTCGGGGGATCCTGGCGCAACTTATTATGTAACTGAGGATTTTGATGTAGAACATATTTGGGCATCAAATGGAAAATTAACAGGACCAGATGATATAATAGATGCATTAAGTCAAGGCTGCGGTTTTGCATTCTTCTCAGGTCATGGCAGTCCAAACGTATGGACTGATCATTATCCAGGTATTCCAGGTGGCCGAGGATCTGGAAGTATTGCAGGTTTTAAGGTTTCAAATATTAAAATATATCCACAATTTATAAGATTACCAGTTTTTCCAATGAAAAAATTAAAAAACACAAACAAACCTCCTGTAGTAATTATTGGAGGTTGCCATAACAGCCAGTTCAATGTTTCAATGATACCTGGTTTGTTGGATCTCAAAAACAAGAAAAACACATGGTGTCATGGTGCTGGAGTTCCAGAATGTTTCAGTTGGTATCTGGTAAAACTTCCAAAAACAGGTGCTATAGCAAGCATTGGAAATACTGGGCTGGGTTATGGAGTTTTAGGAGAGGATTGTACTAGAGAAGGTCTTGATGGTGGAATAGGTATTGAATTTTATAGACAATATTTCCTTGAGGGACATCATATTCTAGGAGAAACATATAAAGAGACCCAAGTAACCTATGCTGCTCAATATGACATCGAAAATCTTGATCATGCCAAGTCACTTACACAATGGGTTCTTTTAGGAGATCCTAGTTTAATGATCGGTGGATACTCATAATCATTTTTTCTTTTTTTTCAAAAAAATCTTTGCTTAAATTCTATTATATTCTAGATAAAAATATTGTGCCAATATACATCGTTGGTCCCATAATCTTTTCTATACAAATATCGCCAAGGTTTATGAATATTCCACTAAAGCAAGTATTTATTATGAAATATTTTCCAATAGTAAAACGGCATTGAGCTAAACCACCTATATGGGTAAATCCAAATTGATATTTTGTAATCATTGGGCGAAACATAAAACCTAGAAATGTTTCATAATCATAGAAGGGAATCCATGAATTACCTATTCCTGCACTTAATACTGGTTTAGGTCTAAATATTCCTGCAAGTGGTCTAAAAAAACCTTGAATTATATCTGTTGTTAATTTATCTGTATCTAAACTTGGAAAATCATCAATATTTAATTTTATTGAGTCTATGAAAGCACACACATTTCCTTTAATTTGTTGCCATTCTTCATAAGTTATTTTAGATCCACCAGAACTATCTGGTGAAATTGTGGTATTTATCACATTTAAAGTACCGAATATCTTATCAATGAATACTTGTTTTTGCTCTTCAGATACCTCTATTTGTGTGAAATAATTATCTTGTGTTATTCCTGGCATCCATATTGTTAATATTTTTTCTTGGTTTATTGTATCTTCTGCATTAATTACTGGTAAAAATAATATTGTTAAAATTAACAATGTTACTGCAATTGGAATAATTCTTTTTCTCTTCAGCATAACCTTATCATCTCTAAGTGTAATATATTTTTATTGTTTTGTTACTATATAATTCTTTTGGATATAATTAAGTTAATAAGAATATGAATATTTAAGGTTTTTATAAAAGAGTATATAAATTTATTGCCTATTAAAAGCGAAAAGGTTATAAATTAACAACCGTTAAATATATTGGAAAGAGGTGATAACACGTCGTCGGTGTTATTATCAAAAATGTCAACAGACGGGGGAGGTGAAATATGAAAAAAGCCGTTCTGCCGATTCTCGTAATAGCGATGCTTTTAATTGTTCCAGCAATATCTGGTATGAAATCAGAACAGAAACCAACTGAAGAGACAGAAGTAATGAACATAATTATTGGGAAAGACAATGAAGGACTTAATCACGAAAAGTTAACAATAGATAAAGCTGGAGTAGACCTATTTATTGATAATGTGAAGGGATTCCAAACCTGGTTAGAAGAAAACAAACCATTTAGAGATTTGAAATTTACACAAGAGGAAAAAGATGCAATCAAATCTTATGTAAACACAATAGTTGTATCACTAAACACCGTTCTTCAAGCAAATGGTTTTGATCCAATATCTTCTGATTGGCTTTACCAGGAATTATTTGAGACCGAGGTTGATAGAAGCACCATAATTAGCATGGGTTTGGGATATGCGTATGTTCCATTCTATGACTATGAAACATTCCTCGGAATTATGATTCGACCAATTTGGTTATTCTATCCACCAGTATTCCTAGGAGGTGGTGGTTACACAGGTAACTTTAATATAAACTTCTTACCCGGTCGAGTTGAATTTGGTGATAGACTCGGTTTTCATATAGCAAGGACAACAGTATTCTCTGGTCTATACGTTAACGTTGGAGAACTTGGTTACGACAGGATATTCGGTGGCATGATTATGCTATTAGGCCGAGCACGTGTCGTAATGTAAGCGACAGCTAATACTTAAAAATTTAATATTTACGAATTATGAACTAGTTCAAAAACCAAATCCCTTTCTTTTTTTTTTATTATTTTAAAAAAGGTTTCCTAGAATATTTTTGTTTTACAGGAGAAAAACTTGCAAAAATTAACAGTAAATATATTGTTTTTATATAGAAATCAAGGAGATCTTGACTAATCTACTTCTTTTTTGATCCATTAAAATTGTATAATTAGTATTTTTTTTATAATTAAAATATTATTCAGATAAAATTTTATAAACAGAATAGACATTATAAAAATTAAATATTCCAAGATTTGTTGATTTGTCTTTGGGTATTTAAGATGAGGATGAAGAATAAAGGATGTAATAAATCAAATGTCCTTAGAAGTCTATAACCAAATTATTTACTAAATTATGAGTGTTAAAATTTTTAATATAGTAAAGCAATTTAGGTATTAATAATAGCTTGCCCATTATAAGATTAATATGCTACAATTTACTCTATATTATTTAATTACATATCTGAATAGAAGAAAGATATTGGGATATCTTTCGAATAGAAATAAAAATAGAGAATTTGCTACCATTTTACTTCTTGGTATAGTAATTTCATATGTCCCCAAATCACTCTCGGCACCATAGATATCTTTAGCTTTAGCACTTATTGTATATTTACCGCGGGAAGTCCAGTTATGGCAACTGTATATTTTCAGACCAGATTCATAAGGTCCAATCCAGTCTTCACATGTACCGTCTCCCCAATCTATATAATAGTAGAGATCATCATCATCTAAATCTATTGAATTAAAAAAATAAGTATAGATAACACCTTCCACTCCACGAATTGGCCCTTCTATTATAGGAATAGATGGAAAACTATCTAATTGTAATACTACCCGATCCTCACTTATCTGGCTGAAGGTATCATAAACCAACAAACGGATACTATAAAAAACTTCATCCTCAGGAATTGGTGTTTCCCAAATAGCCAAAGTAGCATTTGCTAAAGGAGTATCTGAAGTATGAAATAATATCCACTCTTCTGGGTATACACCCGCTCCATAATAAACCTCATACTTTACAAAGTTACTACCATATGCTGATCCGAAAATGGAAACATTTCCAAATACTATTTCATTATCCAATTCATAAGATAGCTCTGCAATTGGAGTAGAATCCCTCAGGATTGCTTGGTGAGCATTTATTCTACCAGTTCCAATATATTTATCTGATGAATTAACAGCATCTGTTGTTGACCTTATAATAGTCCATACTTGTTTTTGGTTAAAACTAGGATTCTTAGAAAGAATAAGAGCTGCTAAAGCTGCAACCTGCGGAGTAGCCATAGACGTACCACTCCAAGTAACATATGTATCATTGAAAAGAGTGCTATATACATACTCACCTGCAGCAGCCACATCAACCCAGCTTCCATGATTGCTTCCAAATGCTGTATGAGCCCTAGTATCATTATGATCAGTTGCTGCAACTGCTATAACATTAGGATAAGCTGCAGGGTAATGTTCTATTCCATTACCAATATTACCTGCTGCGGCAACCAATATAGAGCCTTTAGAATAAGAATAATTAACAGCATCCCAAATCAGCCATGTAATTTGAGATCCTCCCCAGCTCATACTAATAACATGCGCACCATTATCAGCTGCATATTCAAGACCTTTAGCTGCACCAACTATATCAATAAGACCTGAACCACTTGAAGATTTATAACCAATTCTAACAGGCATAATACTACAATTCCAACAGACACCTGCAATACCAATATTATTATCAGTTGATGCACTTGCGATACCTGAACAATGTGTACCATGACCATGGAAATCCATAGGATTATTATCCGGAATGGTACCATCTTCACCAGGAACTACAGGTTTAGTGGTATTTACAAAGTCATATCCTCGAATGTCATCAATAAAACCATTGGAATCATCATCAACATCATTAAAATCAGATGGATCAACTATACCATTACCATTGAGATCCTCACCAGGATTGATCCAAATATTATCCTCTAGATCTGGATGATCCCAATCAACTCCCGTGTCATGAATAGCAATTACTATGTTTTCATCACCAGTTTCAATATCCCATGCCTCTAGTGCATCAATATCAGCATCAGGTTTACCACCAGTTTGACCTGTATTATGGAGATAATACTGTAAATTGAGATCAGGATCATTTGGAATCAAACAAGTATGATAAATGTAATTTGGTTCAGCATAGATTACATTAGGATCTAAAGAATATTGCTTAATAATTGATAAGATATCAGAGTTATCAGGAACTATAAATTTGAAAATATTATATAGATAAGGTTTTTCACAAGAATTAAAAAGTCTTTCGATCGCTTTTACAGTATGTTTTTCATTTAGTACATCTATAGTTGGTATACCAGTTAATATATAATTATTAGAAGACTTTGAGATATCTATATCTCTTTCAACATTAAATTTTACAATAAACTCTTCAGATGCAAATTGAAAATTTTTCTTTTCAACAAGATTAATCAATTTATTATTACCAATATTTCTACCTAGTCCTGGAATAATAATAGCTCCAATTAATAGAACTATAATAAATAATACCAAATATTTTCTAAAATATTTTCTCTGCATATTTTTATAACCCCCAATACAGTATATATATAGAATAGTTTATTTTAACTTAATTGTTTCTATAATATAATTATGTAATTTTTTTCTATATTAAACTAAATTTTAATAAAAAAAAGATTAAAACATCACTAACCATTTAATCTATTGAATTCTTATTCACTGAATAATAATTTTCTACACATATCAACAAATTAGATAAATGCTCTCACAAGGATTTTATGGATTTTTTGATATTTATTAAATTTTCAAATCTAATATACAATTTAAAAATTACAAACATGGATAATGCTACATAAATTAAAGCAGATAAACCTAGTAATCCCTTAAAAGACATTAAAAAATAGGCAGGTAATATAGGTATATAAGAGAAAAGATAAAACCAAATAAGAAATTTCCAAGCTTTCTTGCCTCTTTGACTCATCCATTCAAACATCTATTATCACATCCTCCTTATCATATTAAATATTCCCTTATGATTTATACTCTCCCTTTTTTAGTATAAATAAGTTTCGTGTAAAAATGTCAAAAAGTTATATTTTTTTATCCTAAAAAAATAGTAAATATCCCCTTAAAAAATTGCTAATTATAAAAATACTTAAGTATGATTAGACGATAGTATTCACCAACCTGCAGATAAAAAAAATTGATGCGCTCTAAAGAAAATGTGTTATTTTATTAGTAGGACAATAAATAGAAGGAAATTTTATGGATAGTATAAATGAAGGAGATAAAGTAAAAATAAAATATGAGGCTAAATTAGAAAATGGTGAAGCATGTTTCCCTGAGCATAAAGATAAAACTATTGAATTAATTATTGGAGACGGGAAGATATTTTCTTCGATAGAAAATGGATTAAGGGAAATGAAAGAAGGGGAAACAAAAACTATTACAATTGAACCAAATGAAGCATTTGGTCCATATCTTGATAATCTTATAATAGATGCACCAAGAACCTCCTTTAAAACTGATACTGACCTCTCTGTTGGCATGAGAATAAAGATAGATACACCTACTGAAAAAGAATATTATGCAACAATAATAAAAATGACTGATTCTGCAATAACATTAGATCTAAATCATCCCTTAGCCGGGAAAAAATTGATGTTTACAGTAACTGTGATTGATGTACAGAAAAAATAAATCTCATATTTTTTTTTTCTTAAATCTAATATAAAAAAATTGTATTAAAATCGATTTTTCATTAAAAAATATAGATGATTATATTCATAAAAACATATAATAAGCAAAAAGGTTATAAATTAACATGTATTAAAATAATATTAGAAAATGAGAGATGAAAATGAAAAAAACTTCGATCAGAGTTTGTGTATTAATAATAGCATCTGCAATGATTTTATCAACTGTAGCTGTGACAGCAGATACAGAAGAACAATTACCAAGCATTAAATATAGTATAAGTAGTAGAACTGTACATGGAGACATAGGACCAGTTGTATGGGACAACGGAATGGATTATACAAGTTTAATGCACACACAGTGGGATGCGGGAAAACAATTCGATTTCTATCTAGCAGATGACTTCTATTTTGATGAGGATACGGAAGTTGCTGATGTACAATGGGTTGGTGGTTACTGGGGTGAAGATTATCAAACTGGAGATTTTAACTGGTATATATCGTTCTATTATGATAATACCACTGAAGATGAACCCGATGGTCATCCACAAACTCCAAGTTTTGCAGGTCCATATTACTTTGCATGGAATGAAATAGGTAAAGAGCTACTTTATGACTCTGGAAATTCTGTCTACTATGTACTTTGGGTAGATCTACCAGAAATTATCATATTTGAGGCAGGTCATAAATTCTGGATCAGCATCTGGGCTGAAGGTGCTTATCCACCACAATCTGGTTGGGGTTATCACAAGACTTTTCTTCTAAATCCAGCTGTATTGGGTTCAGATTATTTCGGTTTCCCATTCTGGACACCTGGATTTGACATCCAAGGTTTTGACTTTGACATGGCATTTCAGCTGACTGGTCCAATAGGACCTTTTCCACCAACACCACCATATATAGATGGTCCACGAGAAGGGTTCGCAGGAATAGAATTATGCTGGACATTTCATTCTGACGATCCAAACGGCGACGATGTCAAGTATATTATCGACTGGGGAGATGGAACAACGATCGAGACAGAGTATAATTCATCATGTACCCCAGTGGAACTATGTCATACCTATAATAAAAAGGGGGTATACGCAATAATTGCCTATGCAGAAGACGAAACAGGACTAACGAGCAATGAGAGTACATTTGGCGTTGTAATTCCAAGAGTTAGATCAGTCTATCATCCATTGATCCTAAGATTGCTTGAACAGTTTCCAATACTGGAAAGACTGATAAATCTTTTAAGATAAAATTTATCTACTAAAAGATATTACCCTTGCGATTAAGGGGTCTAGTTTGGAAGTAAGAATGAATTTTTAGAACACTCTATTTCTTCATACTTTTCTTCCTCCCTCAGCTAGACCCTTTCAATTAATATTTTTTATTTTATTAAAATTGAAATCAGCTTTTAACTTCCAAATCCTTTATTCAAAACTAGCAATTATTAAGGTTTCAACAGGGAAAAAAAGGCCCCCTCACGCAGTCTACCGGAGTAGAGATTTAAGTTCCTTTTATTACCATTGTTTAATAGGTTAATATAATTTTAATGAAATCAATACCTCAATTTTTATTATTTTTTACAGTTTATGAGATTAACTATTGTTAAGGAAATATTTAAAACAAAATAACATATTAAAATGTAATAAATTTAGTATTTTGGTGAGGAAATAAGATGAAAAAAGAAATATTAGCTTTAGGGATTTGTATAGGTTTGATATGTACCATTTTATTTATACCCAATGTGTCTGGTGATTCAACTGCAACTATATCAATTAAAATTCATAGAATACAAAAATTAGATGAAATAGAAGACAGTATTTCTGACGAAGCAGATTGGTATTATTATATAGGTATCTCTGAAGATGGCGGCATCAGTTATGATTGGACATCGCCAGAGAACATCGCTATGAAAGAAAATGTTGATGATTGGAAAGTAAATACAATTCATATTTTTTCAGGAATTACAAGTTTATCAGTTACTATTGCGATTCTGTTGTGTGAAGAGGACGAACTGCCAAGTTCAGATGATCTGGCAGATATTAGTAGTAGAGCATATGGAGGTTCTAATTTTTTTTGGGATGACTTAGACGACCCTATTATACCAGAAAGCCTACCTGCAACTCTTAAAGAAAGGATTTTCAATTATAATATCTATAAAGGAAATTATAATCTAAAAACAGATAAACTAAATGGAGATAAAACAACTGTAGAGTTAGGCTATTATAAAACATCAGGTGAGTATGATAGCATTTCAATTGATCAGAACGATGCAGCATTATATTTTGATATTTGGGATGATTATAACACTCCAACATCAGCAATGAGTATTCATGATACATACGTTAAAGCTGGAGAGTTAGTAAATTTTAATGGCAGTCAATCAACAGCTTCAGCAGGCTTTGAAATAGATAGATACCAATGGGATTTCAATAATGATGGAGTTTGGGATGCAGAGGGAAAAACAACGAATTTTACCTATAAAAATTCTGGTACATATACTATTAAATTAAAGATAACTGACAGTCTTGACCAAACTGATACAGAAACTGGTTACGTAGTTGTTTATCCTAATATACATGCATCATTTGTTTATTCACCATCAAGCCCTTCAACGTTGGACACAATTCAGTTTACCGACACATCAAAAATCATTGGTGGGAAACTGGTTACGTGGTTTTGGAGCTTTGGTGATTATTCAACATCTAATATGCAGAATCCTACTCATAAATACACTCGTGGGGGAATATATCCTGTAAAATTAAAAGTAACAGCAGATGATTGGCAAACAACAGATTTTGAAATAAAATACATTTATGTTATTGAATTTGCTACAATAACTGGAACAGTGAAAGATTCCAATGGAAATCCTATCAGTGGTGCTACAATAAAATTGTATGAGGAGGATACTGTTTTAAAATCTGTTTCAACTGATGCAAACGGTGATTATATTATGTCTGAAATAGAGATAGGTACTTATGATATAGAAGGATTGAAAAATGATTATGATAACAACAAAAAAACAAACGAATACTTGGATATAGGTGAAAATACAATTGATTTTGTTTTACCACCAGAAAATCAACCTCCCTATGTTGAGTTTCAATATTCACCAAAAAAACCCACAGTTGGAGAAATAATCAGTTTTACTGATATATCATCTGATAATGATGGAACAATAGAATCTCGTTCTTGGAGCTTTGGAGATGGAACTACTAGCAATCAACAAAACCCAACACATAAATATTCATCTGCGGGTAAATATACTGTAACTTTAACTATAATAGATAATGGGAATAAAAATGAAAGTTATAATTCTGTTATAAATATCGGGGAGTCTACACCAGGATTCGAATTTATATTTTTTTTGTTGTCGTTAGCAGTCGTAACTGTAATTTTGTCAAAGAAAAAATTGAGGTATGAATAAACATTTCTTGATAGTTAATATTGTTGAAATTAAATCAATGTAGTTATTTTTTTTATTTAAAAATCAGAAGACATCAATTATTTCTGGAAGAAATTTTTTTCTACTGAGCGTTATAGATTGAGTTTTTCTGTATCTATATACAACATCGGATTTTTCATTTTGTATCTCCCAAGGTTGTATTATTAGTAAATCTCCTGTACGTACTCTTATTCTTCGCATTTTTCCAGGTATTCGCGCCATCCTTGATTTTCCATCTTCGCAGACTGCATTTATTCTTGAACCACCCATTAATTTATCTGCTATAGCAAACATTTCGTTTTTATTCTTTTTAGGTAATGGCAATCTTATATGTTCTTCTCCAGTTTTTTGTGTTTTTTTCATATTATCACAATCCAATTAAAATGTATCACTACATCAATTCTTTCAAACCAAAAAGATACATCGAGGTATCAGCAGGGGTAAAACCCCATAAAAAAGCAATAATATCGGATTAGTTTTATACAAAATAATAGAGCTGCTAGTATTTATGTCTATTCATTGTAAGGTTGCTAGTGTCAAGATAAGATTTTAAATATCTCATACCTCCTATTTTTTTTTAGAATTAATCTACTATTAGAATAGGAGGATTATAGAAGAAATTGTAAAGATTGTTAAACATAGAAAGATTTTTTTAAAAAAAACAAAAAGAATAATGTATCAGTAAAAATAATCATCTTCTCTCGTTGATTTTAAATTAAATTATCAAAGGTTATAACTATTAATTGATAATTGGGCACCCCACTAATCCAGAGTTGGTAAAAAAGTCAATATTCCATACAATGAAAACTGTGTAAATGTAATACCACAAGCTATCGCTGGCGTAACACCTATCTCTAACCAGTTCTTACTACTTCTCTTACTAAGACCCCAATGAGGTTTAACAAAATTATGGAAAAAGAAATACCCTGCAAAAATATCAACCATCCAATCAAAAACCCTAGAAAGTCCTTTACTCCTCCGCTTCATATACTGAACATTATCCCTAATGAATGAATTCAAATTCTCTATCAATGCTGTAGTAATTGTTGTACCAATACCAAGCTCTTGGA
>DAOVGR010000047.1 GCA_030672305.1 Thermoplasmatales archaeon | reverse complement strand
GGAATTGATGCTGTAATTACTATCGATATTGGACCAAGAGCATTTGAAATATTTGAACGCTATGGAATAAAGGTATATCAGGCTAAAGGTAAAATAGAAGACGCACTCAAACAATTTGATCAAGGAAAACTAAAGGAAACAACTAAGGCAACAGTAGAAAGATTTCCTGATAATAAATAAAAAATACAAATCTTATTAAAACACCTATGGGTTTAAAACCCATATTTTTTCATTTTGACATTTCAACACATTAGCTTTATATATCATTAGTGTCAGACAGTAACGTGCTATATAATAGCAAAACTAGGATGAGAGATGAAAAAAAATGAAAAAAGATTATAACTCTGTGCAAAAAAAGATTGATAAATTATTGTGGGATACAAGTGAGAAAAATACTGGGAAAACCTATTACGAAATGTATAAAGATGAAGATTTTAAATTGGCGGTTAAAAAAATTGCTGAACTTACAATGGAACTTGAAGAAATTAAAGAAAAAGATCGAAAGAACCCTAGGCGGAAAATAAAGTATAACACATAGTTTTTTTCAATTTTTTATTTATTTTTAAAGCTCAATTAATTCTTTACTAAGAAGTTTGATATGTGACATTTCTTCCTTGATAATTTCATCTAGTTTTTCTTTTCCAAGATGACCTGGAACAACATCTTTCATTCCTAAATAAAAAACAATGGAATCCTTTTCAGCACTAATTGCAGTTGTTAATATTTCTTTAAATGATGAAGTATCAATCTCTTTTTCATAAAATACTCTGGTATCTGCAAGTGCTCGTAGATAACTTTCTGCCTCACCATTTGGATCAAATGTAGTAACAATTTTTTCATCTTGTGAGAGCTCATATCTTAGATTTTTAAATGTTTTCTCATGTTCCACTTCCATTTCTGCTAGATCAATTAAAAGCTGTTTTTTATTTGAATCAGTTATATTTTCTGCTGCTATTCGATAAAATTTTATACCATTGCGTTCAATTTGTTCTGCAATTTCAAAAACTTCATCTGCATTAAAGTCAAGGCTCATTTTTATTTCCCCCATATAATTAGTTGAATAAGTATATGCTACTTTGATTTAAGTTTTTGTAAATTTACATAAAAATATATGGGGATTTCCAAATGAAGCCAAAACTCATTTGGAACTTCATTTTTTGAAAACAATATTATTTACAACATCATTTATTCCTCCAATATTCATCTTATACATGATTTTCACCATTCCCGGTGATCACGCTTCGTTTCTAGTGCATCACCGGTTAAAACGTTATGTTAAACCTCTCTTGGAGACAAGATGTTTCTTACAGCCATTCTGCAATCTGACCAATGCAAGAACATGTAAAGCAAGAAGAGTAAGATGAAATTCTAATGCAACTGTTTCTTTTCCCTTCCTTTTAATACCCTGTTGTAGACCCGTATCATTCTTAATGTAATCATTTTCTGATTCAGTCATATTTCGCTGATGAAAATGATCAAGATACCCATCAGGGCATTCCTCTTTCGCTGCGATATGCATATTTCTCATCATATGTCCAACAGGTTCATAACATCCCTTCTTAACCAAATATCTCATCATGAAACCCTCAGAAGCAGATACTCTGAAATCAGACTCATTGTGGAATTTCTGATATTCAACCTTAATATCAAATGATGTCGCATCATTATTATATGCCCAGTTTTTTACAATATTATAATGAAGCGACGCCCCATGAACTACTTCTACCTGAGCTATATTGGACAATGTTGCATACTTTCCATCAACAAAATGATCTTTCACCTGAATACCAATGTTCTTCAAATGTTTCATATGAGGGATGAGTGTTTTCCCCTCATCCTCATTAATGCCAATAACATCACCAACCAATGGGACAATACCCGTTTCAGAATTGTATGATTCGGTTGTTGCAACCTTATACCCATTTACCTTATAATGCCCATTATACTCAGCAGTCTTATCTGAACTCACAGATCTCACAGGAAATGCATCACTCCCACAACACTCACCAAGATCAACACTCAGTGTTTCAGTTGACCCTCTAATCGCGACAACTATCGCATGGTCAATCTTTTTAACACCCTCAACACCAAACCGGTTTTTCAGGTTCAGTCTAATGGTCTCCCCGCAAGGTATTTCAAATGAACCATCCGGTTTCTGCTCATATCCTAAAAGTTCAGCATCACAAGGATGAGTCCTAAGATAATTTGCTGTTTGACCAGGAGTAAAATGTTTCAATTTCATGAAAATAAGCGTCCGCCCCATTGAACCAAGATACTTCACACTTTTAAGACGATTATAAAACAGTTTCATCACTTCTTCCAAAGGTGTTACATCCATGAAACTAAGAAATAACGCTAGTCTCATCGGATGGTCATCATCAGGGTTGTAAAACGCTGTTCGACTGCCACCAAATCTTTCATATTCTCGTTGTTTGAACTTTTCCTCAAAAAGAGATGCTCCGGCTTCATCTATTTTTTTCCAATAGTTTTTTATGTGTGCATCCACATCCAATTCCCACATGTTTTTTTCCGTCCTCCCCAGAACATCTCTGGGGAAGAGGGAAAAATATTTTTACCCTATTTTAGTGATTGGACGAAAATCATTTAAAAGATGAGCACTGATTTGGAAATCCCCTATTAAAAGTGCATGGAATTTTATAGGTAAAATATATTCAACACCTTAAAATGGCTGAAAAACCATTTATCCAAATTAAAAATTCACTATTAAAAGAAATTCCTTCAGATTTAGTTAGCAACTTACCTGATAAATGGGAGAAAATTGGAGATGTTCTAACAATAGTATTACCTTCAATTCTTGATGAATATAAAAATACAATCGGAAAAAAATATGCAGAAGTATTAAACTGTAAAACAGTGCTTAAAGATATTGGTGGAATAAAGGGAGAATTCAGAGTTCCTAATGTTGAGATAATCTATGGTTTAAAAAATACTGAGACAATTCATAAAGAAAATGGAGTAAAATATAGGTTAGATCCCCAGAAATTAATGTTTTCGTCTGGAAATATGGATGAAAGAATACGTATGGCGAAAATTTCAAATAAAAATGAGACTGTTGTTGATCTTTTTGCAGGGATTGGTTATTTTACACTACCAATTGCTATTTACAGTAAACCAGAAAAGGTTTTTGCGTGTGAAAAAAATCAAATTGCTTTTGATTATTTAAATGAAAATATCATTTTAAATGATGTATCTTCAATTGTGGAGCCAAGAAAGGGCGACAATAGAGATATTGCACCAAAAAATATTGCTGATCGAGTTATAATGGGATATATTGACGAAACTGAAAAATTCCTACCTAATGCTATTGATTGTTTACACAATCATATAGGTATAATTCATTATCATAATACCTTCTCAGATAATACTATTCCTAATAAGCCTATGAAAATTGTAGAAAAAGAAGCAAAAAAAAAGGGCTGCAAAGCTGAACTTTTAAAGTATATCTATGTTAAATCCTATGCACCTGGGATAAGTCACTATGTTTTTGATATAAAAATAGGTGAGAAATGAAAAGTCAAATCAAACTAATTGTTTATCATACAAACGAGGACGACCCGAAAAAATGTAGTGCAAGAAAATTACATAGATTTGGTTTTGTAAAACTTGAGACAAACATAAGAAAAATACCTAAAGGTGCAATTATACTAAGTCCATTTGCAGAAAAAAGTATCTCAAAAGAGGATTTAGATACCGCAAGAAAGAATGGGGTTGTTGCAGTAGATTGCTCTTGGAAAAATGCTGAGAGTTGCTTTGATTTTTTAGATAAAAAAAATCTTTTAAGAGCACTTCCTTTTGTAATTCCAGTAAATCCTGTAAATTATGGTAAACCTTTTAAACTGTCGACACTCGAGGCTTTTGCAACAGTACTATATATTCTTGACGAAATAGAACGCGCAAAAGAAATTTTAAATTTGTATAAATGGAGTCCTCACTTTTTGAAGTTTAATAAAGAGCCACTTGAGGAATATAGAAAAGCAAAAAATAGCAACGAAGTTATCAAAATTATGAAACAATACATGTGATATTTATTTTCACTATGTTTAAGTAAATAAATTCATTGTCAGAAATGTTAGATCATTGAGGGAAAAATTATGGTACCTAGGCTTGAATCATTCTTCAAACCAAAAACTATAGGTGTTGTTGGAGCATCTAGAAATACTACTAAAATTGGGCATGCAGCATTAAAAAATTTACTTATATCTGATTATGAGTGCAAGATTTATCCAATCAACCCAAAGGAAAAGGAAATCCTTGGTGTAAAATGTTACAAAAAAGTAACACAGATCCCTGGAGAAATTGATCTTGTTCTTGTTTCAGTTCCAGCAAAAATTGTACCACAAATAATTAGGGATTGCAAACAAAAAAAGGTGAAAAATGTAATCATTATTTCATCAGGTTTTAGTGAAGTAGGCAACCATGAATTAGAAGAAGAACTAAAAGCAATACTTGAAAAATCTAATATGAGAGTACTTGGGCCTAATGTAATGGGTTATAAAAATGCTTCAGACGGACTTGATGCATCTTTTGTTTATGGACGAGCAAGACAAGGAAATCTATCACTAATAAGTCAGAGCGGTGCCCTTGGAATTGGTATGATTCATTTAGCAAATCATGAGTTTGTTGGAATTTCAAAAATAATTGGAGTTGGAAACAAAATAGATATTGACGATGACGATTTAATTGATTATTTTGCACAGGATTCAGATACAAAAGTAGTAGGTTTATATATTGAAGCAGTAAAAGATGGAAGAAAATTTATGAACAGTATAAAAAGATGTAAAAAACCAGTGCTTGTTGTAAAAGCAGGAAAAAGTATAGCTGGTGCAAGAGCAACAGCATCACATACTGGTTCTATGGCAGGAAGCGACAAAATCTATGAAGCAGCAATCAAACAGGCAGGCGGAATTCGCTGCAGAGATATTGTAGAGTTATTTGATATGGCACGAGCACTTGCTGGTCAACCACCTGCTCAAGGAAATCGTATTGGAATAATAACTAATGGAGGCGGCCTTGGGATTCTTTTAACAGATGCTTGTGAAGCAAATGGTCTTGTTGTACCAAAACTCTCATTTAAAACTTACAAAAAAATTGATAAAATACTTCCAGATATTGTAAAACCAAACAACCCGGTTGATCTTACTGGAGATGCCGGTTTCTATAGATATGAAGCATCAACCCGCGCATTACTTGAGGACCCAAATATTGATGGAATAATTGTTGCATCCGTACATGGTGGATATGCAAGACCCGTAGAATTTACTGGTGCTATACTAAAAATGATACGCGGACGAAAACTACATGAGGAATATAAAAAACCAATTCTTGCAACTTGGATTGGTGGAAAAGAGTTTGAAGACTTAGTATGGGATCTTAAATCAGCTGGAGTTCCAATATATCCATCATCATGGAGACTAGCTCGATCAATGATGGCCCTATATTTAGAAGGAGAAAGATTGAAAAGAGAAAAAGAAGCAGGTTAACCTACCCATTCAACACCTAGTTGTTTTTCCCAATCAGGATTGGATCCATCCCATTTACTTGCAATTTCTTTAGGTACACATTTCTTACAAATACCAATTAATTTAAAATAGCATGATTTACAAACTGAACGGTTACATTTCAAACATACTGCTGTTGCATTTTTTTCTCCGCATACTTGACATTTACCTGAAGGTTTCTTTGATTTTCCCTTTTTTTCCTTTGAGGTTTTGATTTCATCCTTTGACTCTATTAACCATTTTCTTAGTTCTTCATTCATAGATGCATTATTGTCAGCGGCCATTTCTATTTCCTCATTTTAAAATTAAATAAATTGCTTATATATTTTATCTATCAAGCTTTTTTACCACTTGCTTTTTTATGAACAAAATTTGCTAATAGATGAAAAAATGGTGTGATAATAAGTAAAGTTAATATATGCCATAATGAAAAACTATCAAAAAACCAATTATTGGCTGTAACTCCAATGATCTGTAATAAACTTGAGATAACAAAACTGAAAAGGAGGACTCCTAAAATAAAATCAAGTTGATCAAAAGGGATCCAATTTTCTCCACGTTTTTTTCCAAATCTTCTCTTAAAAAAACTTTCAAGAATATCACCAAAAAGTGCACCAAAACAAATTGAAGAAATTATCGGAATCATTAAAGGAAATCGCCCAAAATCATTCAAACCTAGAAACGCAAATTCGCTATCAGCAATATAAATTGCAGCAATAGTTATTGCAAAACCCCCGGTCATTCCTAGAAAAGCACCACTAATAAGCCCCCGCCATGTTTTACCATCACCAAATATTCTTCGCCCATCCTTCCATTTCTTACCAAAATCAATGGGTGTACCACCTCCAACAAGAAGTGCACTTCCATTAGCAATATATGCAGGAATTACAAGCCAAAGAGCCTGAATAACTATTAAATAATCCATTCTGAAGTAGGAATAGAAGATGTAATTAAAAAGATGCTTGAAAAAATTAATCTTTTCTACTAAGTTTTAAACCTTTATAGCAGAATTTATTTGATCTTTTTACTAGTCCTTTTAAAGCAAGGTTTGAAAGTTTAAAGTTTTCTGCAACCATATTTCCAAATTTTCCATCTTCCCCAACAAAAGCAAAGATTTTATCTTCAAGATTTCTAAACTCATCTTTATTTAAAGAAGCAACAGTAAAAATTTCACTTATCTCATTAACTGGGCAAGATATATTTATATTAAATGCAGAGTAATAAGAGCGGTACTTTTTTTGTGGTCTTCCATCTATTCCTTCGTCTGGCGTGGTCCATTTGGTTTCAACTAGTTTCATCTTATCGAAATAATCAAGAGCGTTTTCTCCCTCGTCCCCATACTTATCTTTTATGTCACTTAGTGGTTTCCAATCTATGAGGAGTTCATTAAAAACCTCTTTTTTTGTATTTGTATCAAAAGCTCTGAGAAGGGGAACTAAATCAGTAGAATCATTAACAACTTTTGTTCGCATCATAGTATCAAACTTTTATATATAAAACGCAAATTCTCATATTTAAGTCTTTTGTATATAATATCTTATATTTTTATTAATATATTTAATATGGACTTGTCGGGATTTGAACCCGAGGCCTCCTCCATGCCAAGGAGGCGATCTTCCGAGCTAATCTACAAGCCCAAAGTAAACGCCACTAAACAAAGTATAGCAAATAAAATTTACGCACAATAAAGTTTTTGACAGGTTTTCATATTTTTTATTTTAATGAAAAAAAAAGAATTGGAAATAATCTTACAAAAAATTCCTACATTTGATAATCCATCTCCAACATTTGAACAATACCTTACGCCAGCAGGTATAGTTGCAGATATTATTTTTACGGCACACCAATTTGAAGATATAAAAGATAAAGTAGTTTTTGATTTAGGTTGTGGAACTGGAATTTTTGCAATAGGGGCAAGTCTTACAGGTGCTAAAAAAGTTATTGGATTTGATGTTGATAAGAAAATCATTGAAAAAGCAAAAAAATATGCAAAAAAAAATAACTTATCTGTTGAATTTTTAGAAAAAGATATTTTAGATATCAAAGAAAAATGTGATACAATTCTTATGAACCCGCCTTTTGGTGCTCAAAAAAGTAATTTAAAAGCAGATAGAAAGTTTATAGAAAGAGGATTTAAAATTTCAGCTGTAATTTATACTATTCATCTCACAAAAACAGTTCCTTTTATAGAAAAAATGGTTTCCGCTCTTAATGGAGAAATTACTTACTATAAAAATTATATTTTTCCAATAAAGCATACATATATTTTTCATGAAAAAAAATTTGTTGAGTATGATGTATCTTTATTAAGGATACTAACAAAAAGATAATAAATAGGTTTTTTTATCTGCAACCCTTAAAATAGCAATTTTTAAGAAAATTGCCCACTAATATTCATAATAGAATAAGCATATCCAAAAATATAATAATACATTACTTTATCTGGCTTAGACCTAAAGATAGAAAATTATAAAGGAAAGTGATCGAATTGGCGCGAACAAAAACAAAGAAATTCAGAGGATCAATGACTCATGGTAAAGGTAAAAAAGCTGGCCGTGGTGCTGGTTTAAGAGGTGGCAGAGGAAACGCTGGACTGCTGAAACATCGTTACATGCATATGGTAAAAAATATGCCAAATCATTTTGGAAAACATGGTTTCAAGAGACACCAAAGTATAACAAAGAGAAATAAAACAATAAATATTGGGCAACTTGTGGATAATTTTCCAGGAAAAAATGAAATCGATCTAACAAAAGAAGGTTTTGATAAATTACTTGGCGGTGGAAGATTAAATAAAAAACTTAAGATTAAGGTTAATGAAGCATCTGAAAAAGCTATTGCAAAAATCAAAGAAAAAGGTGGAGAGATAATATTACCAGAAATATCAAAAGAGTCAACATTAGAAGAAAAGCAAGTAGAAGAATAATGTTTATTTGGGTTTAAAAATGGCAGAGGAAAAAAAGAGTCTACTATATCGTCTAAAACCAATTATTGAGAGATGGCCTGCAGTTACAAAGCCAGAAGGTCATGTTAATTTTAGAACAAAAATATTCTGGACTATTCTCTGTTTGATACTTTATTTCATCATGACAAATATCATGATCTTTGGTATGAAAGAGCAATTTGTAGATCTTTTTGAAAATTATCGTTTTATTATGGCAGGAGCCTCTGGTTCTATTATGCATCTTGGAATAGGACCAATTGTTACAGCATCCATTATTTTACAATTGTTTGTTGGCGCAAAAATTATAAAACTTGATTTAACCAAAAAGGAAGACAAAGCAATCTATCAGGGAACACAGAAAATTCTTGTAATAGTTATGATTGTCGTTGAAGCCGTTCCTCAAATATATGGTTATTTAAGCCCAAGTGAAGGATTAATCGGATTAGCTGGTGGAGAAGGCGTTGCTAATTTTCTAATAATTCTTCAATTAGTCATTGGAGCTTTGCTTGTATTTTTCATGGATGAGCTTATATCAAAATGGGGTATTGGTTCTGGTATCTCACTATTTATTGCTGCAGGTGTATCCCAAGCAATATTTACTGGGCTTTTTAACTGGTTACCATCAAGTGGCGCTGGCGAGTTAAGTCTTGGTAATCCTCCAAGTGGCGTTATTCCTGGTACATATTTTCTATCAACACAAATGACACTTGAAGATATGGTAAGTGGAGGATATCAAACGATGTTTATCGGTAATTCGCGTATTGGATATGAAAATGCAATTGTACCATTGCTTGGTACAATAGTTATATTTCTAATTGTGGTATATGCAGAGTCTTCTCGTATAGAGCTTCCACTTGCTCATGGAAAAGTGAGAGGTGCAAGAGGAAGATACCCTATTCGATTGATTTATGCATCAAATATTCCCGTTATTTTAATGGCTGCTCTTCTTGCAAATATCAACATGTTTGCAATGCTTTTTTATCAATCTAATATACCTCTTTTAGGACGTCAATGGTGGATTGGAGCCTATGACACAACAATAAGTACACAGCCTTTGGCTGGTGGAGCATGGTATCTATCAAGCCCTGGAGGGATTAATAATTGGTTAATACCAATAATGGCAGGTGGGGATGGAATTGGTCATGATTCCATTCAATATGCCCTAAAAGTTATAATATATCTATCTGTGATGATAATCGGTTCTATCCTTTTTGCGAAGTTTTGGATTGAAACAACAGATATGGGTCCTTCTGCTGTTGCACGACAAATTCAAAGCTCAGGAATGCAAATACCAGGTTTCAGAAGAGATCCCCGTGTATTAAGAAAGGTTCTTGAAAGATATATACCCGTTGTAACAGTCATTGGTGGAGCTGCAGTAGGAGCACTTGCCGGTTTTGCAGATTTAATCGGAACAGTAGGTAAAGCAAGTGGTACAGGTGTGCTTCTTACAGTAGGTATTATAATTCGTCTGTATGAGGATATTGCTAAGGAACAAGCAATGGAAATGCATCCTGTACTAAGAGGATTCTTTGGTACAGAGTAAAATCTATTGGCAGGTATGTGTTATGGGAGTAATTATTGTAACAGGTATACCAGGGGTGGGAAAAACAACTGTTATGAAAAAAGCAGCAGAAGGACTGGCTGTAGAATTTGTCACTTTTGGTACAGTAATGGCGGATATTGCAATAGAAACATGTTTAGTAAAGAATAGAGATGAAATGCGGAAATTGACCCTAGAACAACAAAAAGAACTACAAATTAAATCAGCAGAAAAAGTAGCAAGTATGGGAAATGTTATTCTAGATACACATTGTACAGTAAAAACTCCTAAGGGTTATATGCCAGGTCTTCCCGAATGGGTTATAAAAAGAATAAATCCAACAGCAATAGTTGTTGTTGAAGCAGATTCTGAAGAAATATACAATAGAAGGATAAATGATCCATCAAGAAATAGAGATCCAGATACCATAGAGCAAATTGCTGAACATCAGATGATGAATCGTGCAATAGCTATGGCTTATGCAGCATTGAGTGGTGCTACAGTCAAAATAGTTTTTAACCATGATAATGCTATAGATGCCGCAGTAAAACAGACGGTACCTGTATTAAAGTAGATGATAAAATGAAAAAATTAGATAATAAAGCACAAGGAAGCAATATTTTATTATTATTGATATTTATGATGATGATATTTTTTATAATGCCTACATTGGGACCTATTCTTGGATATTATTTTGGTCTTGTATTACGACCAGTAATAGGATTTGAAGGGCAATTTCCTGTTCTAACATTGTTTTTTTCTGGATTAATAGTTGTTCTTCTTTCTTCTACACTAACAAACTTCTTTACAGATTGGAAAAGAATGGGTGAATCACAAGAAATAACAAGATCTTTTCAAAAAGAAATTTCAAAAGCTAGAAGAGAAGGCAATACCAATAGGGTTAACAAATTAATGAAAATGCAACCAGAAATTATGAGAAGACAGACTGAGGCCTCTAGCGGAATGATGAAACCAATGGTGTTTTTGATTATCTTCATATGGCCAATTTTCATGTGGCTAAGAGCATTTCTTTCAGGATTACCGCATTATTATTTTACTTTACCTTGGAGCAATGATGTCCCACTTATTTCACAAGAATCTTTTATTATGCAAGCATGGCTTTGGCTTTACCTTGTATTTTCTATAGTTATTGGACAAATTATCAGACTGGGATTAAAATATTTCAGTTGGTCTAACTTATGGAAAAACATAAAAGCAAAAATAAGACCGTCTGTTTAAGATAATTGAATCATGGTCACAATTACGATAAGTGGAACACCAGGTAGCGGAAAGTCTACAGTAGCAAAAATTTTGGAAAAAAAACTCGGATTAAATTATATTTACTCTGGAATGATTTTTAGACAATTAGCAGAAGAACATAATATGGAACTTGAAAAATTTGGAAAATATTGTGAACAAAACAGTGAAATTGATAAAAAACTAGATGCTCGTCAATTAGAAATCCTAGAAAAAGGAGATGTTATTTTAGAAGGAAGACTTGCAGGCTGGCTTGCATATCAGAATAATATACCTGCCTTAAAGGTAGCAATCGATACCGATTTAGAAACAAGGGCAAGACGTATAGTAAATCGTGAAAAAGGTAGTGTTGAATTCAGAAAGAAAGAGATACTTGAAAGAGAAGGAAGCGAAGCTTTGAGGTATAAGAACTATTATAACATTGATCTTAAAGATAAATCTATTTATGATATTGTTATTGACTCAAAAGATAAAACAGCAGAGGAAATAGTAGAAATAATAATCAAGAAAATTAATAGATAAATACTTTTTATATATGGTACATATTTTAGAGAATCATAATGCTAGACAAAAAATACAATTTACCATCAGATAAAAAACATAAACGAATCATTAAAGTTCAGGTCAAAACAAATCCTAATTATGGTAAATCTCCTTCTGAGCGTGATATTGATGAGCTTTTAAGTTGTGGGGTAATTAATCTTGACAAACCTAGTGGTCCTACATCGCACCAGGTTGATTCCTGGATAAAAGGAATTTTCAATATTGAAAAAGTTGGTCATAGTGGTACTCTTGATCCTAACGCAACAGGTGTTCTACCTATTGGATTAGGTAATGCAACTAAAGCATTACAGGCACTTCTCTTCGCAGGAAAAGAATACATTGGTATAATGAAGCTTCATAAAGATATTGATAAAAAAAAGATAATGGACGTATGTAAAAGTTTTATTGGTGAAATTACTCAAATTCCTCCCTTAAGATCTGCCGTTA
Organism: Thermoplasmatales archaeon; assembly: GCA_030672305.1. GTDB lineage: Archaea > Thermoplasmatota > E2 > DHVEG-1 > DHVEG-1 > SG8-52-3. The sequence continues at coordinate 51,897 of DAOVGR010000047.1, read as the reverse complement.
AAAGGGTTAAGCGTAAAAGACATATTTATTATTTTGACGTTATTCAAATCAATAGCAGGAATGTTTTGTTTCGTGTTGGTTGTGAAACTGGAACTTACGTTAGAACTCTTTGTGTTGATATAGGTAAAAAGTTAAAAACTAAGGCACATCTTGCAGAACTAAGACGCACTAGGGTTGGAAATCTATGTGAAGAAAATTCGTTTATCTTACATGATTTAAAAGATGCTTATATTTTTTGGAAAGGAGAAGGCGATGAGAAAGAGATAAAATCAATTATTCATCCATTAGAAAGATTACTTGATCATTTACCAAAAATAGTTATTCGTGATTCTGCAGTAGATGCATTGTGTCATGGAGCAAGTCTAGCTGTCCCTGGTGTTGTTGAGATTGATTCAGATATCAAAAACGGTGATATGGTCGCTGTTTTAACAATGAAAAATGAAGGTGTTGCCCTTGCTAAATCCATGATGTCTACAGAAGACATTATCCAGAAGGATAAAGGAGTATGTGCTAATCTTGTAAGAGTATTAATGAATAAAGGTACCTATCCTTCAATCTGGAAAAAGTCTTAAAAGAAAGGTTTGTTTCCAGTATTTGTTTTTGCCGAGGTGGCCCAGCCCGGAACGGCGCGAGCCTGGAAAGCTCGTGGGGACTCGTCCCCTCGGGAGTTCAAATCTCCCCCTCGGCGTAATTTTTATACATCAGTTATTTTCAATAATAATATTTATTATGAATTTTGTAACAAATTAATTTATTTTATGTTACCTATTTAAAATAACGAGCAATTTTTACTGGTAAATACGAAACAATATCTCTATTTTATTTGATGAAGGGGCATGTTTCTGGTTAAGTAGCTGTTACGTATTGTTTGCTCTGGAGTCTATAACTGCAACTGCAAAGCTTTGTAGTTGTTCTCCTTGCCGTAGTAGTGTAAAGGGCTTATAGTGTCACTTTAAGGAGATCGGAATTCTTAATATCTGACAGTTCTATTCATCTAAGAACTTATCAATACACTCTTTCAACTCTTTCTTTTCATATGGTTTTGTGATATAATCCTGGCTTACAATACCACCGAATGTTTTACTAAATGAATCTGTTTTAGCAGTTAAAAAAACTAGAGGGATTTTATTCCAAATTGGGTTTTTTTTGATTTCAGCTGCTACATCCCATCCATTCATACCTGGCATCATAATATCCAATAATATAAGATCAGGAATCTGGCTATCTTTCAATAGTTCAAGGCATTGCTTACCACTATCTGCACCTATGACTTCATACTTATCGCTAAAATCTTCTATAACCAGTTTAACTGTAAGTATTTGATCCGGCTCATCATCAACTACCATAATCTTTTTCTTCATCATCCTTCACCTTTCACTTTTTTCTGTTGTTGTTTCTTTTTCAGTACAATCCGAGAAAAACAAACTAACAATGAGTATGGCACTTAAAATAACCAAGATATGTTTATTTTTATTCATGATCCGCTCCTACCATATATATGAGTAAGATAACTTATCAAAAATATTTATTTTCTTCGATTACTTCATAAGTATCGTTTTCTGCTATAATCTTATTTTTCCAAATTGCTTTAACCATATCTTACCCCTATAAAACAAAAGAATTTCAAGTTAATAATATCATGGAGGCAATATTTTATATTTGCTATTTTACAATTCCGTTATTATTCTTTAGTAGTGAATTGCATTTTATGCAATTCCAATTCATAAAAATAGTCATAATTTTTGTGGGAAATTATTTATAATAATAATGTTATTGAAATAAATGATATTGGGGGTTTTTAATTGCAAGATATTAGAATGACGATTAGGCTATCCCGACAAGATGCTCATATTATTGATATGTTTGTTAAATCTGGTGAATATGTTACTCGATCTGAATTTATAAGAAGAGCAGTTAAGGAATACTCTCGTAACCATATGGAAGAAATAGTTAGGAAAACCAAAGCTATGAAAAAGCTTCAAGATATGGTTAATAGTCTTGAACAAATTCAAGATTATTCAAAAAAATAAATATAACCATTTTATAATACATTAAAACCAAAACAATGTTAATAATGTTAATTACTTTTTAATTTAAAGTTTAAAAGAATGGAGAATAAATTGCAAATGTAAGAGATAAACAATATGTATATATTGATTCAATTGAAGGAAAAATATATATATTATTTATTAAGAATTGTAATTGTAGATTATGAAAATGTAAAAGTATAATGTTATCAAACTGTTTTTACAGCTTTTTTTCTTTCACTTAAATATTGCACACCAATTTCTGTTAATGCTACTTCATCATATGATATATAATGTAATAATTCAAGGGTTAATAATTTTAGAATTGTATCCTTCAGTTCTCCTTGAGACATGCGTAGCAATATAGAAGCAGATTCAAAATCGATATCTTGTCTTTGAATGATATTTAAAAGTTCAAACTCTTTTTTAGTAAGCTCAATTTTCTTTATTTCCTCTTTATTTTCATCAGTTATATTAGCATCACTATCTGCTGATATGCTACTAATATATTTTCTAACAATTGTATCAAGGTTTAAATAATCTAATTCTTTACCATTTTTATCATAAATAATACATGTTTTGTTATCAGTATCGAATGTCCAGTTTGAAACATTCTTCCATGAATAACCAAGGAGACTCACATTATCAATTTGCTCTTGCCCCTTATTTAACTTATTTTTAGTACTTTTACTGTGACGTCTATACAAATAATGCTGTTGAATCTGAATGAGCTCCAAATCAACACCAATATCTTTAAGATTTGAAATAACATTGTCACCAGCATTCCTCATCAACTCCTTTATAAAGAAAAATCCCGCCGTTTCACTAAGATCCATATACACAACCTGAACAATAGTTTCTATAGCTTTTGCGATAATTAATGGTTCAATAGAGTTAACATTACAATTAACCATTACAAAATCCTCAGCTCCTCTCTCTTCGCGGAAAACAATATTTTTTAAAAAATCAAACCTTTGTTCAAGTGTTCTAGTAATAGCACCTAAAACTGCAATTGCAAAACTTGGAGTAGTTCTTCTACTTGCTGTAATGTAAACAGCTTTTATTATGCTTCTTAGCAGATCAGAATTTTGCAATTTAGACATATCGCTCCCTCTCCTATCGGTATATTAGAAATATTTTATCTCCAGATAGAGATGCTTCTAATTTGATGATTTCTTCTTCTTCAAACCTTTATCCTTTTTATCCAAATTATAATCTGTAGTTGTTTTAAGGGATTCAGCTTCAGTTAAATAATGAACGTATTTTTTAACAATTTCATCTAAATCCACTAGATCTAAAAGTTTCCCATCTTTGTCATAAATTTTACAAGTATGATTGTCAGCATTATAATCCCATTTTGATACATTTTCCCATGAATAATCTAATAAACTTTTCTCTTTCTTATCTACAAAATCATCAGTCTTAGATTTTCTTTTTATTCTTTCATGATGCCTATATAAATAATGTTGCTGAATCTTAAGTAGTTCAAAATCTATACCGACTTCCTTAAGATCAGATATAGCTTGTTCTCCAATATTTTTCTTAAACTCATTTATAAAATAAAGTCCAGCCTTATCCTTAAAATCCATACAAATAACTTTTAAAATAGCTTCAACTGCTTGACCTAATCTCATGATATCAATAGAATTTAAGTCTGAAGAAATACTTACCAATTCATCAGATTCTCCTTTAATATTAAATTTAACATAGTTTAAAAAATCATATTTTTGTTCTAGTGCTTTTGTTATTGCATGTATAACTGCACCCGCAAAGTTTTGACTAGTCCTACTACCAGCTGTAGTAAAGAGTCCATGCAATACATTTTCTAGAAGTTCTGCATTTGATAATTTTGGCATTAATATCCCCTAAAACAATAAAGATTATAAAAATATTGCTACCTTAAAAAAAAAATAAAAAAAATAAATTAGTAAAAAATAAAATAACTATTGTGCTTTATAATGATATAATGATTCGGCAAACCTTTCCTAATTATAGTTTTCAAACGTTTTATGTTTCAAAGGAAACTTGTAATTGCCCACTAATTTCTGAGATTGTAAAAGTTAGTAAGAAGCTTAAAACTATAGATTTATTAAAAGATATTTTTGAGATTTCTATAAGTATGAAGTATGGCAAACGCATCTTAATTAATGCAAAAGACAGTGATTTTAGTGAAATAAAAGCTGATGATTTTCTTGAGATTGTGGATTATGATCCATTAAAGAAAGTGCTTTTGGTAATGGGTCTTAAAGAACCACGAATAGATACACCAATTCACTGGCTGATTCATCATGCACGAGATGAAGTTAAAGCAATAATTCAAATCGATAGTGAGCAATTAGTTGGACAATTTGAAAAGAAACTACCAATAACTGAAAAAGAATATCCAATTGGGACCCTTGAGCAAGCAAAAGGAATACTGCGTAAACTTCGGGATAGTAAAAAAGTAGTAATTAAAAATCAGGGATTAATATTTGTTGGAACTAGTATGAAAGATGTTGAAGATTCAGTGGTAAAAACGTGTGAGGAGTTAAAATGAAGATTAGAGGCAAAGAATGGAGATCATTATGGTTCGAAAATGGAGTATTAAAATTCATTGATCAAAGGAAATTACCTTATAAGTTTGAAATTTTTCCTGCAAAAAATGTTGAAGATTGCGAATATGCAATAAAAGAGATGGTTGTTCGTGGAGCACCTGCTATTGGTGCTGCTGCTGTATATGGCATGGTCCTAGGAAAAGAAAACATTAGTAAAACAGCTGAAATACTACGTAAAACCCGTCCAACTGCTCATGATTTGTTTTATGCAATTGAATATATGGTAGATAAAATAAAAAATAATGAAGATGCATTAAACGCAGCAAATGGTTATGTTGAAGATATTATTGATAGATGTAGAAGAATTGGAAAGACTGGTGAAAAAATAATAAAAAATGACATGAGAATTCTAACACATTGTAATGCTGGTGCCCTTGCTACCGTCGATTATGGAACAGCTCTAGCACCATTTAGAATTGCTAATAGAAAAGGAAAAAAGATATTTGTATATGTTGATGAAACCCGGCCTCGTTTGCAAGGTTTACTTACTGATTGGGAGCTTAAAGAAGAAAAAATTCCACATGTAGTAATTGCTGATAATGCAGCTGGATATTTTATGAAAAATGGTGATGTCGACATGGTTATCACTGGTGCAGATAGGATTGCAAAAAATGGTGATTTTGCAAATAAAATTGGCACATATGAAAAAGCAGTAATTGCAAATGAGAATAATATCCCGTTCTATGTCGCTGCACCAATCAGCACTTTTGATAAAAAAATAAAAGATGGAAGTCAAATAAAAATAGAAGAACGTGAAAGAAAAGAACTGACAAAGATTAATGAAAATACAATTATGCCTGAGTGGACAAAAGTCAGAAATCCTGCTTTTGATGTTACACCCTCAAAATATGTAACCGGTTATATTACAGAAGAGAAGATATATGAGAATTTGAAAGATTTTAAAATATTATAAGAATAGATTCTCTAGAAATCCTAATCTGGGAAATATATCTTTATAAGTAACAGATATGGAATAGCTGTTATCCAGAGGGTAGCGATCAGAATATTTATTATCTGGATCTACTGTTACTGTTATTTCTTGTATTCCTGCATAGTCTAGTAATGCATTTATAAATTCTCCAAGGGTTAATCTGAAAAGAGGTCTTCTAAAGGATTCTTCACCACCGGGGGGTAGATAATAGATAGTCACCTTATATTCTGTTTTTTGTGGAGTACTATTAATACATGTGTATGTAATATTTACAGGTACTTTTTCAACTGATATATTGCCATTGTTTTTAATTGTAAAAGCAATCCAGTTTTTCGTAAGTAAGAAAGGTACATTCTTATTCTCAGTATCAAGGGTAACACTTTCTGGTATTACAGATAGATCTACTTCTGGAATATCAAGGAGAATTGAGTAAATATCATGATTTCCCTCCCTGTTATCAGTCCATAAAATGTGGTGTTCATCTATTAAATCAGAAAATCGATACTCTTCCACAGCTGAGTCATTTATGCTATTTAGTTGAATTGGATCGCTCCAATTCAGGCCATCATTTGTTGATCTAGTCAAATAGATATTATCTGACTCGATATAAGTACACAAGAAACTTACATCATTTGAATATATCATCGGGTAATTTGGATTTGCACTAGGAGGAATTATATCTGCAGTGACATCTTTTAGATACCAAGATTTACCACTATCAGATGAATTATAGAGAATAATACCATCAGAATCTGAATCAGCAACAATAAAGATGTTATTTTTTGTCACATTTATATGTGGATGTGTAAGGCTACTGGAGCTAGTTAAGGTTTGATTATTTAGATCATCTCCATCATACCATGATTTAGGATTTCCTTTAAAGAAAAGCAAGTCTTGATTAGAACCATTATTAATTTCACAAATACCATAAATAATTGAGTCACCATAATTTCTAGAGAGTGTAATATTACTACAATATTCTATTTCTGAGTACCAGGTTAATGTAACATATTTATCAGGCTGGAGTAAATCTGGAAAGCAAAACATTGGAGAATCTGTGCATGCCCCTACACCTTCATAGGTATAATTCGTGCTTCCGGTAAGAGCAATTACCCAAGGAGTGGTAGTATTTTTATAAGTAATTATTTGGGGTGTTTCAAAATCCCAAAATGCATAAGTGATACCTGGAGCGCCTTCTGGATCTGGAAAACCTGTCCAATCAAAAGTATATGTAATGACACTGGTAGGATCTACTATGTTGCCAATATCACAGTATCCAAATACTGCTGAATCTTTAAGAGGTGACTTATACATACCATATGCTCTATTACTGAGAGGTACAATACTTAAACTTGGAGAGTTTATCTCTATTGGATTCCCATCGAGTTTTGCAATTATTCTAGATTCTCCAGACCAAGTCTGGCCATAATCCCTTGAATATCTAAGATAAATAGAAGTTTCAGTATCATCTTCATATTCATATGCCACAAGGCTATTATATCCTTCCCTAATCATAGAAGGATATGATTCGTTACCTGCAGAGTTTGTTACGACAACATTATCATAAGAATTATAACCAATATCACCTAAAGTGTTTAATTTTTTAGTATTTAGCTCATCCTCTGAATTAAAAGTATTAAAACAAACTGCTGAATTTCTAACCATAGTTTTTGTTTTCAGATATGTTTTATTCTCATTATTGGAACTTCCAAAAGATCCAACAGAACCTAGGATAAGAAAAGTTATCACAGAAAAAACAATTATAACTCTTAGTTTTGATTTTTTCATGAATCACACCTATTTTACTATTTATATATAACCATAATGTTAATAAAACGTATATAAATAGTTTGTTGTTTTTTTGTTATCCTTTTTTGTAAGAAGGTTTTTTAGCAGAGCATTCATTGTTAATACAAAGTTCCCAAGCTCTTTTATCTTTTGATTTGATTTTAACAATGGGTGCATTACACTCTTCACACACTTTTTCAGTAACAACAATATTTCCTTTTTGGGGAAGAGAATAAGTATTTTTACAATCTGGAAAACCAGTACAACCAACGAATCTTTTATTATTCCTTGAAATTCTTATAATCATTGGTTTGTCGCATTTAGTACATTTTCCAACAGTATTTTGTTTCAATTGAGCTTCTTTTATACTGATTTTTATTTTTTCTTTGTCCTTTTCAAGTGTATTCATAACACTTGTAAGCATCTTTCGTGATTCATTAACGGTTTCATCCAAAGTCTTTTTACCCTCTGAAATAAGGTCCATATCTGTCTCAAGGGTTGCAGTCATTTGTGGTTTAACAACATCACAATCTTCTAAAGCATCAATTACTGCAATAGCTATAGGAGTTGGAGCAAGAGGAGACAAAGTAATATATTTTCTCAGGAATAATTTGTTAATAATTTCATGACGTGTTGATTTCGTACCAAGTAAAAGCTGCTCCATTTTAGTAATTAAAGAACCCTGAGTATATCTCTTAGGAGGTTTCGTTTGATCCTCTTTTAAAATAATTTTTATAACTTCTAATCTTTCCCCTTCAATTAGTTCAGGAAGTGGTTTTCTTTTTTCTTTGAAGTATGTATAGATATTTCTCCAGTTTGGTTCAAGAATTTTATAACCACTTGCAAGAAATTCTTCACCAGAAATATCAATAGAAAGATTAACACTTTCTGAAATAGCATCCTTTGCCAATGTTGCCAAAAACCTTCTACAAATGAGTTCATAAATCCTTTGATGATCAGTGCTAAGATTAACATTTATTGGAACACCAACAGGATGAATTGGCGGATGATCTGTGGTCATTTTTTTTCCACGAGTTGGGCTAGACCTACCGTTGCTTAAAACTTCATTTGCTTCTTTTGAAAATTGAGAGTTAGTAAGTTTCTGTAAAATCCCTTTGATGTTTAATGAATGTGGATAAACTGTATTATCTGTTCGCGGATATGAAATAATACCATTCATGTAAAGCTCTTCAGCAATACTCATTGCTTTTGCTGCAGAAAAACCGAGATGAGTTGCAGACTCTAAAAATGAAGTTGTATTAAATGGAGCGGGTGGATACTCTTTTAAGATTTTCTTATCAACTTTTTTTATTGTTGCATTTTTACTGGATTTTATCTTTGAAAAGATTTCATTTACTTGATTTTCATCCCAAAACTGACCTTTATTATGGTCTGCATTAAATGACTGCTGTTTTTTCAGAGTTGCTATAATCTTCCAAAACGTCTTAGGTTCAAAATTTTTAATTTCTTTTTCTCTTTTTACAAGAAGAGCAAGGGTTGGCGACTGAACCCTTCCAATAGAAAGAAATTCTTTTCCAAGTCTTTGAGAAGTCAAAGATATAAAACGAGTCAGAACAGCACCCCAAATCAGATCAATAATTTGACGGGACTCTCCTGCATTTGAGAGGTTATAATCAATTTCTGAAAGTTTATCAAAAGCAGATCTAATCTCTTGATTTGTAATTGCACTAAATTTTGCTCTTTTTATTAAATTTATTTCTTTATTATAACCCTTAATGAGATTAATTACCTCGACACCGATTAGCTCCCCTTCTCTATCATAATCAGTTGCTACAATTAAAAATGGATTTTTATCGACAAGTGATTTCAATGCTGAAGCAATACTTTTTTCACTTACAATTTTACATGGTTCTACCGGAATTAAGTCAACTGGAGAAACCATTTTCCATTGATTAAATCCAGCAGGGAAATCGAGATTTATGATATGTCCTCTTAAACCAACAATTTTCCAGATCTCATCATCCTTTTTAAATTCATATACGGGAGTGGTTCCTAGTCTGGTGGTTGTAGATTTTCCACCAGATAAAATGTATGCAATTCGCTTGGCTGCAATATTTTTTTCACAAATGATTAGTTTCATTTATATTCCAATTTTTAATTTGAACTGAACATAGGAATCTCATATAATTATTTTACGACGAGTAAATAACAAAATGTTTACAATTTTATTATTATCTTAAATATATAAACATTTTTACATTGGTCTTAATGTTCCTGCAAATACTTGCCATGCCAGAGCTGATTTTGCTACAAGACTTAAAATGATGTATACTTTTTCTCCATGAAGATAGTTTTTCCATTTTCCGATTTTCTTGTATTGTAAGTACATATTAATTGCAAAGCAATTAAAAAATATCGCAATTGAAACAAATATGTATATTACAAAATCAGGTACTGATTCAGCTGAGATTAATGGTATGAATATTACAACCCATGGAACTAATCCTGCAATACATCCAATGGCATATGATGTCCAATTTGTATTTTGTGTTGTTTGATTATGTATTTCCATCATGAGTCCCATAAGATTCATAACAGCTGTTAATGTAAATAGAGCAAGCAGTGTACCAATATCATAAATGGTAGTCAACATAGCAATAATTACTATCATAAAAGAAGCGCTAATGGAATATTCAAACCATCTATAGGGATTCGTATGATTTTTTAAATTCTGAACATACCGATAGTAAAGAACAGTTGCTATCAATATATGTGCTACTGCTGAAATAAAAAGAAACATTGCCACTAAGGGGCCAACTCTAATTGAAAAAAGAGTTTCAGAAACAGGGGTAATTGAAATTTGTTATTTCATTGTATACGGGTTTTGTAATTGTTAGCGGTAATGAAAAATTATTACTAAGATATAAAACTAAAAAAACCTGTAATAAATGAACTCCACCCATTATTGCATTGAATATTCTGAATCTTCTAAATGTAAGATCTTCATTTTCTGTCATAGTTACCACTATATTTGAATTTTTTTAAACTTAATAAAAAATATCATTATATATAATTTTAGTTTAAATTTATTGAATTGAGTAAGGTCGAAACTATTAACTAATAAATGTCCATTCCCAGGTTTGATAGATATGAAAATTCAGATAATTCTTGGGTCCGAATCTGATATGCCAGTTGCTGATAAAGCAAAAAAGATACTCGATGAATTTGATGTAAATTACATTATTAAAGTTGCATCAGCACATAGAACTCCTGATTACTTAAAGGAAATTATTGAAAAAAGTGATGCTGATGTTTTCATTGGAGTTGCTGGGCTTTCTGCAGCATTACCAGGAAGTATCGCGGCCCATACTACAAAGCCTGTTATAGGAGTACCTGTTAGTGGTAAGGTAAATTTTGATGCAATACTTTCAATTGTTCAAATGCCACCAGGTATACCAGTTGGTGCAGTTGGTCTTGACAGAGGGGATAATGCTGCTCTTTTTGCCATAGAAATTCTATCAATAAAAGATAAAAATTTAACAAAAAAAATTAAAGATTATAGAAAAAGAATGAGAGATAAGATTATTAAAAAATAAAGAGAAAAAATGTTCAATGCTGAGAAATTTATAAAAGAAACCATTGCAAAACTTAAAAATGAAATCACCGGAAAAGCATTAATTGCTTTTTCTGGAGGAGTCGATAGTACTGTTTGTGCTGCACTCGTAAATAAGGCTATTGGAGATAGACTCATTGCTGTTCATGTTGATACAGGGTACATGCGAAAAAATGAGTCAGTAAATGTAAAAAAATTAATGGAAGAAATCGGACTTAATTACCGCTTTATAGATGCGGGTAAGGAATTCTTTTCTGAATTGAAAAATGTTGAAGATCCTGAGAAAAAACGGAAAATTATTGGAGAAAAATTCATTAGAATTTTTGAAAAAGTTGCCGAAGATGAGAATATTAAATTTCTTGTGCAGGGAACTATTGCACCTGATTGGATTGAATCTGGTGGAGCACTTAGAGATACAATAAAGTCCCATCATAATGTTGGTGGTCTTCCTGAAGTTATGAAGTTAAACCTTATTGAGCCTCTTCGTGATCTTTATAAAGACGAGGTTAGAAAGGTTGCTAGAGTTCTTGATTTGTCAGTTTCTGAACGTCAACCCTTTCCGGGTCCTGGACTTGCTATAAGAATTATTGGTGAGGCAACACCAGAAAGAACTGAGATTGTCAGAGAAGCATGTGATATAGTTGAGAAAGAAATTGAAGAAGCAGTAGAAAAAAAACGAATGGAGATGCCATGGCAGTATTTTGCTGTTCTTCTTCCAGTCAAATCTGTTGGCGTTCATGGTGATAAAAGAGCCTATGGATATGTAATAGCAGTTAGAGCAGTTCATAGTATAGATGCAATGACATGTGCTTTTAGTAAAATTCCTAATGAGGTTATCGATTGTATTTCTACTCGTATTACAAATACCTTGAAAGATAAAGTAAATAGAGTTGTTTATGATATAACAAATAAACCTCCAAGTACTGTTGAATGGGAATAAAATGGTAAAAATATTTGTTGTTGACAATGGGGGACAGTGGACTCATAGAGAATGGAGAAGGTTAAGAGACCTTGATGTTAATACAAAAATTGTTGCAAATACTACGCCATTTAATGATTTGGTAGAAGAAAATATTGATGGTCTAGTTTTATCCGGTGGTGCTCCAAGAATAGGGCTAGAAGGTGATCTCGGAAATTGTGCAGAATATCTTGAAAAGGCTAATTTTCCAGCTCTAGGGATTTGTGCAGGTCATCAATTCATGGCAAGGTTTTTCGGCGGGGAAGTAAAACCATCCAAACTACCAGAATTTGGTAAAATTGAACTAACAATTATAAAAGAAAATGAGTTGTTTACAAAAGTTCCTGAAAAATCTATTGTTTGGGAATCTCACAATGATGAAGTAGAAAAGATTCCAGATAATTTTTATTTACTTGCTGATAGTGAAAATTGTAAGACACAAGCAATGAAACACAAGGAAAAACCATTTTATGGACTACAGTTTCATCCTGAAGTTGAGCATACTGAGTATGGTGAACAAATCTTTAGGAATTTTGTAAAAATTTGTGAAAAATAGAATTATTCTAAAGGTATCATTTTTTTACCATATAGTATTCTGAACCAAAATAAAGGCCAAAAAATGAATAATATCACAAGTAAAAATGTTTGAATTATTCCAAACTTATCTATTAGAATACTCATTAGTAAAATAGGAAGTAAAAGTAGTGCTAGTCCCTCTTGTAATCCCACATAAATTAGCATTTTTTCTCGTTCTTTTATTGGTGTTGTTAAAATTTTTATTGTAAAATAAAGCACTATTATAGATATTACCAGGAAAAAAAATCCTGGTATTGGGTGGTTATAAACAAATATTGAGGTATATCCAAAAAGTAAGGGTAATGCTGCAATTACTAGATGTATTATTTTAATTCCAACTGCATACATTTTAAATGATAGAGGTATGATTAATTCCTCTTTTGATGCTTTTACTCCAAATTTCGTAGGTGTGGTTTTGATACCAAGTTTACTATCATATTCAACATCTTTTAGGTTTGCAGATACACCAACACTAAACAACCACTGCATAAACCCAAAAAATGAAACGATTATTGCAAGATTGGAAATAATATTTGAAACAGTCAATGCTCCAAATATGCCATAAGTAAATACTCCCATGCCTAGTATATATTCCATTCCAAAGAATTTTTTACTATATTTATTGTAAAGTGTAATAAATAAAAAAGAAAGCAATAATAAAGCAAATGAGTAGTAGCTAAATAAGAAGACAATGGCAATTAATGATGATATTAAAAAAGAAGCAAAAAATATTACAAATGCCTTTTTTTGAGTGATACTTCCTTTAACTAGGGGTCTATTTGATACATAACTTGATTTGCTATCAGTTGCAACATCATAATAATCATTTTGGACAAATGTAAATATATGAGCAAATAAACCCATTATAAGAAGTAATGTTAAATGAAAAAAATTGAATTCACCATTGGCAATTGCACCAAAAACGAGTGTAAAACCTAGAAATAGCATACCATAAGGGCGAATTAGTATTAGATAGTCCTTCATTTTTACCACTAAGATTTTTGAAGATTATACATTCTTATTGCATTTTCTAACATCATATGATTGTTATTAAAAAATATATATACTTTTTTAGGTTTAGAACAAATTATTCTTTGTTTTATTTCTAATAGTTCTTCATCACTATAATTATGTGAATACCAATCTGTTCTACCATGAATCCTTTCATAAATTATATCTTTGCTCATAATTTTATTAGGAAGTTTTGGTGCATCTATACTTACAAGCAAAACACCTTGTTTTTTTCCCCAATCAATAATTTCATCAGTAAACATTGAAGTATTACGAAATTCAATTGATATTTTTTCATTACCACAATTATCGAGGAACTTTTCGATTTTATCTAAATCTGTAAATTTCGGTGGAAATTGAAGAAGATAATAGTGTATACTTTCTTCCAATGGTGAAAAGAGTTTTCTAAATCTTTCAAAAATTGAATAGGTTTCTTTATTCAGTTTTTTTAAATGAGTAATCAAACGATGAGCTTTGATTATCCATGCAAGATTTGACCCTTTTTTTGCCCATGCTTTTACCATATTTGGATAAGGGAACCGATAATAACTCATGTTTAATTCAATAGCATTAAGGTCTGAATTTGTTGTATACCATTCTAAAGATTTTCCAAGATTCCAGTCATAAGACCAACCAGATGTACCAACAAAGATTTCAGTCACATAAAAAATAAGGAAAACAATATACTTATCTTTTTTCCAACTTTTTAGAACAATTTGGTAAATTTATTTTTAACCAAATTTGGATCTATTATCAAGTTTTGATTAATCGAAAATAGTATACTTACCATGCATGAAGAATGTAGGTCCCTCTTCTCCAATAACTCTCCAATGATAGTTGGTTTCGTTACAATTACCAATACCCACAAAAAAGGTTTGACTTGTATACTCGTTTGCATCCATACTACCGAACATAAATATTCCAAAAATATATCCTTGTATAAACCATGATAAATCTGGTTCTCCAAAGAAGTTGAATCCTGCAGCAAAGTAACCTATGTTTACACCCAATTTATAGTAGCCAAACATCCATCCAAGTGGAATATGATATTCTCCCCAGATATCTAATCCCCAAACACCTGAAAAGTTACCATTAGCCCAAGAAGGTGGTGAATCTTTTTTAAAAGGTGTTATATCATTGAATATTGTCTTTTCAATAGTTTTTGAGAGTTGTTTGACAGGTAAGGGTATCGCTGTTGTCATTGGCAATCCTATTAGTAGAATACCAACAACTATAACTGGTAATAGCTTTTTCAAATCATTAACCTCGGAAATATAAATAAGAAAAGTAATATATAAAAATTATTTAGAATTAGGATTATTTCATATAGTTTTTACAGGTTTTTATTGCATTAGAATTCTATTTCATAAGGTTTAACAATTGATATAATATTGGAAATCGTTCTAATAACCAACTAACTAGATTTAATTTGAAAATGAATGCCTTGTTTCTTGGAATATTGACTGAAAATGGGTCTGACCACTCGCTCTCAGCACCATATATATCCTTTGCTTGTGCACGAATATGATAAGTCCCTGTAAAATAATATGTATAACATGCTTCCACAGGCTCACCTTGTGGATAAGGTCCAAGCCAACCACTTGTTGTTCCATCACCCCAATCAATAATATACACGAATTCATCTCCATTTTGACCATTAGAATGAACTGTCAAGCAATACTCGACACCTGCTTTTCCACTTGGAGGACCATCAATGATAGGTGCTTCTGGTGGTTGACTAATTGTTGTTGTAAATCTCCAAATTGGACCTGCAGTTGATGCACCATGTTCATCCCAGGCAACAATCTTCCAATAGTAGGTTGTATTTAATTCAAGTATACCTGGATCGTATTCTGTTACATTGTTTGCAACCTGTGGAGGTGGATTAGTTGTCCCAAAGTATACATCAAAACTAACTATGTCTCCATCAGGATCACCGCAGACCCAATTTAAATTAGTATCAATAGGCACATTAGTTGAACCATTCGCAGGATGAGGACTGTGGGGAGTATTAGGAGGATTATTAACACCAGTTGTAAAGCTCCAACTTGGGCTCTGAGCAAATGCACCCGAATCATCCCAAGCAACAATCATCCAGTAATAGGTTGTTGCAAACTCTAATGTTCCGGGATCGTAAGAGTTAGCTGTTTGATTTGAAGAAACAAGTGTTGGAGGATAGCTTGAACTAAAATAAACATCATAAGTTAATGGGTCGCCTTCAGGATCACTGCAATTCCAAGAAAGAATGGTATTTATGCTTACATCCGTTGCTCCATCAGATGGATTAGGATCACTTGGAATATTTGGTGCTTGATTTGATATTACATTTACATTATCTTCATATGGGATGTAATCTTTTTTTGTAACTGTGACAGACATATTTCCTTCTGTTGTAGGTGAAGGATTAAATGTGATATTTCCACTACTATCAGTATAATTCGTTAAATACACCTCATCTTCTTTCCAAAGACAGACATATGCATTTTCAATATTTCCTCCAATAGAATCTTCTACATGAACTGTAAAAGAAGAAGAGCCTATGTATATTTCAGTAGGATGAATAACATCAAAACTTGAGGGATTTTCCATCCATAAAGGTAGCTCTGGATCACCTAATAAATTTAATTCACTGAAAATATATTTATTCAAATCATTCTGATCCATACTATTATATGCATCCATTTTGTGATCAGAAAATAAATCTCCAAGTTTGTAATGATTCTGGATAAAAAACGATCTGAAGAAATATCTATCATAACGCAGTGATGCTAAATCATCGCCACCAACATAGTACCAACCATATCTTGTATTTCCGACAAATCCTACTCCCCCACCATCTGCATCACGTACGAAATGTTCAGCTATACAATTATCATAATCATAAGCTGCTGCCAAACAACCAATTGAATACCATGTACTTTGCTTATTACCATTTGAAAAATCATCAACCTCAGATGTATCAAGACCCCAGTCATGATTAGTATAACCAGTTCCCATGTAATATTGTCCACTGTGATCGATATGATTTATCAGGTTTTGTCCAGAATTTACTGCAGTATCAACATTATCCTCATGATTCCCACTGTGGCTATCATATACTTTTGTTATAGTCCAATTTGATGGAATATATAAATCGTCAATGTCAATTTTACAATCCTCTCCATCTGTTATCCAGTCGAGATCAAAACCAAATAATGATACATTTTTCGCAAAGTTTGTAGTAGGTGGATTTTTTTCATAATTTAGTGTTTTAGAAATAAAATTACCAATTTTTCCAGCATCAGTACCAGTTCCGGTAACTGATGCCCTACCCACATGAACCTCACAAGTCCAATCATCATCATAATCTGAGTAATAAGTGTCTGTTGGAATGTTATCACCATCATAGGTTACAGTTTGATATGGTATTGTATCAGTATCACCACCAAGAAGAAAGAAGGTAGTACCCCAATTACTATGAGCATCTATAATAAAGGCTCTTATTTTTGCTTGGTTTGTGGAACCACTATAATTTGCATAAATTGATTCAGTTGTAATAATGTATGCAGGAATCCCTTTTTGGGTTTTCCAATCAGCTAGTGTTTGAAAGGCTGATTCCCAGTCATTTTTTGTAATAATTACATAATCATATTCTCCAGGATCGATACCAATAGGTTGAATATCTTGATTTGTTTGTAAAACAATATCCTCTGGATTTACGACCATTTCCTCTACTTTTACTTTATAAAAATCTATTTCAGATTCTGAAATATAATTAGGTAAATAATCTCCACAAGTATATCCTAATTCACCCTCAATTTGAAATTTTATATGTTTAATAAGTTTTAAAGTTTTTAAATAAGGATTATATTGAAATGGATAAATTGTTAAAAGAGCAATTCCCTGACCTGCAAAATCAGTCATTCCAATTAATTCTACAATTTTTGATGGATATGTACTTGTAAACTTAAAAATATCAATATTATTTGAATTTAAAGGTGTATTAGCTCGTGTTCCCACTTTTTGTGGAGCTTGTGCTGGCAAAATATCGAAAGTAGAAGGAATATCAACTTGTATTATTTCAAGAATTTTAACATTAGTTGCAATTATTTCATTAGGAATTGCAACTAAGATATTTTTTAAAGGCAACATTGGTTTTCCAATGTCAGTTGTAAGTCCTCCATCAGGATATCTAATTATATCATATCCATTGTATTTATCAAATTCAAAATCATCTTCAGTAAATTTTACAGTACCTGTTACTTTGGCTTCTACTGCTTTTTTATTCTCAGCATTAATTGGTGCTGGAATTAGTGTTGTTAATATTAAAAAACTAACTATTACTAGTGTTAAAGATATCTTTCTTTTTGTGTAAATAAGTTCAACCCCCAATATGTTAAATTAATTAATAATAATATAATAAGTTTATATAAATATTTAGGCAAGCAATAAGTATTATTGCTAGTTCAATTTATATTAAAAAATAGCAATTATAGAAGACAAAAATAGAAATTTATACAACCAATAAAAAAAGATAAAACTGATTATTTCCATCTTTTAAAAAGTGAATGTTTTATTTTTAATTGATCTAAGATTTTTCCAACAATAAAATTTACTAAATCATCAATTTTTTTAGGTTTATGATAAAATCCAGGCATAGCGGGTAGGATTGTTGCTCCAGCCTGTTTTGCAGAAAGCAGATTTTTAATTCCAGGTAAATCCAAAGGAGTTTCACGAATGACAAGAACAAGTTTTCTTTCTTCTTTTAAAAAGCAACATGCAGCCCGGGTTGTAAGTGTATCACCATATCCATTTGCAATTGCAGAAAGGGTTTTCATACTACAAGGAAGAACCACCATAGCATCAAGATTGAAAGAACCACTTGCTGGTCCTACAAACATATTAGAATTATCGTAACAAAAATTTGCCATATTTTTTAAATCCTTAAAAGTGTAATCAGTTTCATGATCAATGATCTTTTTTGCACCATCTGAAACAATTAAATGAACTTCATTACTT
Source organism: Thermoplasmatales archaeon (assembly GCA_030672305.1). GTDB lineage: Archaea > Thermoplasmatota > E2 > DHVEG-1 > DHVEG-1 > SG8-52-3. Next base: position 33,440 of record DAOVGR010000047.1, on the reverse strand, counting down.
GATTTAAGTAATTCTTCAAGTAATCTTATACCATAGATACTCCCAGATGCTCCACCGATACTAAGTAAAAGTTTCATATATTTCTATTTTTTATTGATTTAATTATATCAATTAATGCCTTTTTTAAATTCTTCTCTTCCTCAAGTTTTGTCCCAGTAACTACAACATCTGCACCAGCCTTTGCCTTTTCACGAGCAGTATTTGCATCTCTTATTCCTCCACCAACAATCAGTGGAATGTTAATACTATTTTTTACTGCGGTAATCATTTTATTAGAAACTGGAGTAGGCGAGCCAGAACCTGCTTCTAAATAGAAAAAGTCCATTCCAAGATATTGGGAGGCAAGTGCATATCCAACAGCGTTTTCTACATCATCTTTTTTAATCAAATCAACCTCACCAACTCTACCAGCAGTCATACCAGGTTCAACAATTACATAACCCATGGGTATAGGCTCAATTCCAGATTGTTTTACAAATAGCGCACCTTTCACATGTTCTCTTATTACATAATCCAAATTGCGGGAATTCAATAGACTCATGAAAAAAACTGCGTCAGCATATTCACTTAAAAATTTTGCTCCTGATGGAAACAAAATAACAGGTAAATTAGATTGTTCTTTAATTGCTTTAACAGTTTCATCTACTTGTTTTTGAGAAACAATAGTAGATCCGCCAACCATAATAGCACTACTACCTGCTTCCTCTACAGCACTAGCGATTTCGCCTGCAACTTTCGGTTTTTGTTTATCAGGATCAAGCAAAGAGAAATGTAATGTTTTTTTTCTGCTCATTTTTGTGATATCTTTTGCAATTGACATTTCACCAGCAATAAATCTCATTTATATAAAACATTTTTGCAAAGGTAAACCAAAAAAATGAATTATCAATAAATGTTTCAGGTTAAAGGGAGAATAAATATTGACTTATAGTATTCTTAATACTACCTCATCAAATGCATTAAAATTTATCGAAAAATACCACAAATCAAAGGCAGACAAAACAATTCTCTTAATCATTGGAGATTGCATGATTGATTATCGTGGAAGAGCACGGTCATTTCTGGACTGGGGTGAACGAATTATAATAATTAAACAGGATGGATCTGTACTAGTTCATCAACCAATTATGCGGGAACCTGTAAACTGGCAACCATCAGGAAGTAAAACTGATTTTAGTGTTAAGGACGAGCTATTAATTCTCAGATCCCATCATACACGTCCACCTGAAAAAATGAAAACAACCTTTAGAGCTATCAAACTTGTGGCAGCTTCTAAGCTTTATGATAAAGCAAAATTATTAATATCTGGAATGGAAACCGATGTTGTCAATGAAATAATAAGTAATCCAGAGGCAATAGAGGATGGACTACGTATAAGTAAAAGAGAGAAACATGTAAAATCAGGAATGATTGATCTTTTTGGTTATGACTGTAACCATATTCCTGTAGTAATTGAGGTAAAACGCAGTTTAGCAACAATTAGTGCAGTTCAACAGCTAAGAATGTATGTAAATGATATAAAAAAAGATGTAGATACAGCAATTGTCCGTGGTATTTTATGCGCACCTCGAATTCCAGATATGGTAAAAAAATTATTAAACGATTATGATTTAGAGTGGAAAGAGGTTGAACGGCAAATTGTCTTACCTGATGATTATCAAAAGACGCTTAAGGAATTCTCAAAACAATAGCATTTTTAAACAAATAAATCATATACTTCTTGGGGAGGTCTGGATTAGTTAAGAAGGGGGCTAGTTCCCATCCGATTCCGCTTTTTCCAGACTCCCTACGTAATTATTTTTTGAATTAATTCCCAATTACAAGCAGCAACAACACTAGTTCTTTCATCTAAAGTAAAAGGCATGTCAAGTTCCTCACCTAATATGTTTGTAACAATACCTCCTGCCTCTCTTAAAATAAGTGTTGAAGCAGCTATATCAACAACACGAATATATTCCTTACCAACAACATAAAAATCAAGAGCTCCAAGAGCAACCATACACATCTCAAGCGATGCTGATCCAAGAGAACGAACCTTTTCCTTTTTTGCAAGAGAAATTGTTAATTTATCAAAATTTTTGCCAAGGGCAAGAGAAGAACATAGTTCTGGATCAGGAACATTTGGAACCCCTATTTTATTTTTGTTTAAATATGCTCCAAATCCTTTCTCAGCAGTAAAAACTTCACCAGTCGGAATGTTCTTAACAATTCCATATTCAATATCACTAATTTTTGATTTACCTATTGCAAGTGAAACCGCAAAAAAAGGAATTCCCCTATATGCATTTCTAGTCCCATCAATAGGATCTAAAACAAAAGTATAGTCTGCACCATTATCTACAAAACCAATCTCTTCGCTTAGTAAATTTACCTTTAACTTTGATTTTTTAAGAAAATCAAAAGCGGCATCTTCAGCAATTTTATCAACATATTTTGTAATCGTTCCATCAGCACCGATTCCTGTATTATTCCCAAATTTGTAAAACTCAGATGATTTAGCTCTCTTAATTTTTCTATACACAACGTTAACAGTTTTATGAGCTAGAAGTTTTAAATTTTCATTCATAAACATACCCACAAATTATCCGTTAAATGTAAACCAGATATATTGGCCTGTAAACACTAAAACTATCATAACGATTGCTGCAATTAATACTCCTATAAATATTGTAATAAGTGATTTTGAAAAACTCAAACCAAATAAATAGGCAATGAGTGCGCCCGTCCAAGCACCAGTAAAAGGCAATGGTATAGCAACAAAAAGTAACAAACCAAGGTATTCATATCTTCGAATCTTTCTATCTGCTCTTTTTCTGGTTTTTGCAAAAAGCCAATCCATTATATTTGTCCAAAATTTGTAATTTCTTAAAAACTTCTCAACAAATTTAAAAAACAATAAAATAAAAGGAATGGGCAACATATTTCCTAATACTGCAATTGGTAATGCCTGCCACCAGAACCAACCAAGAAAATTAATTGCATAAACAATTATATAGCGAGCTTCAATCCAGGGCAGCATCGATCCAAAGAATATCTGAAACCATTCAGGAAACATCTCAAGCATAGTTTAATCTCCGACAAAACTGCCAAATCCTTGACTCACCTGGATTTCATGATCTTCTATAAGCTTTTCTCCTCTAATAAAAACATGAGTTGGAAATATTGCAGACCAGTCTTCAAAGGGAGTCCAACCACATTTTGAATGAAGATTATCAGATTTGATCCTGCAATCATCTTTTAAATCTACAACTATAAAATCTGCATCTCTCCCAACTTCAATTCTGCCTTTTGAAATCCCAAGTAATTCAGCTGGTCGCTCACATATTAACGAAATGATTCTTTGAAAAGAAATTACCTCTTTTTTTGCCAAGAATAATAAAATTGGAAATGTTGTTTCAACACCAGGAAGACCAGATGGAGCTTCATTGAAATTTACATCTTTTTCTTCTTTTGTATGTGGTGCATGATCAGATTCAATGATATCTATTAATCCATTTTTTACTCCATTAAATAAAGATTCCTTATCAAAACTTGATCTTATCGGAGGATTTACTTTGAAAAATGTAGGTGATCCCATGTTTTTTTCTATACTTAAAAGACAATGATGAGGAGTGACTCCACATGTGATATTATTTGGTCTTTTCTTCAGAACCTCAAGACCTTCAATTGAGGAAACATGACAGATATGTGCTGCCATACTTAAGCCTTCTAATGCAAGGATAACATCATTTATTGAAGTTTCTTCACATATTGAGGGGCGAGATTTAAGATGATCAACTAGATTCCTTTCATTACCTGAATTTTTAATAAGTTGTTCATCATCCTCTGCATGAAATAAAACAAGTTTTTCTGTTTGCGATATTTTTTTTAATACCATTCTTAAATTTTTCTTATCAAATTTCAAACTATTTGTGGTACTACCAAGGTAAATTTTAAAACCGCTACACTTAGTTGATAAAGCTTCAATACTATCAATATTATCATTAGTAACACCGGCATAAATTCCAAAATCAATAAATGATTTTTTTTCAGCTAAAGATATTTTATCAGAAAACCTTTGCAGAGTTGTAGTCTGAGGAATTGTATTAGGCATATCAAAAACACAGGATATTCCACCAAACGCAGCAGCCATTGACCCTGTAGAAAATTCTTCTTTATGAGTTAAACCAGGATCGCGAAAATGAACATGCAGGTCTAACCCAGAAGGAAGAATTAGCCTATTTCCAAAATTAATGTGTTCATCACCTTTTAATATCTTCTTAACAGCAGATATTTTCCCATCTTTAATTCCAATACAACAATTTTGGAAAACACCATTGATGTATACTTTTCCTTCAGCAATGAGATCCATCTAGTTTTTTCTCCTCAATTTTTCCTCTCGGCTCAATCTCTGTAAATATTTGACCCGTGAACTTAAAAATTTTTATATTTTCATTTTGCCAAGCTTCTGGCATAAGACCTGCTTTCATACATGTATGAGATAAAAACTCTTGTTTTTCCCATCCTTGTTCTATAGGTACCTGTGGTAAAAGTAATCCTTTAAAAAATCCTTGTTCAACAATCAGTCCATCTCTACCAATTTCTATTTTTAATAAATATTCCTCTGGTTTATCGACTTTGATAAGTTCAGGTTTAGTCAAAATAGTAACCTCAATTATTATGCTATCAAGCTCACCTTCTTCAAGTTGAGGAAACCTTGGATCTCTAGTTGCTGATTTTGCTCCTTCAACTATTGCATCTTTTAAAGGCATAACGGGAAGAGGTATTCCAATACATCCGCGCAAATCATGATCAGGGAAGGTATGAATTGTTACAAATGCACCTTGTTTTTCAAGAAATGTTTTTCCTAAATCTAATTCTGGATAATTATTTTCTTTTACATATATATCTACAACTTCTCTTGCAAATACAACGGCCTTTTTACCTTCATCAAAGCTAAGCATGAAAAAAAGTATTGAAAGTATTGTTAATAAGATTTGGTTAGATAGATTTAGGTATCTCAATCAGTTTCTTCTCTTATCATTTTAATGTCAGAAGTTATTATTAATGGTTCAATGCTAATTTCTAAGTTACTACTGAAAATATAGGAATAGTTTTGCCCGTTTTCTGTAAATTCATGGTCGACTGTAACATTATATGATCCAGGTGCTAATTCTACAGTATAATATCCTGTTTCATCTGATTCAACTGTTACACCATAGATAGCTGTGTTATTAACGATACTTCTATCAGGAGTAAATCTAATATCTATTATATTAGGAATATTTATATCATTATACAAGGTGAAACCGCTTAAATTGGTCGAATGCTTGGTTAAAGAAATATTATATGAATGTTTACCTTCTCCAATCTGTAATTCCAAAATGTCATTAAATGAGTAAACTAAGATTTGTCCTTCTCTATCTAGAACAGTAACATTGTATGAACCTGGTGTTAGATCAATTTGATAGAGACCGTTTTCTTCAGTAGTTATCGTTTCTCTTCTTTCAGCAGTATTGTTTTCTACAACACTATCTGGATTGAAAATGATTTCAATATTTCTTACACCAATTCCATTATATCTGGTAGCTCCAACTACTCTTACCGGATTGTATTCTAATGAAACATTATGTATCAATGTCTCATTTTCTCTTAATGTAACTTCTTCAAGTTGTCTATATATGAGACCTTTTTGAATTTGCAGTTCATATTCACCTGGCACAAGATCATAAAATGCATATCTTCCATTTGCATCTGTATCTGTGTTATTAACTAAAAACTCTTCATCAACTTCTCCTTGGATATTCATACGTTTATAGAGTAGTAATATGGTTGTATCGTTAACAGTATTTGATTCATCCTCGAAGTAAACTTTTCCTTCAATTGAAGAATGTTTCAATTCAGAAATGTTAAAATAGTTATTATCTTCATATAAATCGAGTAATCGTTCATTTAATGAGTAACCATCTTTGATTGCTCTTACATAATAATAACCTGGCATTAAATCTGTAACTTTAAAAAACCCAAATTTATTCGTTGTTCTTGTTATTGGTGATTGCGGATTTGCTATATCATACATCTCGATGTAGACGTCTTGTAACGGAGTATCAACTGATTTGTTATAGAACCCATCACCATTTTTATCATTATATATATGACCTTCTAAATTAGCAGGTTCAATTGAAACGTTTAAAAATCTCTCGTAATTAGTTCCTTTTCTCATTGCATCATCATCAGAGATAGGTGCAAATTCAGAGCCTACCTCCCCATCAAAAGTCAAATTTTTCATTGCAAATGGTTGGATGTTTTCAGGATAATTTCTAAGTATTTGAAGTCTTGCTCCAGCACCAGCAATAAGAGAAAAGTTACCATTTTCTGATGTAGTAATTTTATCATGATCAATCGGAGCTGAATAATCTCCATAGTAAGTAACATTCTTTTGAACAATAACTGTTGCATCAACCGGCTCTCCCATAAAGGAAACTGTTCCATTAAGAAATGCACCCTCATAGTACTTCGCAATTACCACAGCAGCTTTTCCAGTGTCATAGTATGGATATAATGATAAATCTGAGAAAAATTCCGCATAAAAATGTTTCATATTTACACATGGAATTTGATATTCAAATTCCTTTTTATCAGGAGATTCTCCTTGTGCAGGACCAATATAAGTCCTATAAAACATCGTATCAAAATACAGATCTTTTTGTTTTGTTTGTGTGTTCGTAACGACATTGAATTTTCTCTCTTCTTTATCCCAATTTATTACTTCAACAGCAGTCCAAGTGGCGTCTGATCCAGGTTTTTTCTGTCCTGTAGAAGGATCAATTATATATCCCTCATAAAGAAGCTCTACATAATCATCTGCAATACCATTTATTAAAAGTAAACTTTTATCAGACAAAAATGAAAAAATGTTGAAAATTTGTCTATCATAACCTTCAACGCCATAATAGCGAATACTCCAACCTGTAGATTCCTGGAGATCATGATAAAGCCATGTTATCTTTTCCTCATCAAGAGTGCTGTTTAAAAGTTCAACTATGTCATTATAAGCAGCATTTTCTGGATATTGCTGACCCACCGTATATTGCATACTAGTTTCTTCATCATATTCCTCTCCAATAGGATCTGCAAAGGACGGAGATGCTGTAGGATTTAATATCCATTGTTCTACCTTAGATTTGTTATCCTCACCTAAATGATCTATCAGAACGTGGGCTGTAGCTTCCGTGAGTTTACCATCGTTATGTCTTTTTTCTCCTTCTAACAATCTAGTTATCCAGACAGATACTGCTTCCTTTTCACTAACAGCTGTATGGAAATTTGCTGCAACTGGAATTCCATCTTGGAAATTATCAGCAACTGTGGGATGCTCACCAAGTGCTGACGCATAGAATCCATAGTCCCACCACGAAATAAAACCTGGTCTATTATTAGAATCATTAATGTTAGTATCCTGTTCACTTAACCATTCGAAAGCATCTTGCCAATATTTTTCTTTAACAATTCCTAAACCATAAGCACCTCTATAATTGTCATCTCCATACATATATGCCTTTAAAGAGGTCCATGTGCCATCTTCTTTTTGTTTAGGTACACTTGGTACTGCTGCATCAAAAGCTACAAAAACATTAGGTAATATTACAATTAAGGCTAAAAATAAAATACCAAAAATATGAAGGAATTTTACACCCCGACGAATACCATGTAATCCTCCACCAGAGCTCTTTATATTTCTTAACATTTGTTTGTAATCTATCCATTCAACGAAAAGCCAAACAATCCAACCAGAAAGAACAACTATTACAGGAACCATATCGTTTAAAAAACGACCAGCAATACCTGCTAACCAAATATTAGTTACAAATAATATGATAATAAACAAATATTCCCTGCGAAGTTTATTTTTATAATAATGATAAATAAGATAGACAAGCCCACCCCAACCAATCCAATATATCGCAGGCCCAAATGACATAACAGTTTGACTAATTTGATAAGTACCGGCCTCTGCGATAGTCATAGAAACTTTCTTACCATAGATACCAGTCCCAAATATCACTGTTGATAGTTTTTGTAAGGGGGCTAGGAAAGAAAATTGTTGAGTTAAATCTTTAGCAAAATAAATTATTCCTAAACCAGCAACGCCCATGACCATAATTGTTGGAAAAGATATTGTCCATGGGATTTTTAATTTACCAAATAAATAATATATTACACCAAAAAGTGCAACAAATATACATATATACAGAGTAATATTTGGTGAAAATCCATCAGGTCTAAATGAAATGACTGGAGCAGAAATTAAATAACCTGAAAAAAGGATAAGTGAAGTGGTTCTAAAGACCTTGAATTCTATCTTATTTGTGAAGATATCAAACAACATCTGTACAATTGCATAAATAGCAATTACAGTGTACAGATATTGAGCCTCTACCCAGGTCATCGATAATCCTGCAAGAGGCACACCTCCAAGAATAGCATATAACATTGATTTTGTTGAATCTTTTTCTTTAATAGCTTTTATTAAAAATAGGAAAGTAAGGAAAAATAGTAAAAGATTGAAAGAGTCATGGTCAAAAAGCCCATATGCTGATCCATGACCAGACCCAAGATGAATTGGGATAATTGCAATGAAAAATGCTCCAAAAAGACCTGCTTTTTTGTTAAAAAGTTCTTTTCCTATAAAATAAACTACAAATACCAATAAAGCTCCAAATAATGCTGGAACAAACTGCATTGCATATCCAACAGCTTCGATTTCATCAATAAATGGTGATAAAACTCGGCTGAAACCTAAAGCCATCATATTAAATAATGGAGCTCTACCACCTGCTGAACCGAGAGGATAATTAAGTAAGGGATCTGGCTCATAAAAGAAAGGATATTTACCTGTTTCATAGGTTTCTTTAACAAGCCTTAAATTATAGTATGGGTCAGGTCCAGATAAATAAAACTTGTTGAAGCCTTCACCCTCTGGATTTATTGAAACCTCACTAGCAACATTGAAGTAAGAATTTAAAAATAAAACCATGAAAAATATACCAACTAGTGCAATTGCTATCCACCAATTTTTTTTAACGCTAAATTGCTTTTTTTCTAAAATTGGTCTTGATGACTTAGCGATATATTTTGGATCTTCTGATGTTGGCCGAATTCGTCTTTGAGCTCTTTTTCTCATTAAATTCACCTTAGAATATTTACAAACGTAAATTTATTCCCTTATTTATAATTAACTTATGTATTACTTTTTAAAAAAGGGTGAAATACATGGTGAAATTTTTACTTTACTGAAATCACTCTGAATAGTATCTGTAGATATAATTTCATTACAACCTGCATTTACTAATTTTTTTACTGCAGCTCCTGCAAAGAGACCATGTGTACATGCTACAAAAACATTTTTTGCACCATGTCTTTTTAGCTGTTGAATTGACTTTGCCATCGTACTACCGGTCGAGATTATGTCATCGATTATTGCAATATTCTTATTTTCTGCATTTAATTTCTTTGGTTTAATTTCAATAGTTGAATCATCAATTCTTGTTTTTTCCATATAATCAAAATCACATTCAATAATCTCAGATGCTCGTTTTGCTCTTTCGAGTGCACCTTTGTCTGGTGCAAGAATCATATTAATATCCTTATTCTTGAGATATTTAGCTAACTCTGGAACTGCAGAACAACTATAAGCGGATGTGGAAAAAAAATCTAATATATGTTGTTTATGTGGATCTACAGTTATTACTTTATCAGCATTCAAACTGATGAGATTTGCCAACGCTTTAGCACTTATTGGTTCTCCTTCTTGAAATTTTGTATCTTGTCTGGCATAGCCAAAATATGGAATTACAACCGTGATTTTTTTGGCACCTGATTCTTCAACTGCATTTTGTAATAAAAAAAGTTCAACAGTATTATGGTCAGGATAAGTAGTTTGTACAATTATCACGTGTTCTCCTGAAATATCATCTAGAATACGAACATAAAATTCATCGTCTGGGAAACGTTTTGATATTGTATTTGCTAATGGAACATCTAATTCCTTTGATAAATCCTCAGCAACAGTTTTAGATGCCGTTCCACCAATTATATACATTTGATAACATGTTTGAAATTACAAAAGTGTTTTTAGTGGTTTCGTAAATTTTTGTAAGAAAGTTTTTATAAGGACCATATGTTTTATCCTAAGAAGGATGTGGGTGTAATGCAACTAGGTAGATTGATAACATTATTAATCTGTTCAATAATTTTATTATCATTTTTTATTATTAGCACTGTTACTGCTGAAGATACAATAGATAATTTAGTTGAAGCAACATTTAATATTGAATTTATTACAGGAACCGATCTGAACATCGAAATCACAATAGATGCTCGAAAATTAACAACAGATAAGACATTTACAGCTGAAGAGATTAAAAGTGCATCTTCTCAGCAACTTGGGGCTCTTGGATATCTTCTATACATAATGCTTGAAAACCAACTTGGAGTGACATTCGAAAATGCTGAAATTAAAGACTTTGAAATACCAATATTTGATGGATATGTATTTACTGAAGAGTTGAATGTAAGTTTATCTTCCTCATTTTTTAAATTAGATGATTCTGTAAATGCTAAGGATTTTATCAATGGTGTTTTAGATATTAGTGCTTTGGTAAATTACTCCCTTATTCTTCAAGCAGAACCAGGCTGGAATAATTCTTACATTATAGATTTGGGTGGCGATCTTGAATTCAAAAGAACAACAGGGACACCAAGTGACAAATATATTGTTTGGATGGTTAGAAATTGGGATGGTGCTATTCAAAACAAAATTGCAGATATCCAAGTAAAAAAGAAAGAACCAACAACAGAAAAATTAGAATCCGAGGATATTTTCATAGGTTTTGAATTAGATTCAACGTATACAAAGAACCCAAGTTTAATTACGAATTTAATTATTAAAAATATGGATATTAGAGAGTATAATATTATACCGGAGTTTATATCAAATATAAATTTTTTACCTGCAGATGGTTTTAGATTATTTGTTGATAATGGATTTATTACATGGGATAAATTTTATGAAAAAACTGTAAAACCAATTGAAGAAAAAATGATAACAACTATAGAAGAATCTCCTTTTAATCAAACACTGGATATATTATTTAATTGGGATGATGAAACTACAATAGACTGTTTAATTCCTTATGAATTATCAAATATGAATAATAATCCCCCTATTCGGGCGGTATTTAAAGATAGTAATATAGATCTGCAAATATGTGCCATTTCGAGCAGAGCATTATTTGGTTTAATTAATTCAGGTGGAATAGTAAGCATCTCAAAAGAAGACATTAATTTTGGTGAGGAATTAAATAGAATTGGTTATGAATATAATGTAACTATTTATCTTCCAGATAAACTTTATTTAGAAGGTAAAAATGTTTATACATGGAATGGCACAAGTTCAATTTCCGGTGATTTTCAATCAGATGATGCAGTTTCTTATTCTAGTGAAGAAAAAGATACAATAATTGAAATTGAAATAATAAGCACTGATTTAAACTTGCTTAGCTTTTTCACAGGAAAAACTGAACTATCATTTGGACTAGGTTTAAAGGCAAATCGTAACTATAATGTAACCAATGTTCCTAATGAATTTTTTTTACCTGAAAAGTTGTCTTTAAATTACTTAAGCGCTGATGCTTTTAGGCTCTGTGTAGAAGAAAATGTGTTTAGTGAAAATAGTGTAAATAAGTTCCTAATTAGTGAATCAAACGAATTTGAAGGTATTTTTAAACATCTTCTTCCAGGATTAGAGGTAAGTACAAATGCAAACAAAGATAGTTTTGATGAATCTCTTCAATGGGATGGAAATATTTCAGATATGGATGCTGAAAAACCTGTAAATGTGGCAACCTCTACACATAGTTTGTATTCTATTTCATTTGATTTTTCATTCATACCTCCAAAATTTGAAATTCCAAGAAGAACTTTCAACTTCACAGGTTTACAAAACCAAGATGTAACTTATAGAATGATTTTCCCTAATGGTATACTTATAGAAATTAGCGACCCATTAGACAAGGCCGAATTTGGGGAATTGAATGATGGACGTAATTATTTACAGATTAAATTTAGTGCTTCTGAATCCAATCAAATAGTCGATGTTTCATGTAAAATGATACCATCTGCATTATTTATTATAGGTATTTTCACTCCATGCATTATAAGTTTATTTATAACTTTAATTCTAATAATTGTAATCTTTATAATTAGAAGGAAAAGAAGAGCAAAGAGAGGTGAGGTATACTATCCTGAGGAAGAGGACACAACAGGTTATGAAGACGAAGATTTTTTTGTTCCTCCTCCACCGGGCTCTAAATAAAAAATATTTTTTTTAATCCTTTATTGCTGTTGGTAAAAGTCTTAGAAGAGAAGGTGTTTTTTTAAGCATCGGTTTTATAAGTTTAGAAGGATAATCAATATCTCCATATCTAGAAATGATTTCATTAATTTTTGGGCTTTGAAATTTTTCTATGTACTTATCAAAATGTTTGTCTGTAAAATGTTTAAATACCTTTCTAAATTTCATTCCGAGATTTAGCTCTTTTCCAATATCTGCAAACCAAAATTTATGATATTTTTTAAGATATTGAGAAGAAAAATCATTTTTTTCTAAAGCCTCAATTGAAACATTTGAACAGTGAGTTGCACATTTAAGTCCAGTATAAATTCCTCCCCCTGATGTAGGTTTCACCTGTGCGGCTGCATCACCTGCAAGAAGTATATTAGAATCATATGTCTTTTTCAAAGCACCTAAAGGTATAACTCCTCCAAACCGCTTAGTAATTTTTGCGTTACTTATGAGATCCGAAGTAATTTTACTCTTTAACAAATTTGAAAAATAATACTTTGGAAATTTAGGAGATTCCTGACTTATACATAACCCAATCCTTGCTCTGGTTCCATCTTTATTTGTTGGTATTATCCAAGCAAAAAAACCAGGTGCAATGTTTTTTCCAACAAATATCTCAACAAAATTTGGATCTAAATTAGTATTTGTTATCTCTGCCCCCATTCCCCTTAAAAATTCTTTTGGTTCAGGAAATGCAAACCTATCTCTAACTTTTGAATAAGGACCATCTGCACCAACAAGTAATTTACATTTAAAATCATGGTTTTTTGAGGTCTTGATCTCTATTTGCTTTTCAATTTTTTGAGCTGATAATACATTATTTTCTAAAAAAACCTCAACTCCTTTTTCTTTTCCTTTTTTATTTATTTCTTTGTCAAACTTTGACCGATCTATTACCAATGCATGAATCTTATCTCCCCCAATTTTCAAAATTTTTCCAGAAGGGGAATGAATATTTGCTCCTTTGATTTTATTTTCAATAATAGGTTTTTTTGATATTTCTAATAAATCAAATACCCTAGGTGTGATAAGCCCTGCGCAGTTCATTGGAACCCCGATTTCTTTGTTTTTTTCTAATAAAGCAACATTAAATTTTTTCTCTGCAATCTTTCCAGCAATGTAACCTCCAATTGGGCCGCCTCCAACAATTATAGCATCATATTCTAACATAATTTTAGAAATGTATATTTACAAAGATTTATAACAGATTCGCAGATTCTGTGGCAGGGACCAATTAATGATTATTGGAGTTTTATCTATAGGATTTATTTTCTTTTTTTCGAGAAATAGAAATAGGAAAAAAAAGGATATTGAAGAGGAAGAAACCTATAAAAAAAATCTTACATGTCGATTTGTATTAGATGGATCTGGAAGAAAAGTAGGAGAAAGTGTAGCAGTAGATAATGATATTCTTATTATAAAATCAGGTAAAAAGTACCTTGGAGTTCCTCTTAAACACATAGAAGAAGAAGAAAAAACATTACTTGTTAAAGGACTTGTAGAGCAAGACAAAGCTGAAATAATAGGCGAAAAATGGCGACGAGAATCATTCCGTGAAATTCATTATAATCAAGGAGATAATAATGGAATTTGATTATAAGATGGTTATAGTTACCAGAAAGAATTTAGAACTTTCGCCGGGTAAGCTTGCTGTCCAAGTTGCTCATGCAGCTGTTGCATGCTCGCTTGATACAAAAAAAGAGAATTCTAAATGGTTCAATAAATGGCAAATAGAAGGGGCAAAGAAAGCTGTTGTAAAAGTTGAAAGCGAGAAAGATTTTTATCCTCTTAAAGAAAAGGCTGACGAACTTAAAATTGTATCTCATATAATAACAGATGCAGGTCTTACTGAAATACCTGCAGGGACAAAAACAGTTCTGGGGATTGGTCCTGCACCAAGTAATCTTATTGATCAAATAACTGGAGATTTACAATTATTATAAAAAATAAAAATTCGAAACTTTATTATAATTTAAGAGATTCGTTTTTTAAAATGAAACAACAAATCCGGTTGCTTGGAGTTGATGATTCTCCTTTTACATTTACAGATACGTATGCAACGATAATTGGTGTTGTTATGCGAGGTGGTAATTACCTTGAATGTGTTATAAAAAATAAAATTACAATTGACGGAGATGATGCAACCTTTGTCTGTAAAGATATGATAAAAAATACAAGACACAGGAAACAGTTAAAAGCAATGCTTCTAGATGGCATTGCACTCGGAGGATTCAATGTTGTTGATATTGATGAAATATTTAAATCTACAAACCTTCCAGTAATAACAGTTACAAGAGATAAACCGGATTTAAATAAGATGGAGGAAGCACTAAAGAAAAATTTTATTGATTGGGAAAAACGTTTGACACTTATAAAAAATGGAGAAATTCACGAAGTTTTGACAAATTATAATCCAATTTACATTAAATGTTCTGGAATAGATATTGAAGAAGCAAAAGAAATAATAAAGATTTCAACAATACAAGGTGTTATACCTGAACCAATAAGAGTGGCTCATCTAATAGCATCTGGAATAATTAGAGGAGAATCATATGGGAAAGCCTAAAGCAATAGTCGATAGGAATATATGTTTAGCTTGTGGAGGATGCATATCAGTTTGTCCACAGGATGCTCTTTCAATGTTTGGTGGAAGAGCTCTTGTTACAGAGGAAAAATGTATCAGCTGTGCAATCTGTATTCGAATATGCCCTATTGGCGCGATTAGCGGGAGGTATGCTGCAAATGAAATATGATGTTGTTATAGTTGGTGCAGGTCCTGCTGGGACTGTCACCGCTCGTTTTGCAGCAGAATCAGGAGCAAAAGTTCTAATTATTGAACGTAGGCAAGAAATTGGTGTTCCCGTTCTTTGCGGAGAGGGTGTAAGTAGAAAAATCGATGAATGGGGAATGCTTGAAGGTAAAAGATGGATTGCATGTAATATGGAGGGTGCTAGAATCTTTTCTCCAGATGGTACTATGGTAAAACTATCAGCAGAAATGGCTGGAAATGAAACTGGTTATGTGGTCTATAGAGATATTTTTGATCAAGAGCTTGCACGTCAGGCTGCTAAAGCTGGTGCAAAAATTGTAATGAATACAAATGCAATTGATCTTTTAAGAGAGAAAGATAAAATAATTGGTGTGAAGGCTAAACAGTATGATGATGAAATTGAAATTGAAGCAGATATCGTTGTTGGAACCGATGGCGTAGAATCTAAAATTGGACAATGGGCAGGTATTGATACTAGACTTGATCCTAAAGATCTAGAAACCTGTTGTCAGTATACTCTAACAAACATTGATTGTAAAGAAGCTTATTGTGATTTTTATCTAGGTAATAAGATTGCCCCAGGAGGGTATATTTGGGTTTTTCCAAAAGGAAAAGATGTTGCTAATGTAGGTATTGGAGTTTTAGGAAATTTAAGTGAAGCTGGAATGCCTAAAAAACTTCTTGATCAATTTATTGCAAATAATCCTAGGTTAAAAAATGGAAATCCTATTCGATTTCTTGCTGGAGCGGTCCCTGTCGCAAATCCTGTGGAAACTGTTAAAGATAATATAATTTTAGTTGGAGATTCAGCAAGACAGGTAGATCCGATTACAGGTGGTGGCCTAACTCACTGTTTGGAGGCTGGAAAAATAGCAGGAGAAACTATTGGAATGGCGATAGAACAACAGCAATTTGATAAAGAAACACTTTCATCTTATGAAACAGGTTGGAAGGAGGCTTTTGGTAAGAAGCTTAAGAGAAATTATATGGTTAAGGAAATTTTCCTTGATTTTGATGATAAAACATTAAATATGCTTGCTGACTCGTTAAAAGATATCAAGTTTGATGAGATTAGTACTTTTGCCCTTGTTAAGGCTTTAGTACTTAAACATCCAACCTTGTTGATGAAATTAAGGCCCCTCATGAAAATTTCATCTGAGGCATAGGAGTATAATAATATGAAATGGGGATTAATCTACAACTATAACATAAAAAAAGCATATTCAATGGCTAATGAAATTTATGATTTTTTAAAGGATAAGGGAGAAATCTTTGTTGAGAAAGGTTTTGCAAAGGAGAAAGGTATTAAAGGATATGTGTTGGAGGAAATAAACAATGAAGCAGATATTGTTATTACTATTGGTGGCGATGGAACTATTCTTAGAGCATTAGAAAAAGTGGATAAACCAATTTTTGCAATTAATTCTGGAGGTATGGGTTTTCTTACAGAAATTGAATCGAAATATGCAATGAGTGGTTTGGAAAAATTGTTAGATGGCAATTATAATGTTGAAGAAAGAGCTAAATTGAAAGTTATAGTTGATGGTAAAAGACTTTCTGATGCTGCAAATGAGGTAACAATTCAGACACCACGTATAGCAAAAATAATGTATCTTAAAATTTTTGTTGATGATGAATTAATTGAAACCTTTGGTGCAGATGGTGTTATAGTTGCAACACCAACTGGTTCCACAAGTTATGCACTTAGCGCAGGTGGACCAATTCTTGATCCTACAGTTGAAGCTATGGTAATTGCTCCTCTTGCCCCATTTAAGTTATCAGCACGTCCTTGGGTTGTTCCTTTGAAGAAAACTGTTGGAATAAAATTACTAGCTAAAAGCAAAGAATCAAAGATTGTTATTGATGGAGAATCCCCTCTATCAGTCACCCCAGAAAGCGATATTGCAATAACTGGCTCTGAGAAAAAGGCAAGATATGTAAGATTTGGAGAATCCTTTTATCAGATGGTCAGGTTGAAACTGGTTAGATAAAAATATGTCAATATTTAAAAAGAAAAAAAACAACGAAGTTCAGCGTCATTGGAAAATTAAAGGAAGTACCCTTGAATTTATTTTAGAAAGCGCAAAATCATCTTATCCAAATGAGTTTGGTGGTTTTCTTCGTGTTGATTTAGATAAAAAGGATACAATCAAAGAACTTGTGATTTTACCTGGTACAATCTCTGGTGATTCCCACGCAATATTCAAACTTCATATGCTACCTATTGATTTTTCTATAGTTGGAACAGTACATAGTCATCCTTCTATTTCTTTTCACCCTTCAGATGCAGACGTTTTTCTATTTAGAAAGTTTGGAAAAGTCCATATTGTTGCTGCTTATCCTTTTACAACTACTTCATGGAGATCCTATGATCATAATGGAGAAGAAATAGATATGAAAGTTATCTAAGAAGAAATATTGTAAAGTTAAGAATTGAAATTTTTAAACAGTAACTATTTAACATACAGAAAGTCTTTTATGGATGAGGAGAAAATATGTCTGAAGAAACAACAGAATATAAGACCTCAAAAAAAAGTAAAAACAATGAAAACACTATAAATGTAAGAAATAAACCTTCCATGAGTTATGTACTAGCAGTAGTAACACAGTTTCAGAGTACTGGTTCAGATGAAGTTGTAATAAAAGCCCGTGGTAGAACAATTAGTAGAGCAGTAGATGTTGCAGAAATTATCAGAAATAGGTTTATCAAAGATGTAAAAATAAAAGATATAAAAATTGGTACCGAAAGCATTACTAATGAAGAAGGCAGATCTACTAATGTATCCTCAATTGAAATATTCTTATCAACTAAAAAGAAGAGTAAATAGTAATAAATATTGATTTTTGGGAGCATTTCTAAATTTAGTATTTCTGTAGGTTTTTATAAATTACTATTTTGACTTCTAACAAATCTGATATTTTACCAAAATTGTGGTTTTGGTTAATTAAAGTGTAGAGATACAATAATTAGAAATTTTACAAAACCTTTTTATTCATTATATAAATTCAATGAATGTATAATTGGTTTTATAAAAGAATAGACGTTATGGGTTATGAGGAGGAGGAAAAAATGAAACGGAAAAATATGCTCGTATTAGATGAAAAGGATGAGAAAGCAGTTGAAATATTTAGGGAACTAGGGATGCCAAAAAATCTTGCTAAAACATTATTATATATCAATCAAGTTGATGAATTTCGATCTGCAGATGTTGAGCAAGCAGCAGATATGAGACAGCCTGAAGTCTGTATAGCTATAAAAGAACTCAGAAGAAGAGGATGGGTAACAAAACGAGATCTTAAAAAGGAAGGAAAAGGCAGACCAATTCATATTTATACATCAACTCAGAAATTATCCGAAATATTGAACGATTTTGAGGAGAAAAAATTAGAAGAAGTTGAAACTATTAAAAATGATATATCAGAGCTTAAAAATCTTATCAATAGCAGATAAATCATAAATAGGAAAAACAGCACATTTACTTATTCTTCAACTGTTTTAGCATTGGATGAACTTACAGCATATCGTTAACAGATTTTAGATTATTACCTATAATTCCCTCTACTAAATCCAATAACAGAATTACAATATGGACAGGAATACATTATCTCCTGTTTAAGAAAACCAGCTCCAAAGGTCTCTCTATCAATATCTTTCAAAGATATTTCTTCTTTACAATGTGGACATTTAGCCATTTATTACTCCTTCTTTTTCCATTTATCTTTATTTGCAATGCCAATTGCCATTCCAAGAGGTATACCAATAACGAAATCGCTCATTATTTCGCCTTTTATGTATATAGAACAAGAGATTATTTAAGAATTATCGTGAATAAATTTGTACAAAATAAAATTTCTTCGATGATTAAATCTATTTAACGTTCAAAATTTCTAGAGTTTTTGGATTATTCATTTATAGGGATGACTTTTTTAAGGAATAAAGTGTTTTGAGATTTTATATTGGTGAGAAAACATGGTTTATTGTAAGAAATGTGGTGCAAAATTATCAGATGATGCTAACTACTGCTCAGTATGTGGAACTTCAGTTAAAGACTTTAAAACAGAGGAGTTTACTGTATCATCAGATGATCTTGTAAAAACAGTTAAAAATTTACTACACGAGGGAAATGTTAGAAGAATAATTATTAAAGACGAGAAAGGAAAAATATTACTTGATTTACCTGCTACTGTTGGATTAATTGGAGCAGTAATTGCTCCATGGCTTGCGGCTCTTGGAGTAATTGGAGCAATTGCTACAAAATGTACGATTGTTGTTGAACGTAGAAAATAACCAATAAACTAATAGAAAAACAATGTTTTAAATAAAAAAACATATATCACAAATTGGAGAAGGATGGAAGCCTCATCAATTGATATTGTAGTATTTGCACCATTAGCTCCCGTATTAGGTGTTTTACTATTCTGGTTTATTCAACTTGTTTTTATAGAAAGTGAAAAATATCTACTTTCTAAAATAAGACCAAATCATGAGCCATTTTGTAGATTTACAAATTTTCTGGGAATCCTATTTCAAACAATATGTCATGCTTTGGGTTATACTGTTACAAAAAGCGGAATTTCTAATTTTCATCTAGGTGTAGATTATGGAAAAGTTGTACCAAAAAAAGAAAAAAAAGGAATATTTGAGTGGATTTCAAATGTTTTTTTATTTATTGGGCCCTTTTTTATCCCAGCGTTTCTACTGCTAGTTTGCTTATATTTCCTGATGAGCAGTGGTTTTGAAATTGTTACTCCATCTCAATTGTTAGAATTAAAATATACATTTGGTGAACAAATTAACACCTTTGGTGCTAGTTTATATTTTTTTGCAAATGGCTTCTTTAATTTCTTACTTAATATTGATCTTTTACATCCTGCACATTTTGGATTTTTAATGTTAATGGTATTTCTGGGAATGGGTATAAGACCAAGCTATATCGGTAAGGAAAAAAGGGAAAAAGTAGACATGCTTTATGATTTGAAAAACATTAAAACACTCTTCCTAAATAAGCCTCTATGCCTAATAACATTATTTGCATTTGCATACTTTTTCTTCTATGTTTCATTTTGGTTAGGGCAGAATTGGTACGTTGCATTTTTTATTATATTAGGTTGGTTGTCAATTATTTCGCTAGTATCACTTATTATTGCTGATATGATACTGCTGCTAATAAAAACCACAGATGAAATCCCTGGTGGATGGAAAGTTTTTTCCTATGTAACAATGCCAGTTTCTTACATAATTGCAAGAGTTTTCTTTTTTTATTTCCCAACAGATTTTACAAAGACTGTTTCGATTTTAATATTAATAATATCAACTATTACGGTAACTTATCTTTTGCTCAAAAGGAAAAGCAATAAATTTAAAACCAAGCGAGATATAAAAAAATTAAAAAAGAATAGCAAAGGTGAAAAAGATGGATGAGGATGAACTATTAAAAGGTGAAGAAGTGGAAAAGATACTTTCACCACATCCGCTGTCATTTATGAGATTTCAATCACTTAGTATATTCCTAGTTATATGGGGAGTGCTTGTATTATGGCTGCTAAATGCTTCAGAATGGAAAATTTATTTTGCCGACAATTTTTGGCTTTCACTATCATTTTGGGGGATTGGTCTATTATTAGCTGGAATTGTTGCATCCCTAATTACTATTAGATGGAGTATTTTTATCCTTTATGCTTGTGTTTTTGCAAGTGGTACTGGATTCATTTTCTGGTTAGGATTACAAGGTATAATAGGTATTTTTATTCCAGTTTATACAATTTTTATATCAATTTTAGGATTTATACTTGTTGAATTTTATCGTCGTTCTCATAAATATTATATCTCAAACCAACGAATAACATTCAAAGGAGGAATAGTTACGAAACAAGAAAGAACATTAAGGTATGACAAAATAACAGATATAAATGCTAAACAAGGAATTATTGGACAAATTTTTGGATTTGGAACAATTATTCCTATCAGTCAATCAGGTTTTGGGCTTGGAAGTGATAAATCTTTTGCAGGTGGCGGAGTTGCTTTAGGCGAGAAAAAATTGAAGTTATTTGGCCTTTTTGGTGGAGGTAAAGAGGTACAAACACCTCGTACTAGAAGTTATTACGAACTTCATGGAGTTTATCCATACAAAGAAGTAAAGAAACTTGTAGAAGAATTGGTACAGGGCAATGTAATTACACCATATCAACAAGAACAGGTAGAATTCCAAAAAGAACAAGTTGATATTCAAAAACAAATGCGAGATCTTCTAAAAATGCAATCTGATTCAAAAGTGGATCAAAAAGGAGAAGAAGAAAGTAGCGAAGATCAAAAATCATAGACATATTTATAATAAAAATTTTAATTATGGGGAGAGGTTATGGTACCAAAAAGGCTTTTTTTTACAAAGGGGGCTGGAAGACATAAACATGAGCTCCAGTCTTTCGAGTTAGCATTACGTAATGCAGGAATTGAAAAATGTAATTTGGTAAGTGTTTCAAGTATTGTTCCATCAAATTGTAAAATAATGACTCGTGAAAAAGGTATACAACTACTAAAACCTGGTGAGATAACATATTGTGTAATGTCTCGTAATAAAACAAATGAACCTACCCGTCTAATTGGAGCGTCAATTGGAGTTGCAGTCCCAAAAGAGAAAAACAGCTATGGATACATTTCTGAACATCATAGTTTTGGTGAAAAAGCTCAGAAAGTTGGAGACTATGCAGAAGATTTAGCAGCAACTATGCTTGCAACGACTCTTGGACTTGACTTTGACATAGAGGGAGCATGGGATGAAAGAAAACAGGAATATAAAATGAGTGGAAGATTTGTTCGAACACAAAGTATAGTACAAACAGCACAAGGAGATAAAAATGGATTGTGGACTACAGTTATTGCTGCTGCTGTATTTATAGAGGAATAAAAAATGCCTAAGACAGTTATAAAAAGGGATGGAAAAAAAGAACCTTTTATAAAAGAAAAAATTGTAGTAAGTACAGTAAAAACTGGCGCACCGGTAGATATTGCTAGAGGTATTGCCGATAAAATTGAGAAACATCCAGAGGAAAATATAAAGACAGCGTGGATTAAAAACATGTTTTGGATGAACTAAAACTACACAATACGATTGGCCAAAACGTTGGTACAGCTTATGATAAAAATGTAAAGAGATTGCATAAACATACTTATTAATTTTATTTTGTTTAATTTCTTATCAAAAAAAGAGTTTAAATACAGGTTTATATTACCCACCAATCACTTTGGAAGTGAAATAATGATTGAAGAGTTTAACAAATGGTTTGAGGATTTACGAATCGAAGATGTTCCATCTGTTGGTGGAAAAAACGCTTCTCTTGGAGAAATGATACGAAATCTTGGTGAGAAAGGTGTTAATGTTCCCTCAGGTTTTGCAGTTACCGCCTATGCCTACAAATATACTGTAGAAAAAGCAGGGATTGATAAAAAAATCAAGGAAATATTATCAGATCTTGATACACACGATGTTAATAACCTTGCAGAAAGAGGGAAAAAAATTAGAGAACTTATTAAAAATAACCCGCTTCCTCCAGATCTTGAAGAAGATATTCGAAAACATTACCGAGAGATGGAAGAGCGTTATAATAAAAATGTTGATGTTGCAGTTAGAAGTAGTGCAACTGCAGAGGATTTACCTGATGCAAGTTTTGCAGGACAACAAGAAACATACTTAAATGTAAGAGGAGAAGATGAGTTACTAGAGAAAGTAAGAGACTGCTTTGCATCTTTATTTACCAACAGAGCTATCTCTTACAGAGAGGATAAGGGGTTTAATCATCTCGATGTGTTATTGTCTGTTGGCATTCAAAAAATGGTTCGTTCTGATTTAGCAAGTTCAGGTGTAATGTTTTCTATTGATACAGAAAGTGGTTTTAAAAATGCAGTATATCTAACAGGTGCCTATGGGCTTGGTGAAAATGTTGTACAGGGTACTGTAAATCCAGATCAATTTTATATTTTTAAACCAACTTTAAAGAATGGTTTTAAACCCATTCTTGAGAAAAAAATTGGTTCAAAAGAAAAACGTATGATATATGGAGAGAAAGGAACTATACAGCAAGAGGTTAGTGAAGAAGATAAAAAGAAATTTGTAATAAATGATGATGAAATCATAATACTTGCAAAATGGGCAAATATTATTGAGGACCATTATCAAAAACCAATGGATATAGAGTGGGCAAAGGACGGGCAAACTGGAGAGTTATTTATTGTTCAAGCAAGACCTGAAACAGTTCACTCCCAAAAAGATGTTGCAACACTTAATACATATGTTCTTGAAGAAAAAGGAAAAATACTAGTCGAAGGAGAGGCAGTAGGCAGCATGATAGGACAGGGAGAGGTTAATGTAATAGAACATTCAAAGGACATAAGCAAGTTCAAAAAGGGACAAGTTCTGGTTACCGATATGACAGATCCTGACTGGGAACCAATCATGAAAATCGCAGGTGCGATTGTCACAAATAGAGGAGGACGTACTTGTCATGCTGCAATTATTTCTCGTGAGCTTGGCATTCCTTGTGTTATTGGAACAGGAGAGGGCACTTCAACAATTTCTTATGGGGCAAATGTAACTGTTGATTGTTCAGAGGGTGTTGGGCGTATCTACGAAGGTCTATTAAAGTTTAGAATGGATCAATTAAAACTTGACCAAATACCTGAAACAAAAACTCAGATTATGATGAATGTTGGGGTTCCAGAAAAAGCATTTCAGCAGGGTCAAATACCAAATGATGGAGTTGGCCTTGCAAGAGAGGAATTTATCATAAACTCACATATTGGAATTCATCCACTTGCGCTTCTTGAATATGAAGAATTAAAAAAGAAAGCTTTAGACGATCCAAAGATTGCTGAAGTAATAAAACAAATAGATGAAAAAAGTGTGGGTTATGAAAACAAAGTAGAATTCTTTGTTGACACACTTGCTAGAGGAATAGCAAAGATTGCAGCAGGTTTCTATCCAAAAGATGTTATAGTTCGTATGTCAGATTTCAAGACAAATGAATATGCAAATCTAGTCGGTGGATATTTATACGAGCCAAAGGAGAGCAATCCAATGATAGGCTGGAGAGGAGCTTCAAGATATTATGATGTAAAATTCAAGCCAGCATTTGGACTTGAATGTGAAGCACTCAAAAAAGCAAGAAATGAAATGGGACTTACAAATATAAAACCCATGATTCCCTTCTGCAGAACTCCTGATGAAGGTAAAAAAGTATTAGATATCATGAAAGAATATAGTTTGAAACAGGGTGAAAATGGTCTTGAAATCTATGTAATGTGTGAAATTCCATCAAATGTAATTGTTGCTGACCAATTCGCAGATATTTTTGATGGTTTCAGCATCGGTTCTAATGACTTGACACAATTATCATTGGGTCTTGACAGAGATTCTGCCCTTATTGCACATATTTTTGATGAAAGAAACGAAACTGTTAAACGACTTGTATCTTCAGTTATTGACACTGCACATAAACATGAACCAAGAAGAAAAGTAGGCATCTGTGGACAAGCACCATCTGATTTTCCAGAGTTTGCAGAGTTCTTAGTTGAATGTGGCATTGATAGTATATCACTTAACCCAGATACAGTTATAAAAACAAGACTTACAATTGCAGAAACTGAGAAAAGATTAGGTAGATAAAATATTTAATCTCTTTTTCTTTTTTATTGTTTTTCAGTAGTTCCGGAAGTAATTTTAAATATTTTTCTAATCCTACTTTTATAAAATCTTTGTCATTTCCTTAACTTCTTCATTTGAAGCCATTATAAATCCATTCATTCTAAAAGGTGCTACTATTGTTAGAAGTTCTAAACTTTCAATATATTTACTATAATATTTGAAAATTTTATTACAAAACTCTTTTGCATCAGCAATATTAGGTGCTGTAAAAGCCAGAACCCAATCAAAAGTACCATGAACATATAGAGTAGCTATGCTGTTAACATTAACATTTGGTACAAAATCAACTTCACGCGTAAAAGGAATCTTTTTTATCATATCTTCATCAAAGGGATGAGACGTTCTTTTAACAAGAAGGATAAAATAACTGAGATTAGTTTTTGTAGGATTTATTACTGCTGAATAACCTACTATTATATTATTCTCCTCTAATTTTTTCATAATTCTTGCTACTTTATATCTTGAACACCCACATTTTTTTCCAATTTCATCGAGATTCAATCTGCAGTTTTTTTGAAGTTCTTTTAGAATTTTTCCTTCAATATTTGAATTTTGTGCATTATTTTGATTATTCATGTAATTAATCAGCTCCTTAGGGATATTTATTGTTAAAATATTTAAATATATTGCAAAAAGGGCATTCATGTAAAAAAAATAATATTTTTCGAGGTTTCAACAATAAATCCCATTCCTTCAAAGACTTATATCGATTTAATGTACAAAAACTGCATAGTTCTTTTACCCGATTCTCTCCTGTATATTACTCGTTCTTTCTCATTTTTTACAATCAGATGTACTGTTTGAAAAACCTTTATTACTGTTAGTTCTTTGTAGGCTCATGGAGATTATCCCTCTTATAAAGCTAAAAAAAAGAAAAATTCTAGGTCATCCAGAATCTTTTTTAAAAGATGTTTTAAAAGAAATAAATGAAAATGAAAAAATCTACATTTTAGATTTAGACGGAATAGAAAAAGATAAGCCAAATTTTTGCACCTTTCAAAGGCTGTCTAGCTCTTATGACCTGTGGGTCGACTTTGGTCCAAGAAATCTAGGTGATGTTGTTGATGCAGTTATGGCAGGAGCTAATACAATAACATTAAGAAAACCACTTTGGTCAAATATAGAGATATCAGATATAAAAGATATAACTGAAAATAAAATTTTTACTAATGTTGATTTTGAATATAAAGGCAAATATGATTTTAAAGATGTACATAAACAACAAATAGATGGTTTCGTAAATTTCTATACAAGAGAAAAAATAGAATCTAGCTTCCAAGATAGTGATTATTTAAAAACAATTAGCATGAAAAAAAAGATTTATACTTATGAGTCGGATTTAAGAAATATTTCTTATTGGAAGGGATTTGCCATTAAAGGAGTATTGGTTGACTTTGACAAGATAAAGGAGTTTAGAAATGGATTCTGAAAGAGAAATAATAATCTCCTTTTTATTCAAAAGAAGTGGAAAAGAGTCGCTTAAGTTTTCTGATCTTTATCTTGCTCTTTCAATGGATTTGAATTGGTTCACACCTGACGATGCTAAAGCGTTTATAAATCTAGCATTAAAAGAGGATTTATTGATAAAAAATGATACTCTGATCAAACCTAATTTTGGCTATGAAAAAACAATTGTACCAGTTGGTTTTACCCCATCTGAACAAGTCTTTAAAATAAAAGAAGTTGATAAACATAATGAAAAGAAGGAATCTGTTTTAGATAAAATAATTAAACTATTAGTTGAAAATACAAATCTTGATGCAGTTGCGCTTAGTGAATTAATAAATATATTGGCAAAAGAGAAAAACATAACAGAAGAAGTTTCAGCGCTTCTTATTGGGACGGAATATAACATTAATTTTGATGATTTTTATGAAAAAATTGAAGATTTAATATTAAAGAATAATTAATCAGAGAAAATAAAGAATTATTGGAATTAATAGTATGCCCATACAGTGACTCCTTCTTACACCCCATTCAACAGGTAGAAGCCCTATTAATGTTGCAACTATAAGAATTAGTATGCCCGCAAGTCCTGTAAAAAGCAAAACAAGAATGATTATCATTGAAATTGTTAGTTTTACAATTAAAGCATAAGGTACATTTGCAAATCTTTTTGCAAAAATTTTACCAACTTTTAATGTTAAAAAATAAGAAAGTGTACCTCCTAAAAGAAGCGAAATTAAAAAATAACATAGATTTGTCGGAAGAATTATTGTAGTCCATTCAGCAACAGACATAAGTTCCATAGCTGCAAGAGTTGCACCACTTCTAGATCTTAGAATAATAAACATAACCACTACGACAAAGAATGCACAAGCAGTATTAACAGCTGAAAGCGTTATTATTGTCTGTCTCTTATCTGATTCTCCTCTAGCATTCATTGCAAGTATAGTTCCGGTTGCAGAAGTTATACCAGGAATAATCGAAACAAGAATTCCACCAAGACTGCCAGTTGTAATAGATAAAATGGATGATTTCTTAGTTTTTTTATCTAAAGTAAGTTCTTTTATTTCTTGTTTTGGTATCACTGGTTTTGTCATAAGTGATGTTAAAAGTGTAGGAGTCCCAAAAAGTCCTGCAAGTGCTGGAAATAAAACAGGAGAAGAAAGCCCTATTGGAGAATCAACTGGTACCTCAAAAATAACAATACCAAAAATGCCAGAAAGAAAAAAAACATAAAGAGCAAATAACATTCCAATTACAGCTGGTATTTTACCCTTTTTTCCAAAATCATCAATCTTTGCCTTTTCAGTTGCAATCATAAGAATTGAGATAGCAAGTAAAACAAATAACATAATTTCTCTTAAGGACTCATAAAAAAACAGAGGATTTCCAATAATAAAACGGATTGGGTATAATAGTAGAAAACAAAATAGAATAGCACCATAACTCCCCAAAGCAGAGAGAGCAACTGCTTCATAGCCCTTACCTTCTAATAATAATGAATGAGCGGGAAGAACTGATAGAGCCATATCTTCATCAGGTGCACCTAAAACAGTACTTCCGAATGTAAAAAAATGCCAAAGAAACATACTCCAACTGGAGAGAAATTGCAAAAACCTCTCAAGGAAAAAATGAGTTTTTTATAAAGAAAAACGCCAAGGAAATGAAATGGTTATTTGCTAAGGTAAAAAAAAGAGAAAGAATAAAGGTTCAACAGGAGAGAATTAAGCAAAAGAACTAAGTGAATTTTATCATGTTGGAAGACATAAATATGAGAAGGAAAGTGATTTTGCTATAATGAAAAGAGTAAGCTGGAGATATTAAGTATTTATCAGCTAACATTCTTATGAGTTATTATTGAAAAAGTTGTTTATTTATATCTAAATTGACTAACTCTTTTTTCCCGTCCAATTGGTGGTAACTGGCTTTGAATATTTTTGATGTTTCGGGGATTTAAATTTATCAACATCTTTCTCCTTAGATATAAGAAATTTGAGAAATGATTTATCTTGAAATTTACAGGTCTGTGCAATACCCAATAATAGAAGGTATTTATGAGTAATATCTTCAAAGAATCTTCCAGAGATCTTTCTTTGTACCGCAAGATGCCTTATTGCTCTTTCTGCAGTATTATTGTTCCAAGGTATAAAATCTTGATCAAGGAAAGTGAATAAACCTTCTTTATATCTCCTAAAACGTTTTTGATATTTTCTGGTTATTTCGGATTCATAGTCCTTATCGATTATGTTTTTTTTATAGAATTGTTCTACCGATTTTTTAAACTTGTTGAGATGCCATTTCTTTGATCCATATTTTCCGATTGTTTGAAAAATAGGTGTGATCAGGGTTTTCACCTCGAAAACAAATGTTTCAAATTCGGTGTTGAATGGTGATTTCCATAGATCATCATTAAGATCACGAATAAGATGAACCCAACATTTTTGCTGCTGGCACTTTATCGAGTCATAACCAGGATAGAAATCAGATATTAGCACACCTTCATAACCAGAAAGAAATTCATGAACAACTGTAGTTTCCCGTGTTTCAGTTAATCTAAATACAACATGTTTCCCATCTGTAAACACCCAAATGTATTGTTCTGTGCCATCTATGCTAATGCGTGTTTCATCAACATGAACAAAAGGGCTTTCAAGGATGCGTTTAACTAAAATCTTTTCTGTTGATGTATAATATTGGGCAAATTGTCTGATGAAACCCATAATAGCGGTTGAGCTCATTCTCTCACCAAATATATCCTCAATTGTTTGATTGATAATACGATACGGTAATCTAAGAACCATTCTGCTGTATATTGCAAATGATTTGAAACCATGTCCAAATAATTGTTGATTGTGGAATTTTTTAATCATGCGGGGATTGTAATGCTTGTAACACTTCTTGCAATAACCTTTTGTTCCTTTGTACTTTGTAACAGTTTTTTTCAAACCGTTTTTTGTAAAGTGAAGATCAATTATGATTTTTTCAGCCATTTTCTCTGTTTTTTGAAGAGATTCCCCGTTATGTTTTGGACATTTTCTTCTCATCGGCACTCTGATAGTTTTTCCCACTTTTGAAGGAATTAATCTTATGTATCCCTGATGGCCTTTCGGCGCCCCACGTTTCTTTATTTCAGCAATTTCGTCAACTTTTTCTTTTGACTGAATGCTTATTCGGTTTTGATGATAGTTGGCATGTGCAGTTTTAAGGATATGTTCAAGTTCTCTATGGACATTATCGCCTCTTTCCGTTGTGTTTTGTTTTGGCTTATTAGCAAAATCAATGTTCTCCTGGGAATCGGCAGTTTCTTTTATTTTGGTAAGGTAGTCAGTTAATAACTGTAGGGCTTTACAGTCCTCTTTATTGTACGTAACCAACGTCTGTTTGTAATTGTCATTTCTTGTCTCTTCCCACCGATACCGCCAAACAAGACTCTGCAGTCCAGAAGCTTCAGGTGCACTCCAAGATGCGTCTATGAATTTACCCAAATCTTTCAGATTGTTTGACCTTGTTGGAAAATATGTCTGCCCATAGATGAACGAATTGATGTTTACCAAACGCTCTTTAATCACATCACTTGTCTGGTATCTTTTTATCAATTTATCGATTGTTTTTGGTTCAAAACTACCATAATGATAAATTGGGGCTTCTGGATATTTGTTTATCTCTCTAAGAAACTCCTTCCAAATACACTCTTCGTCTTGGATAGTATTTGCCCAGAAGGAATAATGCGAGTTGGTATTACTATTGCATATTAGCAGACCGATCAAGTAGTAGAAGCTTTGGTCGGGAATACCTTCGATGTCTAAAAATAGCTCTACATGGTGCCTAGAAATGTCTGGGAGTTCTTGAATGTATATTTTTTCTGTTCGTATCGCTAAAGCTTGTAACTCTGGTTTGAAATGTAAATTTGCATTTTTCGTTCTCTTTCGTTTTCTTCTTGGTTTAAACAGATAGGAGAGCTGAGTGACTGTAAAGATTCCTTTCTTGTGATACTTGGGAATAAGCTTTGATGTCATCCTATCTAAGAGACTAAGATCATCATCTTCTTCAGCCTTTTTTCTGCATGTATCTCGAAATTGACAGGATGGGCAATTACGGTTCAAAATAACTGGTGGTTGTTCTGGAGAGGATATTGATATCCATTCTTTCAAAGTTTTGATGATTGGTCTGAGTTTCTTATAATAATTATCAAGCTTTACTCTATGAATATCGCTATTTGCATCAACAATGTTTCCAACTGCAGGAAGTATCTTCTGCATGTATCTCAGGACATATCCAGCGAACGCTAACTCGATTTCCTGCTCTTTCATAATAGTATATGTTCCAATGACAATTGTTGGTTCGTAATGATGTCTACCAGAAGATGAGCTGCTTGGTGCCTTTGTTATAACATCACAATAAGCTTCAAAATCATGAGTTTTGAGTGTCGCTTCGATTAGAAAATCACTGTTTTTATCAATATCATTAGCCTCATAGAAACTTATGCTTATATTGTCTCTTTTGATAGAATCAAGATACCTTTTCCGATTAATTCTCCTCTGTTTTTCAAGAATATGCATATATTGATGGTTTTTTCCTTTGTCTTTACTAAAAAGAAGAAAAAATGCTTTTCTGGGACAGCGGGTAAATGCCACTACAGCTTTTGTATTGATGATAACGTCCTTCATAATAACAAGCCTCCTTAATATCACCATTCTCCTTGTTTTGGTATCAATCTAAAACTTATTTCAGATGGTTGTGGTTCATCAACCCAATCATCTATACTTCTCTGTATGAGTCTTCTACTATTCCAATAATCATCATGTTTCTTTTTGAACTTCTCTAACAGGTTTCGTTGATCTTTATTGGAAATCTTTACACCAAGAAGATAAGAAAGTTCTTCTATAGCGCTATAAGATATTATTCGATCTGGCTTTTCTTTAAAGAATGCTTCAATGGTTTGTTCTTCTCGACCTGGTAGATAGAAGAATGTTTTATCCTTGTAACGGGCACTTCTTATTGTCGGAAACTTCATCTGAAGATTACGAGCTGTTGATACTACAAAATCAGTAATCAAGTAACCATCATTCATTAACCTATTAAGTAGTGTAATCCCATTTTTTCTAACAATATGATTCCCCTGAGACCTGTATCCATTTATGCCTTTTGTGAAATTGATGACAGTTCCAATGTTTAAACCATAAAGTTGTGCTGCTTCAGCTTTGGTGTAACCATTTTGTATTGCTTTGATAACCTTATTCTTTGTTTCTATTGGGATTTTTCTTGATTTGTAGAGATATTTACATCGGTTATAAATCGTACTTCTATCAACACCATATTTTTTTGCGAGATCCTTTATCTGATGTCCTTCTTCTATTAGTTTAGCAATCCTTTCACAGTTCTCTTTTGTAAGTTTATTGGCTACCATCAATTGAATCCGCTAAAACTTGTATATAAATGTATTGAAAAACAAGTTTTTTTGTTAGTTGTAATACAAGAAAAATATAGATTAAAATAAAATCTTACCGATAATTTAAAATAAAGCCTACTTTATTATAACGAAAATAAGGTGATATGATATGAATAAAAATATACTAATAATAGGCATGTGTATTGGAATGGCAGCAGTGATGATTCTATCAGCAATTCCAACGTTAATATCAGAGACAAACACATCGTTCGACGAAGAGAAAGAATATACGGGACCTAAAGAAGTATACAAGGAGGGAGAGACGAAGAAAGGCAATCCTCACGGTGATCCACCTGGTCAAGGAAATAAGCCGCCGAAAAATAATGATCCAGAGCCAGATCCATCGGTAGATAAATGGGCCGTTGTAATTGGTATCTCAGATTATAGAGGCAAACAGTATGATCTGCAGTA
This sequence comes from Thermoplasmatales archaeon, assembly GCA_030672305.1. Classification (GTDB taxonomy): domain Archaea; phylum Thermoplasmatota; class E2; order DHVEG-1; family DHVEG-1; genus SG8-52-3. The sequence goes on along the minus strand of DAOVGR010000047.1, from coordinate 1,281 downwards.
CTGTGATGATGATGCACAGGACATGTACAATTATCTTATAGCTAAAGGCTATCCAGAGGGCAACATAAAACTCTTACTAGATGGTGATGCAAAAGCCAAGAAAATAATGGCTGCGATAGACTGGCTGAACTCCTGGGAAGGATCAGATTCAGAGGTCGTATTCTTCTACAGTGGACACGGCACAACGTATGATGGTTACGATGATGGTGATACAGAGTATACCGATGAAACAATTGTATCAGCAGATTTATACCTGATTCTCGATGGACAGCTCAGAACGAAGTTTTCCGATTTTGATTCGCAGAAAATATCATTCACTTTTGATAGCTGTTATTCAGGTGGGATGAATGATCTTAGCGGAACAGGTAGAGTGATAACTACCGCTTGCGGAGAAGAAGAGCTTTCTTGGGAAACATCCGACTTGCAACACGGTGTCTTCACCTACTACTTTATGGAAGGGCTTTCAGCATACCATAATGTTGAAGATGCCTATGCTGACGCTGAGCCAAATGTAATAGATTACACCAGTGATAATCAACATCCAAAACTATTTGACAATTATCCTGACAACTGGGAGTTCTAGAACTGATAATATAGCACTCCCCTAATTCTTTCTTTTGTCCAAAAGAATAATCTACAAAGTCTTTACTAGTTTTGAAAAAGAGAAAAAGGAGATGGGTTACCAACTTTTTTTAGCCCTGTCCGTTTCCCTGTCCATTATTCTGATTGCTTACATGAACATTGATAGTTATAATTGCTATTGCTTCATCTGTTCCATCGCTAACTGTTAGAGTCACTTTATAAAGTTTCTTTGAATCATCAAAACTATGATTTACAATAGCTCCCGTGTCAGTTGTCTCATCTCCGAAATCCCATGTAAATATTAAATCATCCCCCTCTATATCAAGAGTAGCAGATGCGTTAAATTCTGTGCTCTCATTAGCGTTTACCCAAGCGTTTTTCTTCACCAGAGTATCATTAACAAGAATATCAATTGCTGGAGCTCTATTTCCAACCATGTTTCTAATTCTGCTACGGTTGTGCTCACGGAACTGTGACATCGTTCCATGATGTTGTTCAATTCTGCTTAAAACAGGTATGAATTTATATTCCTCCCCTCCATGAAAAGTATGAATAGAGTTTTCCAGATCAATATCAACTGTAATTGTATTAGTTCCTTTCTGAATATTAAACAAATGAAGTTGCTGAATTTTCAACCAACCTGAAGGAACAGTAATGTTTACGGTTTCTCCAGTGTCTTTTAACACACCAGTCACGCTA